>CAYZFR010000001.1:0-62111 GCA_964477875.1 uncultured Myxococcales bacterium
GCAGGGCTTTGTTGGACTTCGGGCCAGGCCTCACGCGGCGACGCTCTCGACTCGCATTCGGAGCGCTTCCCGAACCTCCAGGGACCGCTTGTCGAGTGCTGCAAGAATCGTGGATGCCCGGGAGAGGACTTGAACCTCCACTGTGTTGCCACAAGCGGATTTTGAATCCGCCGCGTCTACCATTCCGCCACCCGGGCTGGGAGGAACCGCGGTTCTAGACGAGGCGAGCAGGACGGGCAAGGGGAAGATGGGCCGGTCGGGCCTCGTTCGATGGACGCGGCGCGAGAAGCGAGCGAGGCAAACTCGCCCGTGAAAGGTGCCGGAGGTTGCGGCCTCAGTTCGTGGTCAGGGCAGGGCGGGGTGCGATCTCGTCGAGGAGGAGGATCAGAGGCGGGGAGCGGTCCAGTGTGTTCCGGAGCTCGAGGCTGAGCCAAGCTTCCGGAGCTGGCGCCGCCAAAGGAGCCTCCATCTCGACCCAGCCCGAGTCGCAGCCGCCGTCGGGGGTCGGAGTCGTGGCTCGGATGCTGCGCCCGGCGCGGCCGGCGAAGGCTGCGGCTTGGCCCCAGGGGAGGGCGACGGAGAAGAGATCCAAGCCAGCGTCGCAGGTCTCGCTGAGGAGCCTGACCTGGAAGCCGACGCCCTCGATCGGGCGCCCGAAGTCGAGGCGGGTCAGGACGCCGGCGTCGCTCGACTCACCGACGACGAGCTCCAGACACGAATTCTCGATGCAGCGGTCATCCGCGAACCGGCGATCCGAGTTCGGGCCCCAGGCCGAATAGTCCTCGAGACTGTCCTCGAAGCCGACCCGCTCCGAAGCTCGAGGGTCTCGATGCACGGGTACCACGAGGTCTTGGGTCTCGGCTGCATTGCCGGACAGGTCGGTATGGGGATCGAAGTAGCGCACCGTAATCGCCCCCGGAGGCCAAGGCGAAGCCGGCGTCAGGACGAAGCTGATCACCTGAGAGCCTCCGCCGTCGAAACTATAAAACCGCGGTTGTAGATCGAAGTCGGCCGGACCCTCGCTCGTGTCCACTTCGAGGAGCGTCGCCTGCTCCCGTACGGGCTCGGAGAATCGAAGCCGAAATCCTTCGAAAGGCAGCAGGACGGACGGTGTCGTCTCTACCCGCACCCGGGGCGCGACCTCGTCGAGGCGGACCTCCAAAGAAGATGCCGCCTCGACGCTGACCAAGCTCCCGTCGTCTACCTCCACGCCCGTGACCCGACCCGTCCCCGACCAGCGGCGCGCGCCGTCTTCATCGATGACGGTCCCCAGCACCAAGCTCGACAGGATGAAGCGACTGTCGTTCTGCCGAGCTGCGGCCGCAACGCAGATCGCGCAGACCTGGGGGGTGAACACCATCTCGCCGACTCCGTCGTCCTGCTGCACGGGATATGGCCCGCTCGACTGCCCGAAGGGCGGATGGATCAGTACGCCCCTCGACTCACCGCCGGGGAGCATCGAGCGGACGTCCACTCGAATCGAATGGCCTTCGAAAGGTGGATTGTCGCGAACGTCGTCGGGCAAGGGGCTTTCGTCTCCGGTCCGGATGTAGTTGGTGAGCTCGATCTGCAGCGAGATCTCCTCGTCGACCGGGGGCAGGATCACCGGCGGTCCAGCGTCCGGACCGCCAGTGTCCGGACGGCCAGCGTCCGGTTTGCCCACGTCAGCGAGACCCAGGTCGGCCGGGCCGTCGCCCCCGTCTCGCTCGCCGGTCTCGGGGGGAGCCGCGTCAGCCGAGCCGCCTTCGCCCGGCCCCAGTCCGCCGAGCTCTTCTTGGCAGCCGGCACATGCGAACACGAGCAAGGCGATTCGAAGGGATCGCATGGTCTCTTTACGCATTCGAATCCTCGAAGTGACGGTCGCTTCGGTAAGAAGTCAGCCTCGGAAATTCGAGCCCGGCCGTCGTGGGAGGGCGGGGCGCGTTCACGGGGTGCAGGCTCTCCCAGTGGCCAAGGCGAGCAGCCGCCGCTCGGTCTGCGCGTCGGCCGGGAAGAGGGTCTCGATGCGCAGGCTCGATAATACCGTGTCGGCCGAGCTCGCGAACATGGACATCATCGTGAAGAGCTGAAGCGCCTCGCCTCTGACCGACAGCTCCAAAGGGATCACGACACGGGGATCTGTCGTGGGCTCCCGAGCCTCGGCCGGGGGAGGCGGCAGCAGGGACTCGAGCTTGTGCAGGGTCTCCAAGGCGGCGGGCTCGTCCCGGGCGGCGCGCTGCAGGTGGTGGCAGATCTGGGTCGAGAAGGCCTCGAAGTTCTGGACCAGGGGCTTGAGCTGGGCCTCGTCGAAAAACGGGAGGAGCACGTTGGGAGCGTTCGCGAAGGGCTCGATGTGCAGGCGCTCCGGATCGGGGTCGAGATCGAGCACATCGTCGGGGGCGGCGAGCCGCCGACTAAAGCGGACGTAGGCGTCGTTGGCGCAGCGGGCGTTCCAGCCGGCGTCCACGACGACAGCCGGGTAGGGGTGGTGGCGGCGCAGCAAAAACGCCACCGCCGCCCGCACGGGCTCGGCGTCGGGCCCGTCCAGGCCACGGTCCCGAAACACCGGCGCGAAGCCGGCACTCGAAAGCAGCAGATTGGTCTCCCCGAAGGGCAAGTCCAGGACCTCGGCCAGGGTCAATGCCATGCTTCGGCTCGGGGCGGCCTTGCCGGTCTCGAGGCAGCTGAGGTGCCGGGTCGAGACCTCGGCCTCGGCCGCCAGATCCATCTGGGTGAACCGACGCTGCAGGCGCCAGCGGCGCAGCCGCGTCCCAAAGGCTTCGCTCATGCGGTTACCTCTGCGGGCTGCTTGGGCGCTCGGGCTGCCCTCGCCATCGAAGCCATGGTGTTCATCATGTCGGACTTCGCCTTGACCGTCAGCAAGGTCACGAGCAGAGGCGCCAAGGCCCTGGGGCGTGGCGTGAAGGTCCACCAGACCGTCAACCGGGCCCCGCGGCCCAACGGCTCCAGGATCCAGCCGCCCCGCATCGGGTGCATGGGGAACGGGAAGCCGGGGCGGTCGGAGAGGAAGCTCAGGTCGATGCTTCGACCGGGCACCCATCCTGTCACCTCCTCACTCCAGCTCTGACCGCCGTCATTCGTGCAGGTCCGTACGGCGCCCACCCCTGGCTGCCCCTCTAGCCGAGCGTTGGCCAGGCTGCCGAGGTGCTGGTCGATGGACTCGAGATCGGCGAGCACCGGCCAGACGGCCTTCGGAGGTACGTCGAGCACCGACGAGAAGGCGAGCCGATGGGTCGTGCCTTGGCTTTTGTCCGCCTCCGCGTAGAGCCGGTCGATGCCGATCCACTGGGCGGCGGCGATGGCCAAGACCACCGCGCCCACGCCCCAGAACAGGGCGGCGCCGGCGGGCGCGAAGTCGGCCCACGCCACCGGCGTCAGGGCCAAGGTCCCCAGCACCCATCCGAAGTCCAGAACGATGATGAGGAGGGCGAGGTCAGCCAAGGGCTCGGGGCGTCGCGCGCGCCGGACCGCGACCAGGAGCAGGCCGATGAAGCCCAGGAGCCCTGCGCCGACCAGGCGCAGGGCCCAGACCGGAACATCGCCCATCATGGGTGACAGGGTCTCGGGGATGCCGAGCAAGGGCAGGGCCGTCAGCCCCGAGAAAGCAACGTTGGTACCGAGGGCCCAGGTGAGCAGCTTCGAGCGGTCTTGGGTCATGTCGAAGCGGACGCTAGCCCCGGGGCGTCGTCATTCTCCATGACCTCGGAGGTCAAGTCGGGGCGATTCTGGCTCCGACCACGGTTCCTGTATTCTTCGGTTGCGCGACCCCTCAGGCGACGTTTTTCAGCACACCGCCAGGGAGAGGGTCAGCACACTTCCGGTTCGACTCGGTGGCCGGCGACGACCAGGTGAACGTCGAGGCTCTGCGAGCGGGCCCCTGGGTCAAGGAACCGTGTCGAGGTCGTCCCAGAAGAACTCACCGCCGCCACCGGAGGCGCCATCGGTGCCGAAGTCGAAGAACACTGTGACTTGGTTGTAGTTGTAGGTCGGATTCAGCGCCGCCGTACCTGGGGCCTCGTTCGCAAAGTCGAACACGATGGTTTGCCACTGGTCCGCGACCGTCACCGTCGCCTCCGTCTCCACCGATCGCGTCGGGTCCAGAGCCTCTTCGATCTTGAGTCGGACCGGGATGTTGGCTCGGGGTGAAAGGACCCGAAGCTGCAGCTCGGAGTTGGTGGCGCCGACCGGAAGGAGGGCCACCGACTCGTTGGGCCCGGTCGAGAAGGTCGTCCCCGCGAAGGTGGCCGCCGTGTTCGATTTGAGCGCTCGGCCGACGTTGCCCGTTCCGGAGATGGGGTCGACGACGATCGTCGAGTCCTCGGCCCCTTCGAAGCCGGCCAGCTGGTAGTTCACCATCGGGTTGTCGAAAGTGTAGGGCAGGCCTGGCTGAAGACCGACCATGGGGCAGGTGTTCGGGAAGCTCACGTCCTCGAAGCGGATGTCGTCTACGAAGAAGATCTGCTCGCCGACGGCAGCCCCCTCGACCCCGAAGTTCGGGAACACCGAAAGCTTGTCGTAGGTGACGCCGAGGTCCAGAGCCGGCGTGCCGGCGACCTCGTTCGTAAAGTCTACGGTGATCATCTGCCAGGTGTTGGCGGCGGTGACCATGGCCTCGGACTCGACGGAGAGAGCTCCGTTCGCGGTATTCTCGACCTTGACGCGGACCGGGACGTTGGCCACCGGCGACAGGACGCGGAGCGATATCGTGGAGGCGGTGCCCGAGAAGGGAAGCTCGGCAATGCCCTCCATGGGACAGTAGAAGACGGTGGCGCCGGCGAAGACCGCGGCCGTGTCCGAGCGGACGAGCCGAGCGACGTTGTTGCCGGCCATCATCGGATCTGGGGCCACCGTGGCGTCTTCGGCGCCGCCGAAGCCGCGCAGACCCGCTGGCGGCATCGCCTCGAAGTCGACCAGGGTGGTGCCTCCTGCTGGGATGACGGTGTCGTAATCCTGCGAAGCCGTGGCCGCCTCCTCGTTCTGGTTGCCGGCTTCGTCTTCGAAGCTCATGGCGCCAACGGTCACGGTGATGGTGCCCGTGGCGTCCGCTGGCGGTGAGACGACGACGCTGGCCTCGGTTGTGCTCACGATGGTGAAGCCGCCGGCCGTCCCCTCGCTGACGGAAAGGTCGCCCTCGTCGAAGCCGACCACGTCCTCGCTGAAGGTGAACGTGAAGGTGACGTCACCCATGGCTACCGCGTCGGGGACGTTGTCCGAGATGCTGACGGTGGGAGGCGTGGTGTCCTCGCCCATGTCGGTGCCCATGTCTTCGGGCTGGCCCATGTCCTCAGGGGGCGTGCCCATGTCCTCAGGGGGCGTCCCGAGATCGGGGTCGCTGCCCTGGTCTATGATGGGGAAGCCCGCGTCGGGCTGTTCATCCGGTGTTTCGGAGTCACAGGCGCCAAGGCCGGCGATGAGAGTGGTCGAAAGAAGAATTGACGTGAGTCTTGCGTGGGTCATGAGGCCTCCGAACGGAAAAAAAGCTTCGGGGCCGGTTTTGCTGCGGCATGGTCCCAACACTTTATTCAGTTGTTCGGCGAGCCATAAGGAATTGGGCAAGAAAATGCAAGAGGTCAAAGTGCGAGACTGCCTGCACTCCACTCGAGACGACCCAGGACCGTGCGCGCCGGACGGCGGCTCGACATTGGCACGGGGCCGCCAAGCGCGCAGAGTCCGAGGCATGTTCGTCGTGACCAATCGAATCCCCGTCGCGCAAGGGAAGGAGCTCGACTTCGAAGACCGCTTCAAAGCCCGGGCGCACCTCGTCGACCAGTCCCCCGGCTTCGTTCGAAACGAGGTCCACCGGCCCCGGCCCATGAAGTTCGACCGCGAAGCGGGGACCTGGGTCCCGGACCCAGACCAGCAAGGCTACTACGAAGTGAAGACCTGGTGGCGCAGCTTCGAAGACTTCGTCGCGTGGACCAAGAGCGACAGCTTCAAAGAAGCCCACAAAGACCGCCCCCCTCCCGAGATCTTCGCTGGGCCCAACCAGCTCACCGTCCACGAGGTCTTCACCAGCACCGATCTCGAATCGGACTGACGCGGCCAGCCGACCTGACCGAAACGCGCTCGACCCGGCGTGGGGCAGACCGATGTGGAGCGCGACGGCGTAAAGGCTTTGCCCTCGCCCGAGCGACAGTCGCCGTTTCCGAACGAGAGGTCGCCCCCCGACGCGGCGTCATTGGTTGTCTCGCATCCGAGATCACTGGGAGGTTCCAAGCATGCGAATCGTCTCTTTGCTGCCCTCCGCGACCGAGATCGTCTGTGCCCTAGGGGCGGAGGACGAGCTCGTGGGCCGGTCCCACGAGTGCGACTTCCCGGCCAGCGTCGCGGACCGTCCAGTCGTGACCTCGTCCAAGGTCGATGTCTCGGGGTCGAGCGCCGACATCGACCGCAGCGTGCGGGCGGTGGTCGCCGATGCGCTGAGCGTCTACGAGGTCGATCAGGACCAACTGGCCGAGCTTCGTCCCGACGTCGTGATCACGCAGGACCTCTGCGAGGTGTGTGCGGTCTCGCAGGACGACGTGCGAGCGGCTCTGCAGGCGCGGCTCGACAGCGAACAGGTTCGCCTGGTCAGCTTGTCGCCGACGCGGCTCGGGGACGTCCTCGAAGACGTCTCCCGGGTCGGGGAGTTCATCGGACGACTCGACGAAGGGCAGCGGGTGAAGACGGAGCTGAAGGATCGCATCGAGACGATCCACGTCCGGGCCGAACAGGCCGTCGAGCGGCGAGGGCGGCCCCGCGTCGTCTCCATCGAGTGGCTACAGCCGATCATGCTCGGCGGCACTTGGATGCCGGAGCTGATCCGCCTCGCTGGCGGTGAGCCGGTGGGCGCCGAGGCAGGCGGGCCAGCCCCGACCCTCGAGCCCGAAGCCTTGGCCGAGCTTCGGCCGGATGTGGTCCTCGCCAAGCCTTGCGGCTTCGACGTCGAGCGCACGCTCGGTGAGCGCGCCCTCATCGAGCAAAGCATACTCCCCCAGCTCCCCCGTCACGCTCGGGCCTACGTGACCGACGGCAACGCCTTCTTCAACCGCCCCGGGCCCCGGCTCGTGGAGTCTTTGGAGATCCTCGCCGCCTGCATTCATCCCGAGGCCTTCAGCGACCTCGCCATGAAGCACGCGGGCTATCTGCTGCGCCTGAACTGAGCGGAGCTCCGGCTTCCGGCGGTTCGGGGCGCAGCTCCAGCTGCCACCAACGGACGTCGTGCCAGCGCCCAAACTTGTAGCCGACCTTCGAGAACACGCCGATGGGCCGAAAGCCCATCGCGGCGTGAAGTCCTTCGCTGGCGGGGTTGGGGAGCGTGGTGCCGGCCAGAGCCTGGCAAAAGCCCATCGTCTTCAATCGATGCAAGAGCTCGCCATACAGTCGACGACCCACGCCGGCGCGATGGCTCGAGGCGTCGACGTAGATCGAGGTCTCGACCGAGTACTGGTAGGCCTTCCGGGCTCGGTGAGCGGCCCCGTAAGCGTAGCCTACCGCGCCGGCGCCATCGGCCTCGGCCATCAACCACAGGTGCGCCCTCGAGATCCGCTCCCCCATCTCCAGTGTCGACGGGACCCGATCCTCGAACGAGATCGATGAATCCTCCACGCAGGGCCTGTAGATCTCGGCGACCCGCTCCGCGTCGCCGGTGTGAGCTTCTCTGAAGCGTACCTCCACCCACACCACGCAAGCGCAGCCGGGCCCGGATCTGCAAGGTGTTCGAGGGCGACCCGGCCTCGAACGCATCGAGCTGAGAAAACGGGCGTCGGACTCGAGTGCGTGACCAAGGGAACGACCTCCTTGCACGCATGACGAACAACGCCGCAAGGACGCTCGCTACCAGCGGGCTGTGTGCCTTTCTTCTTCAGGGCTGTGGTGGGGGCTCTCCCCCCGCATCCCCGACCTCTGATGGCGCTGCCGACATGTCGCCGATCCGCGTAGGGTCGGCGGCTCCCCAGATTCACTTCCCGGCGTTTTCGGGCGTGGACTGAGCGGCGGCCAGGGCCTCTTCGGCCGACTTCAGGGCCGCGTCGACCGCTTCCCGGGCTTCATCCCCTGCCTCCTCGCCCGAGGCTTCGACCTTCTTCAGCGCCGTGTTTAGCTTCTTCTCCGCTTTGGCCTGGGCCGCGTCGATCCGCTCGATCATGCCGTCGGTGGCCTCTCGAGCGTCCAGCTCGGCCTCCTTCCAGTCCTTCCGGAGCTCTTCGATCCGGTCTTGGGTCTTGTTTCGCCACTCGATCGCCTGAGCGTCGACGTTTTCGTCGAGGGCCTTCAGCGCCTCGTTCAGCTCCTGAAGTCCGGCGTCGACCGACTCTTTGGCGTCCTCGAGCATGCGCTCGGCGTCGTCCTGGAGCTCCTGCACCCGCCGCGCCAGGGTCTCGGCGCTCTTTTCGATGTTCTCCTTTGGTGAGGACTCGCAGGCCGTCATTCCGACCAGGAGTCCCAAGCAGATCTGGCTTCGCATCCCGGCCTTGATGGACCGTCGGAAGGGACCAGACAAGCGCCTTTGGGCCACTTCGTGGTCTCGAGCTGCTTCGGAATCCGGGGAGCAGTTGCGATGCCGTCCGGCCCTTCGTAGCGTCCCGCCCGGTGCGTGGCTCCGCCTCTCTTTTGGCCCTGACGGCCCTTTCGTCGTGTTCGCATGCCTCCCCTCAGCCTTCCGCCGGGGCCCCGGCGCCCCGTCAGGCGCCCGCCTCGCGTCCGGCCGGCGAGCCCAGCGCCGAGCTCGCGATCTCGCCAGATGGCTTTCCTTTTCAGAAACACCCTCGGCTGCTGAAGAGATTGCGGGCCCACCCCCACGGCTACTTTCGCTTCATCAACCGGGGCTTCAGTCAAAACGTCTGCGACCGCTGGTCGGACGTCATGTCCTCGATGGCCACCGTCAACCTGCACGGCGACGCCCACCTCGAGCAGTACTCGGTCACCGACGTCTCTCGTGGCCTATCCGACTTCGACGACAGCTCCACCGGGCCACCGGTCATCGACATGCTTCGAATGATGGTCTCGATTCGGCTCACCGTGAAGTACATGGGATGGCCGGCGTCGACGAAGATGATCACCGATCGCTTCTTCGAGGGCTATGTGGGGGCGCTGATGAACCCCGAGGTGGCCGCGCCGCTGCCGACGCCGGCCGAACGTCTGCGCGCTCGATTCGGTGAGGACCGAAGAGCCTTCCTCGAATGGGTGAAGACGGTCATCGAGCCCGTGGGCGAACAGGCGCGAAGCGTCTTCCAGGAGGCCCTTCAGCCCTACGTAGATCGCATGCTGGCCGCTCGGAATGGAGTCGACGAAGCGAGCTTCTTCCGGATCGAAGAGGCGGGCCTGCTCCGGCTGGGCATCGGTTCGGCTCTCGACGAGAAGTATCTGCTTCGGGTCGAGGGCCCGAGCGAGGGTCCCGAAGACGACGTCATCCTGGAAGTGAAACAGGTGCGAGACCTCGGCGGCGTCAGCTGCATCGACGGCAACGAGAAAATAGATCCCTTCCGCATCCTGCTCGGTCAGTCGAGGATCGCGTACACGCCCTACCAGTATCTGGGCTACCTGCGGGTCGAAGGACGGACGTTCTGGATCCACAGCTGGGTCGATAACTATCGGGAGCTGGACCCACGAGAGATGCTGAAATCGCCGGAGGAACTTGGTGAGGTCTTGTACGACATCGGGGTGCAGCTGGGGCGTGGCCATCCGAACCAGATCGCCGCCCCCTTCGACGACGAGCTTCGCGCGCTCCTGGCCCGGTGGGTGGATACCTACCGCAGCCGCCTTGGCAAGGATGCGCAAGAGCTGGCGGCGGAGGTAGAGCGGGCCTACACCCAGTTCCTGGAGGACTCCGAGGCGTTGGCCGAGGACCTGCTGTCCGGCGGCTGAAGTAGACGACATTGGAGCCAGATGCACAATTTCCTGCTATGGCCGCTCCGCCATGAGCAGGCGCTTTCTCGTTTTGGCCAAGACCCGGGAGGGCGTCGTCGAGTTCTCCGACGATGCGGGGCGGGCGGCCCTTCAATTCGAGTCCGAAAAGCGACAGGCCGAGCCAGGTGGCATCGGGACGGCCTTTTGGGAGGCCATGAAGGCGGCCGGGGTCGAGCCGCTTCGGCAAAACCAGTTCATCATCCACGAGAAAGACCGAGACGGGACCCTGATCGCCGCTCTTTATCCCGTGCTAGAGGGGGCCCGAGCAGTGTGGCTGGTGCTCTACCGCGCGGACAAGGACGCCAGCTGCTTCAAGCCCCTCGGCAGCCGCCAGCGGATCGGCGACGCTTTGGACTTGGCCTTCCAGGCGCTCATCAAAGAGGTCAAGCGGCCCCACAAGCCCTGATTGGGTGAGGCGTAGGCGAGGCGGAGTCCCCGAGCGCGGGCTTGCTCAGGCGCCGCGAACCCAGCCCGGCAACAGCACGTCGCCGTCGTCGAAGTGGTGGCGGGGCCAGATCCTCGTCTGAAGGTCGGCGCCGGCCCAGAAGTTGGACCGGTGGTACTGAACGACGCCGTAGCCGCGGGCGCCGTTGTCGTACTCCTCCCGCTGCACCTGCTGAAGCTCGGTGTGATAGTCGGCCGGCGCCACGCCCATGCTCTGCAGGACGTTGCCCAACACGCGGTTGAGAAGGATGCCGGGATGACGGTTTGGAGAGCCGGCATCGACCCATTCGTCGATTCCGTAGTTTCGGTAATCGACGTAGCGACCAGTCTCGAAGAAGCCGCCCGCGCTTCCGGCCGTGACCACCGGCATGGAGAAGTTCACGTGGGTCTGGTCACCGCTCTCCATCGACCAGAGCAACAAGGTCCGGTCCAGGAAGGTCTGGCCGTCCGACTCCTCGACGTCGAGGCCGGAAGCGATCCGTAGGAAGACTTCTTCGAAGAAGCGACGGTGGGCTCGGTAGTTGATGCGCTGGAATTCGGGGTTGAAAGAGTCCCGAGAGCGGTCCCCGCCGCCGTTGTGTGCGATCTGCTCGTGCCAGTTCGTCCACCCGTCGTCCGGCGACAGCTTTCCTCCCGCCGCCGTCATGACGCCGACGTTGGAGGCGCCACACCGCAGCGCGGCCACGAAGAGGTCGGCAGCTCGGCGTAGGCCTTCGACGCCGCTGTCGTTCGGCGGCTCGGAGACCGCGTCACAGGTCACGGTGGTGTTCAGCTTCCGCTGAAGCTCCGAGATCATGGTCAGATGCGCTTCGAGCCTGTCCCGGTCCGACCGGGACAGCCGGCGTGCCTCTCCGAAGGCGCCGCGGGTGAGGCTGCGGTACTGCTCGTGGACCAAGTCCACGACCGGGGTCTGGTTTCCGTCGCCGCCTACGTCGGCGAACAGCCGATTCCAGAGGTCACGAGGTCGTGAGGTCGCCTGAACCGGAACCACCTTCCCGTTGACCCTCGCCGCCGACGCCGAGAAGCGAACGTTGGAGCTGACGCCGTAGCCTTCGCCGTAATGGAGGCTGCGCTCCTTGACGGGGTTCTTGTTGAAATCGGGGTGGCGGGCGACGAGCTGGTCGATGGTCTGAACCTGGAGCCCGTGCAGCGATTCGCCCTGGTCGTTGGCGCCGAAGTTGCCCGTGAAGGCGGCGCGGTTGTGTCCGATGTAGGTTGAGATGTCGACGCCGCCGATGACGCTCAGCTTGCGGACCAGGTCCGATGTGAGAACGCCTGCGTCGGCCTGCAGCACCTCGGAGAGGATGGCCCGTCCGCCCTCGACTCTCTCCGAGAGAGAGGACCACCGAACGTCGTGCTGCGGCACCTGGGCAACGGGGCCATACATGGTCTGAACGGTCTCGGGGCCGTGCTGCGGGAACATGTTCTCGGGCCACACGCCGCCGTGATTGGTCCCCAACACCACGAGCCTGAGCTGGGGGGTCGATTGAGCCTTGGCTCGACGAGGAGCCAATGAGCCCAGGAACGGAACGGCGAGAACGCCGGCCGAGCCGGCCAGGAAGTGGCGTCGACCGATTCGTTGGATGTTGCTCATTCGTAGACCTCCTCCAGGCTTCGGAACTCGGGCGTGAAGGCGATGGAGCGAAAAACCTCCGCCAGCGGTGCGCCGCGATGAACGCCGTCGCGAATGGCCTCCAGCGTGCAGCCATCACGGAGCACTTCCTCTGTGCGACCGAAGCTGTGTCGGAACAGGTGCCGCGCGAAGCACCGCTCGATGTCTTGGCTTTGGGCAAGTGCGGCGCTCATTTCGATCGGACCCGAAAATCGCACTGGAACTCCGTCCACCGGCGTCTCGGTTTCGAGGTCGAGAGGATGGCTGGCGCTGAGCATGCCATCCGCGTCGAAGACCAGCTCCTGCTCTCGGTGGCGTCCGAGAGCGTCATAGCGCTCCAGGGCGAAGCCGAAGGGGTTGAGGAGCTGGTGACAGCCGGCGCAGGTGGTTCCTGGGGCTTCGGTCAGGTCTTCCACTTTGGCGCGGGTGGTCTCGGCGGGATTGGCTTCCGGAATCTGGATGTCGTCCATCTGGTCAGGGAGCACCAGCTCGGCGCAGGATAGCCGCACCCGGACCAACGCGCCCCTGATGATGGGACGGGTGACGGCCTGGTTGTAGGCGAGGAGGGCGGGGCGGCTCAGTAGGCCGGCGCGCTCCCGAGGATCCAGCTCGACGGCTTCGCCCACGGCGTCGACTCCGTAGAGGTCAGCGACCTCCGAGGAGGGCGGAACGGCCACCGAGCGGGTGAACAGATCCGAGAAGCTTCCGTTTTCCGTCCACACGACGTGGTCGATGAAGGCCAAGGTGTCTTCGATGAGATCTTCTCGAAGACGAGGGCTCGGGAGGTTTTCGCCCGCGAAGGCTCTGAAGTCGGAGCGTTCGACGTTGGCCGCCATGTCTGGGAGCTCTTCCAGCTCCAGCCACGCCTCGAAGAAGGCGTGCATGCTCTGTTGCGTCCGCGGATCCTCGAAGATGCGGTCGACCTGCTCGCGGTAAGCATCCTCGGTCATGAGGGCCCCCGAGGCCGCGCTCGCCAAGAGTTCTGCGTCGGGAGGGGCGTTCCAGAAGTGGAAGGCGAGGCGATTGGCGAGCTCGTAGGCGTCCAGCTCGTCGGCGCTCTGGGCGCCATCCTCTAGATGGTAGAGAAAATCGGGGGACTGGGCGAGCAATCGGAGCGCCCGGTCCATGTCGTCGCTTTGGTTGCCGGTTCCGGTCGCGCCACCGAGAAAGGAAAGCTCCTCGCTCGAAATCGGGCGCCGGAAAGCGATCTCGGCCAGGTCCTCGAGGACCCCATCGCAGTCCCCAGCGCAGCGGTCGGCCGCTGAATCGGCGCCGACCTCGGCAATGGCCACCGCTACTTCACGGTAAGCGTCGACGTGGGCCTGCCCCACCGCCTGGACCAGGCTCGGATAATCTTCGTCCTCGGAGAGAACGTCGGCAGGCAGCTTTCGAATCGCTTCCCCGAGTCGAGCGTCGTCGCTGGAGCTCAGAGGGCCAGCCAGCGCGGCCTCGGCAAGGTCGCGGACCGCGCCCTCGTACTGGCTTCGCGACAGTCGCCTCAGCGTCTGCACCGACCTCTCGGCCTGCTCGTCGCAGGTAAAGCGTCGAGCAGGGTCGGTGACGTCGGGCGGGTCGATGCTTGGGTCGTTCGGAACGCCCGGTGGCTCGACCGAAGGGTTGCCTCCGCCCGGCGGTGGATTGGAGGACGAACCGCCACGACCGGGCGGCGACTGGACGACGCTCGGCGCCTCCAGCTCGGCGCCGCAGGCGGCCAAGGTCGCCAGCAAAAACGCGGAGCCTGCTCCAAAATGAACGGCTCGTCCAATTTCAGGCACGGGTCATTCTTGCTCAGTCATTCGGGTAGGATTCCAGGCGCAGGGCGCCTTCGTGACGCGAATTGTCACGAAGCTCCTTCGAAACCACCGATTGGTTTCAAAAATGAAGGACATAGCTGCAAATCTGACAGCGCCGCTGTCCGAACGCCCTCCCGGGACTCATGCGGACTTACGAGAGGGCTTGGCGTCCTCGATCGGATCGTAGTCCAGATTCGGGGCGAGCCACTTCTCCATGAAGGGCAGATCCATACCCTTGCGCTTCGCGTAGTCGACGATCTGGTCCTTCGAGACCTTGCCGACCCCGAAGTACTGCGAGTCCGGATGGGCGAAGTAGAGCCCGCTCACCGACGAGGCGGGCATCATGGCCATGCTGTCGGTCAGCTCGATGCTCGTCTTGGCGCTGACGTCGAGCAGCTCGAAGAGCTTCGTCTTCTCGGTGTGGTCGGGGCAAGCGGGGTAGCCGGGCGCCGGCCTGATGCCCCGGTAGCTCTCCTTGATGAGGCTGTCGTTGTCGAGGCGCTCGTCCGGCGCATAGCCCCAGAACTCTCGCCGCACGCGCTGGTGCATGTGCTCGGCGAAGCTCTCCGCCAAGCGGTCGGCCAGCGCCTTGACCATGATGTTGTTGTAGTCGTCGTCATCCTTCTCGAAGACCTCCAGGATCCGCTCGATGCCGATCCCGGTCGTGACGGCGAAGCCTCCCACGTAGTCGGCGATGCCCGTCGACTTGGGAGCCACGAAGTCCGAGAGGGCGAAGTTCGCTCGGCCGGGGGCCTTCTCGGTCTGCTGTCGCAGGGTGCAGAACTTTTGGATGACTCGGTCCCGGTTTTCGTCGGCGTAGACCTCGATGTCGTCACCCACGCTGTTGGCGGGGAAGCAGCCGACCACCGTTCGCGCGGTGACGAGCTTCTCCTGGACCATCCGGTTCAACATCGCTCGCGCGTCCTCGAACAACTCGGTCGCCTGCTCGCCGACGACCTCGTCCTCCAGGATGGCCGGGAAGCGCCCGGCCAGCTCCCAGGTCTGGAAGAAAGGCGTCCAGTCGATGGTGTCGACCAATCTCTCCAGCGGGTAGTCGTCGAATACCTCGGCGCCCTTCACGTTGGGCTCCGCGGCCTCGTATTTGCTCCAGTCGGTCTTGAAGGCGTTCTTGCGCGCCGCCTCGATGCTGAGCTTCTTCTTCCGCGACTTCTTGCCGGCGTGCTGCTTTCGCACCGTCTCGTACTCCTGCTCCAGCTCCTGCAGGTACTTTGGCTTCATGTCGTCGCTGAGCAGCTTGCCGACCACGCCCACCGAGCGTGAGGCGTCGGTGACGTAAATCGTCGGGCCCTTGTACTTGGGCGCGATCTTCACCGCCGTGTGGACCCGCGAAGTGGTTGCGCCGCCGATGAGGAGCGGCATGTCGAAACCTTCGCGCTCCATCTCGGAAGCCACCGTCACCATCTCGTCCAGCGAGGGGGTGATGAGGCCGGACAACCCAATGATGTCGACGTTCTCCTTGCGGGCCGTCTCCAGGATGTTCTGGACCGGCTGCATGACTCCGATGTCGATCACGTCGTAGTTGTTGCAGCGGAGGACGACGGCGACGATGTTCTTGCCGATGTCGTGAACGTCGCCTTTTACGGTGGCGATCAGGATCTTGCCCTTGGCCGAGCTGACGCCGGTCCGCTCCTTCTCCTTCTCGATGAAGGGGATGAGGTAGCCCACCGCCTTCTTCATCACGCGGGCCGACTTCACGACCTGCGGGAGGAACATCTTACCTTCGCCGAAGAGGTCGCCGACGACGTTCATGCCGTCCATCAACGGCCCCTCGATGACCTGGATGGGCCGTTCGGCCCGGGCGCGGCACTCCTCGACGTCGTCTTCGACGTAGTCGGCGATGCCCTTGATGAGGGCGTGCTCCAGCCGCTTCTCGACCGGTTGCTCGCGCCAGGTGAGGTCGTTCTTCTTCTCGGACTTGGTGGCTTTGACCGTCTCCGCGAAGTCGACCAGGGCCTCCGTGCCCCCGTCGTTACGGTTGAGGAGCACGTCCTCGACCTTGGTCAAAAGCTCCTCGGGAATGTCGTCGTATACCGTGAGCTGGCCGGCGTTCACGATGCCCATGTCCATCCCCGCCTTGGTGGCGTGGTAGAGGAAGGCGGAGTGCATGGCTTCTCGGACCGGGTTGTTGCCGCGGAAGGAGAAGCTGATGTTGCTGACTCCGCCCGAGATCTTGGCGTGGGGCAGCTCCCGCTTGATGTCCTTGCAGGCTTCGATGAAGTCGACCGCGTAGTTGTTGTGCTCTTCGATGCCGGTCGCGACGGCGAAGATGTTCGGGTCGAACACGATGTCTTGAGGCGGGAAGCCCACCTTGTTCACCAGTATGTCGTAGGAACGCTTGCAGATCTCGACCTTGCGGGTCTGGGTATCGGCCTGGCCGTCCTCGTCGAAGGCCATCACGATGACGGCCGCGCCGTACCGGCGCACCAGGCGCGCCTGCTCCAGGAACTGCTCCTCGCCTTCCTTGAGGCTGATGGAGTTCACGATCCCCTTGCCCTGAACGCACTTGAGCCCGGCTTCGATCACCGTCCACTTCGAGGAGTCGATGACGACCGGGACGCGGCTGATGTCGGGCTCGGCGGCGACGAGGTTCAAGAAAGTCACCATCGCCTCCTCGGAGTCCAGCATGCCTTCGTCCATGTTGACGTCGATCAGCTGGGCGCCGCCTTCCACCTGCTCGCGGGCCACCTCGAGAGCGGTGTCGTAGTCACCATCCTTGACGAGGCGCTTGAACTTGGCCGACCCGGTCACGTTGGTCCGCTCGCCGATGTTGGCGAAGCGGCTGTCGGGCCCGATCTCGAAGGGCTCGAGACCCGAGAGGCGCATCACGGGCTCCGGGGTGGGGTGCTCGCGAGGCTCCATCCCCTCCACCGTCTTGGCGATGGCCTCGATGTGGCCGGGGGTGGTGCCGCAGCAGCCGCCCACGACGTTCAGGAAGCCGCTGTCGGCGAACTCCTTGATGAACTCGGCCATCTGCTCGGGGGTCTGGTCATACTCGCCGAACTCGTTGGGCAGGCCCGCGTTCGGGTGGGCGCTGACGTGGCAGTCGGCGATCCGGGAGAGCTCCTGCAGATAGGGTCGGAGCTCCTTCGCGCCGAGGGCGCAGTTGAGGCCGATGGAGAAGGGCTTGCTGTGGGCGAGGCTGTTCCAGAAGGCCTCGGTGGTCTGGCCCGAGAGCGTGCGCCCGGAGGCGTCTGTGATGGTGCCGGAGATCATCACCGGCAGGTCGAGGTTCTTTTCGTCTCGGAACTTCTCGATCGCGAACAGGGCTGCCTTGGCGTTCAGGGTGTCGAAGACCGTCTCCACCAGGAGCAAGTCTGCGCCGCCGTCGACCAGGCCCTGCACGTTCTCGGTATAGGTCTCGACGAGCTCGTCGAAGGTCACGTTTCGATAGCCTGGGTTGTTGACGTCCGGGGAGATGGAGCAGGTCCGGTTCGTCGGTCCGAGCACGCCGGTCACGAATCTCGGCTTGTTCGGCTCCTTCTCGGTGAAGGCATCCGCTACTTCGCGGGCCAGCTTCGCCCCCTGAAAGCAGATGTCGTAGACCGCGTCCTCGAGCGCGTAGTCCGCCTGGGCGATCCGCGTGCCCGAAAAGGTGTTGGTCTCCACGATGTCGGCGCCGGCCTTGAAGTTGGCCTCGTGCACCGCCTTCACGATGTCGGGGCGGGTCACGTTCAAGATGTCGTGGTTGCCCTTGAGGTCATGGGTGTGGTCTTCGAAGCGATCGCCGCGGAAGTCTTTCTCCTCCAGCTCGTACTGCTGGAGCATGGTTCCCATGGCGCCATCGAGGACCAGAATGCGGTTCTCGATCACTTCGTGGAGGGTCTTTAGTCGTTCGTCTCGGTTCGTCATTTTCTTCTCTTCAGCTCGGTCGGTGGGCGTGGACCGTGATGATCTTGAAATGCGGCTTGCGCCGCTCTTGGTGCGTCACGTCGCACAGGCTTGCGCAAAGTCCCGCCGACTCGATCATCGAACGTACCTTGCTTGGCGTGAAGCCATTTTGAACATGGTCAAAGGCTCGCACTTCGTCGTGAAACTCGTGTTGGAGCAGCGTCTGCGCGACAAAAGACCCGCCGGGCCGAAGAACTCGCCCAGCCTCGGCCACGACTTTGTCCGGCTCGTGTGCGTACGGAAGCGCATGCAAAAGCAGAACCTGGTCGAAACGCGAGTCGTCGAAGGGGAGGTCGTGCATGTCGCCCTGCACGAAGTCCATGTTGTGGACGGCCTTCAGCCGCTCGCGCCCTGCCTCCACCACCCGTCGGCTCGCGTCGATGCAGGTCACTTGCTCCGCGCGAGGGGCGAGAAGTTCGGCGAGCGCGCCGTCGCCCGACGCGACATCGAGGACGTGGCCGAGCTCGACCAGGCCGAGGATGCCGCGGGTGACGGCCTCCCAGGTTCGTCCCGGGGAGTAGTGCCGCGCCATCGTGCCCGCCACCGAGTCCGCCCAGGTCGTCACCTCGCTTCGGGCCCTGACGAGCTGCTCGGCTCGCTCGATGTCCGTCGCGAGCAGGGGATCCCTGAGCTCGGCCATCAGAATCTTCCACAGACGGGCGGCGTCGGCGTCTTCGGCCATCCGGGCACGGTACTTGGAGCCCGTCCCGTACCGCTCCACTTCGACCAAACCCTCACTCTTCAGCTTGCCGAGGTGGGTCGACACGCGGCTCTGAGCCGCGCCGAGCAGCTCGGTGAGCTCACCCACGGTGAGGGCGTGCTGCGAGAGCAAGGCCAGGAGCCGCAGGCGCGTGCCGTCCGCCAGGAGCCGGCAGAGTTCATGGGTTCGGTCGAGGTCCATCACTAAATCCGGCTATCCGGATGCGCGGATTCTGATGCGCGACACCGACGAATGCAACCGTTTAGGTGATTCGGGGCTAGGGAGATACCTGAGCGGCCGGCCCTGGGGTTCGAGGGAAGGGTTGGGGACGGACCGGCCGCCCAGGTACGCAAAGAACCCAGGGCCGGGCGACGACATTCCGGAGGCCGACGAATTCGATCGCCGAATACGCCGAGAGATTTCGGGCCGGAGTCAGCGCTGCTAAGATTTGCCCGTGAAGGTCCGGGACTCCATCCTCGACACCGTCGGGGACACGCCGATGGTTCGCCTCAACAAGATCGGGGCCGAGCACGGCTGCGAGATCCTCGCGAAGTGCGAGTTCCTCAATGCCGGCGGCTCGGTCAAGGATCGGATCGGCAAGCGCATGCTGCTGGAGGCCGAGGAGGCCGGTCGCATCAAGCCTGGAGACACCCTCATCGAGCCGACGAGCGGCAACACGGGCATTGGATTGGCCATGGCCGCTGCCATCCGCGGCTACCGGATGGTCATCACCATGCCCGAAAAGATGAGTCGGGAGAAGCAGGTGGTGCTGGAGGCCTTGGGCGCCGAGATCATCCGGACGCCGACCGAGGCGGCCTTCGATAGTCCTGACAGCCACATCAGCGTCGCCAAGCAGCTCCAGAGCATCATTCCCAACAGCCACATCCTCGACCAGTACGGGAACGAGGACAATCCGCTCGCCCACTACCAGGGTACGGCCGAGGAGATCCTGGACCAGACCGGCGGCAAGCTGGACTACTTCGTGTCCGGCGCGGGGACCGGCGGCACGATCACAGGGGTGGGCAAGCGACTCAAGGAGGCCATTCCTGGCGTGAAGATCATCGGCGCCGATCCGGTAGGCTCAATCCTCGCCGGTGAGGGGCCGGTTCACTCCTACAAGGTGGAGGGGATCGGCTACGACTTCGTGCCTGACGTGCTCGATCGCAGCGTGGTCGACGAGTGGATCAAGACCGAAGACCGGGACTCTTTCCTCCTCGCTCGCCGCCTCATTCGCAAGGAAGGCCTGCTCGTCGGCGGCAGCTGCGGCTCGGCCATGTTCGCGGCACTGACCGTGGCCGCGCGCGCTCCCGGCAAGCGGATCGTGGTCCTCCTCGCCGACTCGGTTCGCAACTACATGACCAAGTTCATGGACGATGCCTGGATGAAGCAGTACGGCTTTCAGGAGTCGAACTGGGACCACGAGAGCGTCGGCGACATCTTGAATCGGATTCCACCCCGAGAACTGGTGGTGGCTCAGTTCGAAGACACAGTGGCTGAAGCCATCAAGACGATGAAGGACCACGCCATCAGCCAGCTTCCCGTGGTTCGGAACCAGAGAGTGTCTGGTATCGTCACAGAGTCCGACCTGCTCGGGAAAGTGGTCGAAGGCCATGCCAACCTGGGCAGCTCCATCGCCGAGGTCATGTACCGTCGCTGTGACACCGTTCGCCTCGAGGATCCCGTGAAGCACCTGCTGGAGCTGTTTGCCAACGACGAGGTAGGCGTCGTGGTCGACAACGACCAGCGCCTGGTCGGCATCGTGACGAAGATGGATCTCGTCGACCATCTCACCGCCCAAGTATCCGCCGCCAGCTGAGCGCCCGGGTCATTACCCTGCAGCGAAGCGTGGTAGGGCGGGGCTCAGTCGATGGGGTCGCAGATGAAGGTCTGGCCTGGGTCGATGAGGACCTTGCCCTTCAGAGCCTGGCGGCCGAGCAGGAGGCGAAAGCCCATCAGCCGGCGATCGGTCAGCGTGAGCTCGATGGGCCAGCTGGCGTCGCCGATCTGAATCGGGGTCTCGATGACGGGCCGAAACTCGGTGCTTCCGTTTGAGCTCTTGATGGCCCGCTCGTCCACGACGCGGGCCGCGGTCTCGATGGTGCGCTGACTGCTCGTTTTTTTGGGCACTTCGAAGCGGACCCAGCGCTCGCCGTCCCGGGTCTCCTCGCGAAGGTTGATGGCGTGGAGTGCGGAAGTCTTGGCGCCGGTGTCCATCTTTCCCTGGATCCGACTCAGGCCGAGCTCGGGCAGCTCGACCCACTCCCGCCAGCCGACTCGGGCGGTGGGGCGGGGACGAGCTCCCCTTCTACGCATAAAGGGCATCCACGACTCGCAATGAGGGAAACGGAGAGGCTATGCAGCAGCTCATGACGGACGCCAAGCCTTGCTTCGAAACCCTCGCCGTACACGGGGGCGCCGAGCCCGACGCCGCCACCGGCGCGCGTCAAACACCGATTTACCAGACGACTTCCTATGTCTTCAACGACTCGGAACACGCAGCCAATCTATTCGCCCTCAAAGAGACGGGCTTCATCTACTCTCGGCTCACCAATCCCACAGTAGGGGTGCTCCAGACCCGCGTAGCGGCGCTGGAGGGTGGGGCGGCGGCGACCGCCACCGCCTCCGGTCACGCGGCGCAGCTGTTGTCCTTGTTCGCCTTCATGGAGCCAGGCGCCCACATCGTGGCCGCCAAGCAGCTCTACGGCGGCAGCATCAATCAGCTCGGGGTGAGCTTTCCCCGGGCCTTCGGCTGGAAGACGGACTTCGTCGACGCGACCAACCCCGAGAACTTCGAGAAGGCCATCAAGCCCGAGACCCGGGCCCTCTGGATCGAGGCTCTGGCCAATCCAGGCGGGGTCGTGACCGACATCGAGGCCATCGCCAAGGTGGCCCATGACGCGGGGGTGCCGCTGATCGTCGACAACACGATGGCCACGCCGTTCCTCTGTCGTCCCATCGAGCACGGCGCCGACCTGGTCGTGCATTCGACGACCAAGTTCATGAGCGGCAACGGCACCTCGATCGGGGGGGTCGTCGTCGACAGCGGCAAGTTCGACTGGAGCAGCAGCGATAAGTTCAAGGCGCTCACCCAGCCCGACCCCGGCTACCACGGCCTGAAGTTTCACGAGACCTTCGGTGAGCTCGCCTTCACCTTGTTCGGGCACGCGGTGGGCCTGCGAGATCTGGGTGCCAACCAGCAGCCGCTCAACGCCTGGCTCACGCTTCTGGGGCTGGAGACCCTCCACCTCCGAATGGAGCGGCACGTCCAAAACGCCGAAAAGGTGGCGAACTTCCTCGAGGGGCACCCGGAAGTGGAGTGGGTCAGCTACGCCGGTCTGAAGTCGTCGCCCTTCAACACCCTTGCGAACAAGTACCTGCCGAACGGCGCCGGCGCGGTCTTCACCTTCGGTGTGAAGGGCGGCTTTCAGAAGGGGAAGAAGGTGGTCGAAGGGGTGAAGCTCTTCAGCCACCTGGCCAATATCGGTGACAGCCGAAGCCTCATCATTCACCCGGCTTCGACCACCCACAGCCAGCTCGACGCCGAAGCCCGCCGCGCCGCCGGCGCCGCCGACGACACCGTCCGCGTCTCGGTCGGCATCGAAAACGCCGAGGACATCATCGCCGACCTCGACCAAGCCCTCAAAAACTGACCCCTCTCAGTCTCCGGGTCAGCGGCCGCGGAGGGTCTGGGCGATGCGGAGGACGTCGGCGAGGACGCCGGCGGCGGTGACGGCGCCGCCGGCGCCGGCGCCCTGCACGATGAGGGGATGCTCGGCGTAGCGGTCGGTGGTGAAGGCGACGAATGACTCCGTCGCTCGGAGCCGGGTGGCCGGGTGGTCGGCGGGGACGGCCATCGGGCCGACCTTCATGACCTTGTCGCCGTTGGCGGCCGCCCTCGGGTCGACGCGGGCCAAGTAGCGGAGCACGAGACCCTCCTTCTCGTAGGCGTCGAGCTGGGCGTCGAGCTCGGGCTGATAGGCCTGAAGCCCGGCGTAGAAGTCATCGAGCTCGGTCTGCTCCAAGATCCGCTCCGGCACCAAGGGCTCCAGCTCCACATCCGACAGCTCGATCTGAAGACCGAGCTCCCGGGCCAAAATGATGGCCTTTCGGGCCGCGTCGAGGCCTGACAAGTCGTCCTGCGGCTGGGGCTCGGTATAGCCCAAGGCCTTCGCCTCTCGCACCGCCTCGTGGAGCGGCTTTCGCTGCATCATCTGCCAGGTCAGGTAGCCCAGGGTGCCGGAGAAGGAGCCCTCGATCAGCTGCACCCGGTCGCCGGTTCGGACGAGGTCCTTGAGGGTCTCGATGACCGGGAGGCTGGCCCCCACCGTGGTCTCGTACGCGTAGAAGCGGTGGTGGGCGCGGGCGCTCTCGATCAGCGCGTTGCGGCGCTGGACCTCGATGGTGAGGGGCTTCTTGTTCGCGGCCACCACGTGGATGCCCCGCTCGAAGGCCTGCTGGTACAGGTCCTCCAGGCCGCCGGCCGCCGTCACGTCCACCAGGATCGGGACCGGCAGCCGCCGAAGTCGGTCGAGCACCGCCGGGGTCACCGGTCCATGCGGCCCCAGCGGCGCCTCGGGCGCGCTGCTCAGTCGTCCCTCCCAGTCCGACGGCGGCAAGCCCTCGGGCTCGAAGGCGAGCCGGCGCTGGTCGGCCAGGCCCACCAGCCGCAGATTGATGTCGTGCTCGTCCCGAAGCACCCGGGCCTGAGAGGCGACCTGCTCCAGCAGCTCCGAGCCCACCGTGCCCTTGCCGAGGACGAGCAGGCTCACCGTCTGGTGCGCGAAGTTGAAGGCGTCGTGGACCGCTCGCACCGCGGTGTTGGTCTCGTCGGCGTCGACGATGCAGCTGATCGAGCGGCTGCTCGCGCTCTGGCCAATGGTGCGAACGTTGACGCCCACCGCGCCCAGGGCCGCGAACATCCGGCCCGCTACGTTCACCGATTGACCCATGGCCTCCGCGACCAGGGTCAACAGCGTGGTCGGCGCCCAAACTTCCAGGGGCCGGATCTCCTTCGCCGCCAGCTCCGCCCGCAGCTCGAGCTCGATCGCGGCCTGGGCCTCGGCCGCCTGCTCCATGGGCACCACCACGGACAGCGCCTGGCCGTGGGCGCTCTGAGTCGACAGCCACACCGAGATCTCGCGCTGCTCCAGGCTCCGCTGCAGTCGCTCCGCCATCCGCGAGCGGGTGTCCAGGCGGCGCACCTGGATGTCGATCAGCGCCACATTCTCGAGCGAGGTGACCGAGGTCGGCTTGCCTGGATCCCGGTGGCCGGTCTCGTCGACGAGGGTGCCCTCCGCTTCGGGGGTCAAGGTGTTGCGGATCCGCAGCGGCACCCCCGCCTCGATGAGCGGGATCATGGTCCGGGGATGGAAAATCTTGGCCCCGAAGGTCGCGAGCTCCAGGGCCTCCATGTAGCTGAGCCGAGACAGGGGATAGGCGTCGGGGACGATGGCGGGGTCGGCGGTCATCACCCCCGACACATCGGTCCAGATCGTCACCTCCTCGGCGCCGAGGCCCCGCGCGAGGAGGGTGGCGGTGTAGTCGGAGCCGTTGCGGCCCAAAGTCGTGGTCCGTCCGTCCGCGCTTCGGCCCAGATAGCCGGTGTGGACCGTCAGGGCGGAGCGCCATTCTTCGGCCTGGGCCTGGATGTTGCGCTCGGTAGCCGGCCAATCGACGTGGGCCAGCCCGAAGCGTGCGTCGGTCAACAGCCAGTCGCGGGCGTCGACGAATCGGGCCGGAAGGCCCTTGGCCTTCAAGAAGGCGGTCACGAGAAGGGCGCTGCTCCGCTCGCCGAAGGACTGGATCAAGTCCAGGGTCTGGGGCGTGTACTCCCGCAGCAGGCCGACGCCGTAGAGCAACTTGCGCAGGTTGCCGTACAGAGCCTCCAGCTGGGTCAGCGTCTCACTCAGCTCGTGACCCTGCCCGAGCACCGACTCCGCGTTGCCGGTCACCAGCCGCTGCACCTGGTCGACGAGGGCGTTCGCCAGGTGGTCTTCGCCGTCGCCGGCTTTGGCCGCCGCCTCGATCAGCAGGTTGGTGGTCGGCCCCGCCGCCGAGACGACGATGGCGGTGGGTCGAGGCGCCGCCTGGATGATCCCGACCACCCGGTGCACGCGCTCGGGGTCCTGCAAAGAGGAGCCACCGAACTTGAGGACGTGGGGACGCTCGACCGTCACCCCTGGGCCTCTCGCAGGATGGCTTCCATTTGATCCCACTCGATCAAGAAGCCGTCGTGTCCGTGAAGCGAGCGGAGCTCGCGGTAGGCGCCGTCGGGTAGCTCCGCCGCCCACGCGCTCATGGGCGCGGCCGGGTAGAGCTGGTCGCTGTCGATCCCCACGAGGGTGGTTCGAGCACGGACGCGGGATGGGGTCCAAACAGAGTCGCCCACTGATCGAGGCGGTGTGAAGACGTCGTGGTGATCCATCGCGGAGAGCTGAGCGAGGTAGGCGAGAGGGTCGAAGCGCGCCCGGAGCTTTTTTCCTTGGTGCTCCAGATAGGTCATGGCGCTGCCGGGGCGCGGAGGGATGGTGGGGCCATCGTGGCGAGCGGCGAGGCCGGCCGGGGCCCGGTAGGTCATGTGGGCGACCTGTCGCGCCAGCTCCAGACCGCGACCGGCGGCGGGGAAGGCAGGGTCCGCCAAGATGCTCATCCGCCCGATGTGATTCCAGCCCTGGATCCAAGGGGTGCTCTTCGGGCAGCAGGCGATCAGCGCCGCTCGGGCGAAACGATCCGGGGCCAGCATGGTCAAGCACCAGCCGATCATGCCTCCGAGGGAGCCGCCGGTGACGAAGGCGATCTCGCCGAGGCCGAGGGCGTCCAGCCCTGCGAGGATCGCCCGGGCCTGGTCCCAAGTGCTGAGGGCGGCCGGGGTCCTGGGGTCGTGACTGAAGGCCCCCTTGCCGGTCGCGGCGTAGGGTGTATCGGCGCTCCGCGGGAACGCCGGGTCCACCGGCCCGAAGCTGCCGTAGCAGCTCCCGAGGTTGTTGAAGCAGAGGACGTTGGTACGCTCCGCGTCGAGCGCCCGGCCCGGCCCGACGAGGGGCCCCCACCAGTCGTCGACTTCGGGCGCGCCGGTCAGGGCGTGGACGACCAGGGCGGTGGGCGCGACCGAGGGCTCTTTCGCCGCGAGCCGTGCCTCGTCCGGTCCCGCCACCCAAGCGGCCAGCTCGTGGTCGGGGAGCACAGGGCCGCTCTCCAGCCCGAAGCCGGGGCAGCGCAAGGCAAGGCGTCGTCCCACTTCGTCGACGCGAGCAGGTCTTTGGGACCTTGGCAAGTCGGTCGCTCAGCCGACCTTGGCGAAGAGATCGGCGAGGCTGTCGTCGGCGAGGTCGTGGACGCTTCGGACGTCGTCGCAGAAGCCGAGGCTGGACGGGTTGGCTTCGCCCACCGCGATGCCCTGGACGAAGAAGCGCATCCGGCGCCGGGCGGCGTCGACGTCCTCTACCAGCGGGCGGGATACGCTAGCTTCCCCGTCGGTGATGAAGACGACGTCGCCGCGGCGATAGGGCTTCTCGGTGAGGGCCTCCAAGGCTCGCCGGAGGGGCTCCTCGAAGCTCGTCCCGCCCCCTGGGAAGTGCTCGGCGAAGTTCGATACAGCCTCCATCGACACCTGGCTTCGGCCCGTGGCCCGAGGGGGCTTCGACAGCTCCACCTCCCACAGCTCTTCGCCGCCGCTGAAGATCAGGCCCAGGCAGCGCCGCCGCTGGCGGCGCGCGATCTCGGCGAAGGTGAGGGCGACGGCCTTGGCCCAGATCTCGCGGGAGCCAGCCATCGAGCTGCTCCCGTCCACGCAGACGACCATGGGCCCGCTCTGCTTGGGGCCACGGAGCTCGTAGCGGAGGAGCTCGCTCTCGGCGAAGCGCCGCAGGAAGGCACGGTGGAGCTTGGAGCTGCTGCGCAGGCCGAGCAGTTCGCTGGGTAGGAGCCGGTCGAGCTCCCGGCCTCGAGAGACGTCGTGCAGGGTCTGAGGGGCCCGCTGGATCTTGTTGCGGCGCGCCTCGTTCGCCACCTCCTTGAAGGCGCCCAAGAGCCGGGCGAGGAGGCGCAGCTTCTTGGAGCGGGCCAGCTTTCGACCCAGCTCGGCTCGGGTGGCGGCGTCGGTCTTCTGGTCCTGGCCGCTACCGATCCCGAAGGCCGCCATCGCTTCGTCGACGTCGGCCTGTCCGCTCTCCAGCGACGCCAGAGCCCCCGACATCGCGTGGTCGAAGCTGACCGGCAGGTCGTCGGCCGACTTCTTCTGTTCGCCTCGCTTTCGCTTCAAGTCCTGGCGGAGACGGCGCTGGTCCTGATCCAGACTTCGCTTCAGATCGCTCTTGGTTTCCTCGGACCAGGGCATCTCGTCCAGATGGGTCTTCTCGGCGTCGAGGCGCTCGAGCTTCGCCTCGTCGTCTTTGGCGTCCATGCCCACCACCAGCTCGCTCGCCACGACGGTCTCTCGAGAGCTCAGGGCGTCGGCGATGAGACCTGCCAGCGGTCCCAGCACCTCTATCGAGCGCCGGGCGTCGAGGGCGGTGTGAGAGCGGAGCGCCTCCAGCTTCGGATCGTCCCGAAGGGAGCGGACGATGCGGCGATTCAGCAGAACCGAGGCGTCCAGCTCCTTCTCCAAGCGCACGCGGAAGGTCAGCTTGTAGAGGAGGGCGAAGACGTCCATCAGCAGAGCGTCGGGATGAGGAAGGAGGTGGCCGAGTCGCTCCCGGGCCGCCTCCAGCCCGGTGGCGTCGGGCAAGAGCGATGCGAACTGATCGCGGTCGAAGCCGTCGTGCTCTACCGTGAAGGTGGCGCTCAATTCGCCGCCCCCAGCAGGCTATCCTGCATCGACCGAAGCTCCGACTCCAGCTGGGTGAGCAAGCCCGGGCTTCGGCCCTCGCCCTCGGCCCGCTCGCGGAGCTGAGCGAGGCGTTCGCCGAGCTGGGCGAGCTTGGTGTGCGCCTCGAGGGCCGCCCGGCCCTTGCTGTCGGGGTCGGGCCAGGCCTGGAGCGCGTAGGCGAAGATCTCCTTGGCCTGGGTCTGGATCTTCTTCGCCTCGGACTCGAGGCCGGTCGCGACCTGGGCCAGCGCCGCCTCGACCTTGGGGATGTCTTCGGGGTCGGTCCACAGCACCGCCTGCAGCCACGTCAAGTCGCTGGCGTCGACAGCGTCCCGGCCCTCCAGCAACGCGGCCGCACGCAGCACCGCGAGGCAGCTGCGGAATCGGCGGTCCGAGGGCGTGACCCCCTCCTTGAAGAGGGTTCGCCGGAGCACGCGCAGGTCGCCGAGCACCGTGTCGGGGACCTGGATCTCGGCCATGCGCCGCCGTAGCGCGGCGAGGTCGTCCGGGGACAAGGTGCTCTTCACCGGCGCTGGATCCGAGAGGCTCAGCAGCTTGGAGAAGCCCGCGTCGTCGACGTAGCCGACCTGGAAGCGAAGGAGAAAGCGGTCGTACAGCGCCCGAAGCTCGTCTTCTTCCGGCAGCTCGTTGGATGCGGCGACCACTGTCTCCAACGGCGCTTCGACGAGCTTGGTGCCTTGGTGAAAGCGGCGCTCGTTCATCAGGGTGAGCAGCGCGTTCAAGATGGCGCTGTTCGCCTTGAAGACCTCGTCCAGAAAGGCGATCTCGGCCGAGGGGAGCTTGTGCTCGAGCAGTCGCTCGTAGCGCCCCTCCTCCAGCGCCGGAAGATCGATGGGGCCAAAGATCTCCTCCGGCGTCGTGAACTTGGTGAGCAGCCACTCGAAGTACCGGGCCTGACCGAGGTGGGCGCAGAGCCGGCGGGCCAGCATGGACTTGGCTGTGCCCGGTGGACCGAGGAGGAGCACGTGCTGACCGCTGAGAAGCGCGATGAGCAGCCCATCGATCTCCTGGTCGCGGTCGATGAAAGCCTCGCGAAGCTCTCGGCGGACCTGCTCCAAGGCGTCCTGCGACGACATAGGATGGAAGCCTATCCTTTGGAGCGTTCGAAGTGAACGACATCGATGAGGACGGTGGCGGCGAAGGCGAGGGCTTTCATCTCGGGCGTGGACAGCTGTCCGAGCTCGACGCCGAAGTTGTCGGCGTCGGTGAACATCTCGGTGCCGAGCCCGCTCCATCGCTTTCGGATACGGCCGACGACGTTGCCCTGGTCCTGCAGCTCGAAGGTCCAAGGCTTGAAGAAGGGGCCAAAGATCTCCAACTCGTGGCCCTGCGCGCTCTTGACGGCGTAGAGGCGGCGGAACCAGCTCCATCGACGGGTGATGATGCCCAGCCCCCGGCCCTCGCCGTCCTTCACCCGCAGCTCGTGGAAGATGAAGCGAAAAGGACGGTGCAGATCGAGTAGAACTCTGCCGGTCCCGGTCTCGGTGATCTGGACGTGGAACGGCCGGGTGGGGCCCAGAAACATGCGCTTGAGGAAAGCGGTCAAACCTTCGTCCTTCTCCACCGCCACCATTACCGGTTGACCCGTCTGATCGAAAACCTCGTAGCGATTCCGCATCTCGAAGGAGAGCAGGATCTCGGTCCAGTTCTTCCGCTGGCGGACGGTGAGCTGGTCGAAGTGGCTGAAGGGGCGGGCGAGCTCGGACACGCTCCGCATCCGATGTCATGATCGGGTTGCAGACAAGGGGGCCCTGGTCCATGGAGGGCGCCTGTTGGGAGAGCTGGCGGCCACGGCCGCGGCCCTGACCTGGGCCGTCGCCTCGATCCTGTTCGCTCGCCTCGGCAAGAGCGTCTCGCCGGTCGTCCTCAACTTCGCGAAGTGCGCCCTTGGCGGCCTGGGGCTGGTTCTGACCCTGGCCGTCGTCGAGTCCCGGGTGTGGCCCATCGGTCTGAGCGGAGCGGACTGGGGCTGGCTCGCCGCTTCGGCCGTCCTGGGGCTCAGCTGGGGAGATACCGCCTTCTTCCAGGCTCTGAATCGCCTCGGCCCTAGACGCGCTCTGCTTTTCTGGGCCCTGGCGCCGCCCCTCACCGCCGGTCTGGGCGCCATCTTCCTGGGTGAAGCGATCAGCCTTCGCATGGCGCTCGGGATCGTGGTCACCATGGCCGGCGTGACCTGGGTGGTGGCCGAACGCAGCCCCGACGGCCGGGTCGATCCCAGGCTGTGGTCGGGGGTTCTGTTTGGGGTAGGTGCGGCGTCCGGGCAGGCGCTGGGCTCGATCTTCGTGAAGAAGGGTGGGCTCGGAATCTCGGCTCTGGAGGTTTCGGCCGTTCGTCTCGTCCTCGGAAGCCTCGCGCTGGCCGTCCAGGTCGGGGCGGCGGGGGCGTGGCGCGAGCTCGGGCGCCTCGCCGCCCCGGTCACCGGTCGGGACGTGGTGGTCGGGACCTTCATCGGCACCTACCTCGGGATCTGGCTTTCGGTCTTCGCGCTCCAGCACACCTACGCTGGCATCGCCGCCACCTTGCAGTCGACGAGTCCGCTCTTCGTCCTCCCCCTGGCGGCGCTGACCGGAGAGCGGATCAGTCTGCGGGCGGTGCTCGGCGCTTGCATCGCCGTCGCTGGCGTGGGGCTGTTGTTGGTGTGAAGGCGTCGATTCGAATCGCCCTGGAGCTCTCGGGCGTCGTCGCCTTCGTCACCCTGTTCATCCATCCGACCTGCAATCTGTTGTTCCGATGCGGCTGCCGGATGATCGGTTTCGGCGGCATCGAGCCCTGCAACATGCACGACGCGTCCACGCCGGACTGCCCCTGGTGCGTCATGCCGTTGCCGGCGCTGGTCCTGGTGGGGCTGTTTTTGGTGGCGGGAACCTGGGCGGCGGGACACCGCAAGCAGTCTTTCAGCTGGGTCGGGGGCTTGTTGGGCTACGTCTTCGCGAGCCTGGTCGGAAGCGCGGTCAGCGCCTGGGCGATGGGATATCCCAAGTGGCTCTTCTTCGGGAGCTGAGGTGAGAGGGCGCGTCCATCACCGCGTCGTGGTGACGGCCCGTCCACTCGGTCTAATGCTGAGCGTGCGGCTTCACCGCTTCGGGCCCGCTGATCCCTGCTTCCACCTGAAGGAAGCGGGCTTTCTTCGGGGCGTGAGCACGCCCGACGGTCCCGGCCTGCTCCAGGTCGAGCGCCGAGGCCCCCGGAGTTTCGAGGTCTGGGCCTACGGACCCGGCGGCGCGCGCTTGATTCAAGCCGCCCCGTCTTTCCTCGGAGTGGGCGACGGCGAGACGCCGGCCTTCGAGAAGCACCCGCTCTTGCGGAGGCTGGCCCACAAGCTCTCTGGTCTCAGACTCGTGCGGACGCCCACCGTTTTCGAGTGCTTCGTGACCATGGTCTTGCAGCAGCGAGTGGCGTGGCGAGACGCCGCCTGGGCCTACCGGCGGATCGTTCGCCATCACGGCGAGCCCGCGCCGGGCCCGTTCCCCGAGATATACGCCCAGCCGGCTCCGGCGGTTTGGCGACAGCTGCCTCAAAGCCGCTACCAGGAGCTGGGCGTCGACGCTCGGAGGGCCCAGACGCTCAAGCGGGCCGCCTCTTCCTGGCGCCGGCTCGAAGAGCTGAAGGGGATGACGGTCGAAGCGGCCGATGCCCGCCTGCGCGCGCTGCCCGGGGTAGGCACCTGGACCAGCCAATACGTGCTGGGCTTCGGGCTCGGCTTTGCCGACGCGGTCCCCTTGGGCGACTACGACCTGCCGCGGCTGGTCGGTCGCGCCCTCGCCGACGAGCCCCGGGCCGATGACCCCCGCATGGTGCAGCTGCTCGCCCCCTTTTCCGGGCACCGCTTCCGCGTGATCCGGATGCTCCAGGAGTCCGGGATCTCGACGCCCCGCTTCGGGCCTCGGCGGGGACCGGGACCAGGGCCCGGAAGGCCGGGACCGCGCTGAACTCGGGTCGGGGTCGAGCGGAGGGGAGTTGAGAAGTGGGCGCTCGACATCCGATGGATGGAACCGAGGATTGGGTCACCGAACACCGAGGCCCAGTCGTAAGTTATGGACCCGCCCTTGGGCTGTAAACCCCAATCGCCAAAAACCGATGACGATCTCAAGGGGAACCGCGGGGCGCCAAAGGCGCGTCCACGGCCACCCGGAGGATCACCTCGGACGCGATCAGGTCGTCCGGGCGGCCGGCGTAGACGATCCCAAAGGCCTTTCGATCGAGGACGAAGGTGCTCTTTCCTCGTACCCGCTCTGCGCCGAGGCTGATTCGAACCGGGAAGGCGATGTCCCTTCGGATGCCTCTCAGCTCGAGGGATCCCGAGGCCCTGTACCGCGCCTCGCCGAGGGGTCGCAGCTCCTCGACCCACAGTCGGGCCCGAGGATGGGTCTCGACCCCGAAGAAGTCTTCGGACTTCAAGTGTCGGGTCAGCTTGGGCGTGTCGCTCACGACGGAGGCAGTCTCGATGTCCACCAGCAGGCGGGTCGCGTGCAGGCGCCCAGGGTCGAGCTCCAGTCGACCGGTGGTTCGCTCGAAGCGCCCCCGGTGCCGGCCGCTGAGCTTGGCCGCCTCGAAGTCGACGGTCAGCTCATCGGGGCCGAGAGGGATGGACCGAAGGGAGGGCGCAGGAGGAGGCGGACGGCCGAGGGAGACGGTTCCAGTCCTCACCAGCGGCCCGAGCTCGGCCCGCGGCAGGCCTTCTGCAAACTCGGAGCACCCGCCGAGGAGCAGCGCTCCCAGGGTCCTCCCGAGCATGTGGCCCGGCCCGAGAAGAGCGCGGATCACAGCAGCTCCAAATAGGCCTCGAGGCGGGCTCGCTCGTCTTCGCTCAAGGCGTGGAGCTGGCCGTGCTCTCCGGAAGCGGTCCCGAGCTCCAGGACGCGGTCGATGGCGTCGTCGTGGGTGGCGAGGACCCTCCCGTCCTCGGTGACCGAATAGCCGCCGCCGGCCGAATGCAGCAGCGGGTAGTTGTTCCACAGACCGACCAGCGAGGGTGCAGGCAGTCGATAAAAGTCGTCGTCCTGCATCTCGGACCGGAGCGGCAGGGCGACCGCGGTTCCGACGTCGTAGAGACGTCGCCGGGTCGCCTTGTCCTGGTCGGTCGTGAACTGCGGCGAGGGGTGACAACGCGCGCAGTCTCCTTTGTCTTCGAACAGCGCTCGTCCTTCGACGAGGAGGTCGGAGCTGGCCTCGGCCAGGCCGGGGTTGGGGGGCTGAACGAGGGTCTCCTGGAAGGCTCCCAGCGCCGCGATTTCGGTCCCGGTCGGGTCGGGATTGTGAAAGCGGTTGCGGGCCAGGACGAACGCAGCCGTCGCATGGAGCGAGGGGATCAGCGCGGGCGTGAAGTAGGGCGGGGACTCTCGGGCCGACAGAATGGTGGGCGTCCGGTAGATGTGCATCGGATCGCCCTTGGTGAAGAGTACGCCAGAGCTGTGGCCCTGGTAGTGGCAGGCGTCGCAGCTCATTCGCGTGTTCCCGAGGTCGGTGTAGAAGAGGACTTCGCCGAAGCGGCGTCGGCTCTGGGTTCGTTGGGCGGGCACGAGGCCGAAGGTCTCCAGGATCAGCGCACCCTCCCGCACCGCGCTCGTATCGGCGCGATGCACGACGCCGGTGAATCGGTTGAGGACGAACAGCGTTTCGCCGGCGAGAGCGAGGTCTACCGGACCGGAGTGGATCGAGGTCCCGTTCCTGCCCTCTACGCCAAAGTCTCCGGCCGGCCGCACGAGGCGGGTGCTGGGTGGAGGCTCGACCGGCGTCGCCAGCAGCAGCGCCTCTCGGGCTGCGCCGTCGCTCTCGGCGAGGCGCCGGGCGTCCAAGGCCACCACTCGGCCTGCCGCCAGATCGGCGGCAAAGAGGATGTCGCGCTCGCGGTCGAGGGCCAGGGCCTGGGGCACCCCCCGGAGGATCGAGACGTGCCGGACGATGCGCCGGGCCTTCAGGTCGTAGACCCCGACCCCGCCGTTCATGCTGACCTCCATTCGGTCGGGGTTGGGACCGATGACGGGCCCGACGTCGGCGATGAAGGCCACCCCGTGCTCGATGTCGAGGACCAGATCCCGCGGGGCGGAGCTCCCCATCACGTAGCTCTGGTACGGTGCGGTGTGGCCGCCGATGATGGTCGTGCGGCGGTCGGCGGCGATGCGTGCCTCGGCGGGGACGTCGAAGTCCTGCTCCCCTTCGATGCGAACGTGAGCCAAGTCGGTCGAAGCTTCGTTCCCGACCACGAGGACGCCGTCTTCGACCGCGAGCGGCCCCGGATCGACGCCGACCTTCCCCTCGGCGACGAGCTTCTCCCCTAGCAGATCCACGACGTGGACGGCGTCGGTACGCCGGTTGCTGAGGTAGGCGAAGTTTCCGTCCACGGTGACCCGGGTGCTGCCCGGCGGGACCTCGATCCTCCGGGGCGAGGCTTCGGGCTCGTCCATCCGAAGCAGACGCAGCTCGGGGGCCCAACGGTGGGCCACCACCAGCCAAGGCGCCTGGCCCGGGGGGAGCCAAGTGGCCAGATCGCAGGGACCGTCGGAGACCTCGACGCTGGTCCACTCGGCGCCGCGCCCCACGTGGACCTGATCGGTGTGGGGGGAGGCGACGAAGACGGCGGTGCCCCCGGGATGAGCCGCGAGGGCCGTCCCGACGCCGTACGCGGCGTCGTTGACCACCCACAGAGGGGCGGTGCCGCCCGCCTTGTGGCCGTCCTCGTCCACCAAGTGGGCTTGGAACTCGGCCACGGAGAGCTGGGCTGGGACCGGGATGTCTTTCACCACCGCGATCGCGAGTCGGTCGTCGACGAACCGAAGAGGGAAGCGAAGGCGCGTTTGCTTTCGCCGGAGCTCCAGCTGCAGCCCAGGGGTGAGCCCTTTGCCGACGACCCGGAGCGGGTAGGCCGTCTGATTCGAGATGTGCCGGGGGCTCGCGTGGAGCAGCTCCGTCTCGTCTAGGCGCGCCTCGGGCTCGGGCTCGTTCCTTCCCCGGGGGCGGGCCAGGTAGAGGACGAGGACGGACACCCCCACGGCGACGAAGATCAGCGCGCGTCGTCGCATCGAGTCAGCCTCGCATGTGCGCGATCATCCGGTCCGCCACCCGAAAGGCGTTGGCGAGGATGGTGTGGGTGGTCGGCACGCCGCCCGAGCTGGGCATGAAGCTCCCGTCGGAGACGTAGAGGTTCTTCACTTCGTGGCTGCGACAGTCCGGGTCGAGGACCGAGCTCGACGGGTCGGTTCCGAAACGACAGGTGCCGTGTTGGAGCACGTAGGTCGTGCCCCCTACGGCGTCGGTCCAGGTGCTGTTCGCTCCTGCTGCCTCGAACACCTGTACGCCGAGCTCGGCCAAAGTGCGGGCGTTCTCGACCGCGGCCGGGTGGCGCTGCAGATGTATGGTGGCGACGGGGATCCCGAACTTGTCTTTGGTGTCGCCGTCCACGCTCACGAAGGTCTTTGGTCCGGGCAGGAATTCGCCGAACACCTCGAACTCGATCTGGTGCACCTCCGAGTAGTAGCGCTGGATCTCCTTGGTCAGGGCCTCGCCCCACAACATCGGCTGATGCCGCTTCGCCAATCGCTCGGCGGTGTAGATCGCGTTTCTGTGCGGCAGGATGTAGTGGATGGTGCCGCCCTTGTCGAAGGTCGACTTGCCCTTCAAAAAGTAGTGGTCCTGGATCGCGCGGTCCAAGAAGTGGTTCGGAGGCACGGGCTGCAGAGGCTTTGCCAAGCTCGCCCGCTCGAACTCGCCGAAGCCCTTGGCCAGGGTCGAGAAGCTGAGATTCTTTCCCACCAGACCGCTCCCGTTGGCGAGCCCGTCCGGAAAGCCCTTCGGCCGGCTGTTGAGGAGCAGGCGCGCCGTCTCGATCGAGGTGGCGGCGAGGCAGACGACCTTGGCCTTTTGATCCTGCACCCGACCCTCCGCGTCGTAGTAGCGCACGCCGCTCGCTCGTCCCTTGGCGTCGAGCGCGACCTCGAAGGCCATGCTGTGGGGTCGGATCTCGCAGTTGCCGGTCGCCACCGCCTCCGGCACCAAGGAGGCGAGGGTGCTCGACTTCGCTCCCGACTCGCAGCCGTAGCTGCCGCAGTAGTCGCAGTACACGCAGGCGCTCCGACCCTTGTAGGCGGTGGACAACACGGCCCGCGGGATCTGAAAGGGATGCCAGCCCTTCTTCCGCGCGCCCTTCTCGACCAGCTGCGCGAGGGCGTTGGTGGCCACCGGCGGAAGCGGAAAGGGCCCGCTTCGCGGCGGCTCGAAGGGGTTGCCGCCGGCTGCGCCCGACACCCCGATCGCCTTCTCGACCTTGTCGTAGTAGGGCGCCAAGTCTTCGTAAGCGATGGGCCAGTCGGCGACCGAGGCCCCGTCCAGCCCCTGGTAGCGCCGGCCCATCCGAAAGTCCTCCGGGTGGAGGCGGTAGAAGTAGCCGCTCATGTGAACGGTGCCGCCGCCGACGTTGTTGGCGATCCAGCCGTTGTTGGTGGGCTGCCGTGGTCCACCCTCGGTGGTCTGGAGATGGGGCTCGTCCATCACCAGCGGCGCCCACATGTCCCGGCGGGCGTTCTTGATCTCGTCGTGGTCGAAGTCCTCTTTTCGGTACCAGGGGCCTTTCTCGAGGACGACGACCTTGGCGCCGGCGGCGGAGAGAGCGTGGGCGATGGGCGCTCCACCCGCCCCGCTGCCGACCACGCACACGTCGACCTCTTCGCCGAGGAAAGAGGGGCCGTCAGCCATGACTCGCCTCCCCATGGGCGCAGCTAGGGTCGATGTCGAGGGCCTTCCAAGCCATCTCGTCTCGGTTGCCGCCGTACCTCGGATCGCCCAGATGTCCCTCCAGGGTCAGGTTCAGCATGAGCTGAAAGAAGCGGTGACTGGGGTAGCGGAGGCCCTTGACGCTACCGGTTTGAAAGGCCGTCAAGACCTCGTCCTGGGCGCTCGGCGCCAGCTCCGCGAAGGGCTTCCCGCGCTCCTTCTGGGAGACGCGGTTCAAGAACACGAGCCCCTGCCGCACGAACTTGGCGACGGGCCGGAAGTGGCGCTTCTGCAGCTCACGGTCGATGAAGCGTAGCGCTCCGGACTCCTTGGCGCTCGGAAAGCCCGGCGCACCAGGCAGAAGGCGGGCCACCATGGCGGTGCCTACCGCGACCTCCTGGGGCTGAAGAAAGCCATACTCGGGCTCGTCTTGCGAGGGCTCGCCGGTCTTGGCGCGCTCGGGAGCGGCCTCGCTTCGACGCGCCTCCTCTTCCTTCTTGCAGGCGGCGAGGATGACGGCGCTCGAGGTCACCCCGCTCATCTTCATCAGCCACACGATGGCCTCCCGTCGGATCACGTCCGCCAATCTACCCCGACATCGTCTCGACATCGAGGGGTCAGGCCGGTTAGGCCCGCGCGCACACATCTCGGGACGCTGGCCTCCGAGCCTTGAATGGGCGATGGCCTGTGGGGAGATGTGGACGGTTTTCCTCGCCGTGGCCCTGGTTGGCGCCGAGACGCCTCGTGGTTGTCGCCCCCAACCGATGGACCTCGCCGGCAGCCGCTACTGGAGCTGTGGTGAGGACGGAGTCCTGGTCGAGGACCTCGCCGACGAGGACGGTGTGCTGCGCGTCTTCGCGCCGGCGCCACCGGGCTTTCGCGTCGACTCGCTGACCTCGCAGGGAGCTTCGGTGATCGTGCGCTTCACGCCCATCGAGCCGGCGGGCGAGACCGACAGGTCCACCGGGGCCGGACCGATCGAGAGGCGCATGCCCCGGGCTCTCTTTCGCCGCTCCCCGGACCCCACGCCCGACGTAGAGGTGGAGGTCGTCGACACCCGGCGGATCACGGTCGTGATCTCGGGCGGCGCGTCGGGCGGCCTGTACTACGGCGACGTGTTCGAATTCCATGACGAGTCCGGAGAGCCAGTGGCAGCGGGGACCGTCGACAGGCTCTCGAAGAACTCGGCCGACGTCAGACTGTGGCTCAATCATCCGGTGGAGGTCGGCATGAGGGGCGTGCTCGTCGAGTGGCAGCCCAACCGCGCCCGGACCATCTCGCCGCCCAAGGTCGACGGCATGAGCTCGGCTTCTCTGGGAGCTTCGATGTTCATCCAGGGGGGCCGGCGCTCTGGCGTGAACGGAGCCCTCCTCCACGCTCGAGGTCGACATCACTTCGACGCGATCCCGCTCGCCCTCGTCCTCGACGTCGGCCCCGCCTTCATCACCCGGGATCCGCGAAGCGACTCCGTCCAACTCGGGAGCGGGGGCGACGCTTTGCTCGCCGGCTCGATCGATCTGGTCGCCGAGCTCGACCTGGACATCTTTGGTTTCGGCCTCGGTGGTGGTGGTGCGACCTTCAACCGCGACCTCCGCGGCGACGGCCGCCCGCGAAGCGCGGCCGAGATGGTCTTTCGGGCTCGGCTCGGTAACCGCGACGGCTTGATGGTGCAGCTGTCGCCCGTCATGACCTTCCCCGAGGGTGCAGAGGGGCCCCTCCTGGGCCGGATCGAGGGACGCTTTCAGATCCCCCTCGGCAACGGGTTCTTCCTGGGCGCCGAGGGCGCAGGCGGCAGGGTCGGTTACACCTATGGTGCGTGGAACCTGCGCTTTTTGGCGGCTGGCCGTGGGACGCCCGTGAGCTGGTTCGTAAGCGCCCGGGTCGGGGGGGCACAGGTGCGCTTCGAAGGGCAGGAATTCGCCACCACGGACGTGGTCGGCGGACTCGTCGGCACGAGCCTGCAGGCCCGGTTTTAACCGCGCTCACACTCGGGGTCCGGTTCGTTTTCCAAACCGATGTGCTATCCCGTCAGCGGAGCCGAGCCCATGCCTATTACGAAGTCCCTTCCGTTCCTGCCGCACCTCTTTGCCAGCATCTTCGTGCTGACCGCTGCCTGCGAGGTCAACCAGGGGGGGGCTCCCGCTCCCGAATTTCAGCCGCCTCCTCCGCCGCCTTTGCTGCCCAGCCAACAGGTGGTGACCGCGGACGAGCCGCCGCCGGCGATTTCGGGCGGCACGATGAGCATCGGGCCCGAAGATCGATGGCTGGTTGCTGCCGACCCCGACCGAGACCAGATCTACGTGGTCGCTCTCGGAAGCAGGATGGAGCTGGTGCATACGATCCAGCTGGCGCAGGACGAGGAGCCAGGTCGAGTCGCCTTCCTCGACGGACGGCGGGCGCAGGTCGTCTTGCGAAACGGCCGGCGGCTGCTCACCATCGATATGGCGGAAGGCTCCGTCATCGAAGACCGTCGTACCTGCCCCGAGCCCCGGGGCCTGACCCGAGACGGCGACCAGAGCATCGTCGCCTGCGCCTCGGGGGAGATTTGGTGGATGGCCGACGGAGAGGTGGCGCCGACCCGAACCGAGTTCGTCGAGCCGGACCTCCGTGACGTGGTCATGGGCCCCCGCGGACCTGTCGTCTCCACCTTCCGCCTCGCGAAGATCGTCGACCTCGAGGACGGGGCTCGCTTCATGAACTTGGACGCGGGCAGGAATTTTCCCGCCCGCATCGCATGGCGGATGCAAGCGATGCCGAACGGAGACGCTTTGGTGCTCCACCAGCGCGCGGCCGGACGCGGGATCGAGATCTCGGTTCAGCGCGGCGGCTACGGCGGCTCAGCCCGCGTTCGCCGCGAAGGCGGCATCGGCTGCAACAGCGGCATCGTCAGCACCGAGATCAGCCGGGTGTCGCCCGACGGCACGGTGAGGCCGCTCATCGGGCTCGCCCGCTCCGGTCTCGCCGTCGACATGGCCGTCAGCGACGACGGTACCCGGGTGGCAGCGGTCAGCCCCTCCGAGAGCAGCGTGGGAGCGGGTGGGGTCACCGATAGTCGAATCGACGAGAGCACCGGTCGTTTCGGGCCCCAATGCGTATCCAGCCGATTCGTCGGCGGCTCCATGAGCGCGGTGGCCTTCAGCCGAGCCCGACAGCTCTACGTCCAGTTCCGCGAGCCAGCGATGATCACCAACCTCGACACTGGGGATTCGGTGGAGCTCTCCCAGGAGTCGGTGGCCGACACCGGCCACCAGCTCTTTCACGCCGTGACCCAAGCCGGCGTGGCCTGCGCCTCCTGCCACCCCGAAGGTCGGGACGACGGCCACGTCTGGGAGTTCGAGGGCATCGGTCAACGACGAACCCAGAGCCTGACCGGTGGCATCATGGACACCGCCCCCTTCCACTGGAGCGGTGAGTTCGACTCCTTGAACGCGCTCATGAGCGACGTCTTCAGCAGCCGCATGGGCGGGGGAGAGGTGAGTCGGGCGCAGGTCGCTGCCCTGAGCGATTGGGTGGACAGCTTGCGGCCCATGGCGTCCGCCGAGCTCGGCGAGCCCCAGGCCATCGAAGCGGGCCGGGCCATCTTCCACTCGGCGGCCGTTGGCTGCGCCAACTGCCACGACGGGGCCCGAGCCACAGGTCCGGGGAGCTTCTTCGTCGGGACCGACGGCATCTTCCAGGTGCCGGCGCTGGAGGGCTTGGTCTACCGCGCGCCCTTCATGCACGACGGATGCGCCAGCAGCCTGGAGGGTCGCTTCGATCCTGCCTGCGGCGGCGGCGACGTCCACGGTCAGACGTCCATCCTCACCGAAGACCAGCTGGATAATCTGAGCGCCTACCTGCGCAGCCTCTGACCAGCTTCGAACATCGCCTCGTGCTCCCCCTGAGCCGAGGCGCCCTCGGCCTCCCCGATGGGGGTGGTCCTGCTGCCGCGCTCGTGCTCTGCAGGACGGAGGGCTCGACGATGACGGAGATCGGCGAATACGAGGACTGGGACGCCACCGAATGTGCGGAGCGTCTGCGGCGAGGCGACGTGTCCGAGGCCGAGCTCCTGGTCTCTGCTCGGGCCCAGATAGAGGCCCTCGACCCCGAGCTCAACGCCGTGATCCATCGCTTCGAGCTTCCGCGCCGGGGTTCGAAGGATGCGCCGTTCGCCGGCGTGCCCTTTTTGTTCAAGGACGACATCGACATCGAAGGGACGCCGGTCACGCTTGGCTCCAGGCTCCTCGCCGGCTTCACGTGTGAGCGCAGCCACCCATTCGTGGAGGCGGCCCGAGATCTGGGACTGGTCACCCTGGGCCGCACCAACATGCCCGAGCTGGGCCTCGTTCCCACCACCGAGCCCAAGGCCCATGGCCCGACGCGCAATCCGTGGAGCCTGGAGCACTCTTCCGGAGGTTCGAGCGGGGGCGCGAGCGCCGCCCTCGCGTCGGGTATGGTTCCGCTCGCCCACGGTAGCGACGGTGGGGGCTCGATCCGTGTCCCGGCGTCGGCCTGCGGCCTGGTGGGCCTCAAGCCGAGTCGCGGTCGCATGCCGGCCGCGGTCAACGACCCTCCGCCGGCGTTCGTCACCCACGGCTGCCTTTCCCGCACCGTGCGCGACAGCCGGAGCTTCCTCGTCGAAATGCGGGCCAGCACCGGGCGCGCAATAGGGAGCGCCGTTCCGCCTCTGCCCGTGAGCCCCGAGCGGCCGCTCCGGATCGCCGTCTCCTACGACGGTCTGCTCGGCCACGCGCCCCATCCCAACGTCCGCCGGGCCATCGACGACGCCGGGCGGCTCCTGGAGCAGATGGGCCACGCGATCGAGGTCGCAACGCCTCCCGTCGACACCCGAGGCTTTGCCGAGGCCTACCGGGTACTGTGGGCGACGGCGGCGGGGGTGTTCTTGGACGTCGCGCAGCGGGCCATCATGGACAAGGCGCCCGCCTGGAGCCACAGAGTCCTTGGACGCTCCGAGGTGTTTCGGGTCGGAGTCCAGCTCTCGCAGCGGGTCGAGCCCTTCACCCTTCGCCTCGCCAAGCAGAACGCGATGCTTCAGCCCAGCTCTCTGTGGCTCGCCGAGGAGGCCTTCGCCTTCGCGGGCCACGTCCTGGAGCGCTGGTTCAGCCATTTCGACGTGTGGCTGACGCCGACCTTGATGCGACCTCCCTGGCGGCTGGGCGAGCTCGACCTCGCCCGCAAGACCGATGACGAGATCGAGGACGTCCTCATGGGCTACGTGGGCTGGTTGCCCTTGGCCAACGCGGCCGGCGTGCCCGGGCTGTCGCTCCCCTCGACTCCGAGCGACGAGGGGCTGCCGATCGGGGTTCAGCTGGTGGCGGGATGGGGCCACGAGCTGACCCTCCTCGACTTGGCGGAGGCCTACGAAGAAGCCCGCCCTTGGCCGAAGCGCGCGCCTGCTCGCTCTTGAGCGTGTTGGATTGAGCGCGCCTGCGCCATGACGAATCGTTGGATTTGTCCGGGCCCCGGTCCATACTCCGGCCGGGCCCGTGTCGAAGGAGATCCGCACATCTCTGGCTGAAGGCGACCAGCTGGGTCGCTACCGCATCGTGCGTCAGATCGGCGCCGGCGGGATGAGCACGGTCTTCGAGGCCGAGCACGTCGACCTCGGAAAGCCGGTGGCGCTCAAGGCCCTCCTGCCCCAGCTCGAGGGGAGCGATGAAGTCCGAGCCCGAATGCTCCGAGAGGGCAAGGCCGCGTCCTCCATCCGCCACCCCCACGTCGTCGACATCTCCGACGTGGGCGAGTTCGAAGGCATCACCTATTTGGTGATGGAGCTTCTGGAGGGGGAAGATCTGAGCGGACGGCTCCGGCGTCGCGGGGCCTTGGGTGTGGCCGAAACCGCCGACATCTTGGTGCCGGTCATGGCGGGCCTCGCCGCCGCCCACGGCGTGGGCGTGCTTCACAGGGATCTCAAACCGGGCAACATCTTCATCACCCGCGGGCCTTACGGCGAGGAGGTTCCCAAGCTCGTCGACTTCGGGATCGCCAAGGACCTCAGCCTCTCCGAGGCCAAGCCCCTCACCGAGACCGGCCGGGTGATCGGGACCCCGTACTACATGTCGCCGGAGCAGGTGACGGCGAGCCCCAAGCTGGACGGCCGCAGCGACGTCTACTCCATGGGCGTCATTCTCTACCACTGCCTGTGCGGGGTCGCGCCTTTTCGGGGAGAGTCGCTGTACACCGTGATGACCGAGGTCGTGCAGGGCAGCTTTCAAACCATCGACAGCGTGCGGCCCGACCTTCCGGCCGACCTCTGTCGAATCGTCATGACCGCCATGGCGACGGATCGGGACCGTCGCTGGCCCACCGTTTCTCGGCTCGGACAGGAGCTCGCCGCCTTCGCCTCGCCCCAGGTGCGGGACCGCTGGGGGCCGATCTTCTCGGGGGTCTCGCAGACGCCGAAGCTGGCCGTCGCAGAGTCGCCGGCGCCGCTGGAAGCGGCGCTCCATACCGGACAAGTCAGCGCGGCCTTCGATGCGCGTACGCCGGATCTGCCGTCTCGCTCCCGCTCTTCGGGCTGGCTGGTCCTGGCTCTGCTTCTGGTCGTATTGGCGGCTGGAGGGTGGTGGTGGACGTCCCGGGGCCCCGGCGTGGAGTCGGCGCCCATCGAAGCGGGCGAAGTGAGGCGCCTGCCGCTGCGCGGGGTGTCACCCCTCGACGCCGAAGATCCGGGAGCCATGGTCCCGCCCCCCGATTCGGCCGAAGAGCCAAAGGCCGAGGCTTTGGGCCCCGAACCGAAGGACCGCGAAGTAGAGCGCCCGGTCCGTCGGCGTCCCCCCCTTCGGCGCCGGGCGCCCGAGCCCAAACCAGAGCCGAAGCCGGAGCGCGAGGCCAAAGAAGCCATCACGGGCACCGAGAAGCCGAGCCCGAAACCGAGGGCTCCGGAAGCCAGCCCCAAGAAGGACGTCGAGCTCGGAACCAACGATGCTCCGATCCTGAACTAGTTCGCCATGAGACATCTTTGCTTCATCAGCGTTCTCGCCCTCCTCCTGGTGGGTGGCGGCGTCGCCCAAGCCGACGAGGGTCTCATCGATCGAGGCATCGAGCTGCGCCGGCAGGGAAACGACGCCGAAGCCCTAGAGGTCTTCGAGAAGGCCTATGACCGAACAGGAACGTCTCGAGCCCTCGCCCAGGTCGCGCTGGCCCACCAGGCCCTCGGCCACTGGGTCGAAGCGGAGGAGCACCTGGCTCAGGCCCTCGAGATGGGCGGTCCATGGATCGAAAAGAACGAAGGACCGCTCCGGGGCGCGCTGCGCAAGGTGAGAGAGAGGCTCGGCACGCTCGAGGTCCGCGGCAGACCCGAGGACGCCCTCGTCTCCGTCAACGGTCGGTCGGTCGGCCGGCTGCCCCTCGAAGCGCCGATCCGGGTGGTGGCCGGCGACGTGGTCGTTCAGGTGAGCCGGGAGGGCTACGTCCCCATCACGCGACGGGTTCCCGTGGACGCCGGCAAGCGTGTTCGGGAGACCATTCAGCTGGTACCCCGGCAGGAGGGGCTGGCTGGTTCGACGCCGGCGGGAGGAGAGGGCGCAGCGACTCGCTCCGAGGGCAGCGTCTATTTCGGGACGCCAGGAAGAGCGAGTCTGATCCTGGAGGCGGGCTACTCCAGCCTCCCCGGCATCACGCGACTGGAGCCGGTCAGCGAGTGGTTCGCCCTTGGTCTGAAGGTGGGGATCGATGCGGGCTTGTTCGGCTCCGCGGGCGAGGACATCCCGGGGACGCTGACCTTCTACGGCGCCCTGCCTCTGGTGCTGGAGATGGTCGACGATCCCGAGTGGGTGGCCCGGCTGTCGCTGATGCCCGGAGTCGGACTGACCGTGATCGACTACTCGAGCCGGATCCCGGGTGGGCAGCTGGCGGTCGACAATGGCGTCGACCTCGTCGGGGAGTACTTCTCCCTGCTGGTTCACGCATCCTTGGACGTGGGTCATCGGCTCAATCGGTGGTTCACTTTTGGGGGCAGCCTCGACGTGCCCACGACCTTCTTCTTCGGCGGGGGCACCGACCTGAACGGCGTCGCCTTCGCAAATGTCCAACCCGAGGAATTCTCGGTGGTGCCCGTGCTGCTCGGCCCCACCGCCGAGTTCCGTCTCTCCGATCAGGCTCGGGTCGGCCTCGCGCTTCGGATGGGGCCCCACTTCACCACCGGGGACCTGGCGCAAAACGTCGACAACGAAGACGTGCGGACCGATTTTGGCTTCGCGGCCCGGCTCGGCTTCGCCTTCGCGCTCTGAGGGGCGGCCTTTACCGAGGGAGGAGGGCGCGGAGGAGGGGATGGTCGACGCTGCGGTCCGTCGTGACGGCGAAGAAGTTCTGTTCGATGCCGTCGAGGGGACCGACCGTCCGAACTCCGTAGGTGGACTCCAGCTCCGTCCTCGCGATCTCGGGGGCGACGAAGAAGCCTTCCCCAGCACGCCCGAACTGCTTCAGCAGGGCGCTGTCTTCGAATTCGGCCACGCAGCGAATGTGGATCCCACGGTCCAGCAGCCAGCCGTCCACGGCCTGGCGCAGGAGGCTCCCTCGCGCCGGAAGCAGGAAGGGGGCCTCGTCCAAGTTCCGCGGGAAGTTGGTTCCGGCGCCCTTGGCGAGGCCAGGCGCGGCCATGAGCACGCATGGGCTCCCAAGGAGCGCGTGGTTGTGGGTCGGGAGGCCATGGCTTCCCTGCAGGGGATGATCGCTCAACAGAAGGTCGTAGTCGTGGCGGGCCAGTCCTTCGAGGAGCCGGAGCGGATCGGCCTCGGCGCAGCTCAGTCGCGCGTCGGGCGACGTCTTCAGGGTGGGGCTCAGGATCCTGTAGACGATGACTTTGGGAAGCGCGTCCAGGATCCCCACACGCAGCGGTCGGGCGGTGCTCTCGGTTCGATCTCGAACGACCCGCATCATCTCCGCGCTGGTGGCGAAGATCTCCTCCGAGTAGCGGAAGATGATCTTCCCAAAGTCGGTGAGTACGAGCCTCCGGCCAGACCGGCAGAAGAGCTCTCCCCCCAGAGCTTTCTCCAGCGCTCGGAGCTGGGCGCTGATGGTGGACGGAGACACCGACAGCTCTTCGGCGGTTCGGGCGATGCTCCTGGATCGAGCCACCTCCCAGAAATACAGAAGATGGTTGAAGTTTGGGCGACCTGAGGCCTGGGGCAGCCTTCCTTGTTCCATGTAGAAAACCGAAATGGGGATGAACCTTGGCGAGCGCCTTTGACGAATCTGCGACCGTGCCGCGTCGCCCGGGAAAACTCGTTCGGCCTCCACACGAAAGCCTCTCCTCGATTCGATGCACCTCTGTCATCCAGCGCCCCGTCGTCGCTGGCGCCGTTTGGACGCGGCGCGTGACGAAAGGAGAGTCATTGTGAGCGCACAGAGCAAAATTGTTGGATTTCTTTTGAGCGGCTTGCTGCTGCTCGGATGTGGCGAGGAGCAGGGGGACCCGGGGGAGGTCGGTCTGCCCGGCGAAGCGGGCCCGAGCGGGCCAGCGGGCCCGAGAGGGCCGGCGGGGGCCGATGGCCAGGACGGCGCAGACGGCCGAGACGGGGTCGATGGTATGGACGGGGTCGACGGGTTGGACGGCCGCGACGTATCGGCCGATGCCCTAGTCGGGCCCTTCTTCGCCGAGAACGACCGCATCTTGACCGACCCCTACCTCACCGGACCCACCGCCGATGGCGTGGTGGTGGCCTGGTTCACCGAGTTCGAGGGGGACGGGCACGAGGTCGTGTTCGGGGACGCGCTGCAGCAGCGGGTCGCTGCGACGACCACCCGAATGTCGCAGATGTTCGAAGACGCTTCCTCCCGCATCGCGGGCCGGCCGACGCCGGTTCCGGCCGAGGGGGAGGCGATAGTGGATCGACCCGTCTACCGCCACGCCGCCTTGGTGACCGGTCTGGAGCCCGACGTTCGGGTGCCCTACTATGCGGTCAGCACCGTCAACGGGATCAGCTTCAAGTCCAGGGTCTTCACGCTGCAGCCGCTTCCTTCCGGAGACCGGCCGGTGCGTCTGTTGCTGACCTCGGATCAACAGAACCGCGCCATGGCCCCGGCCAACTACGAGAAGGTGGTCGAGACGGTGGGGCTCGTCGACGCGGTCCTCTTCGCCGGGGACTTCGTTGATACCCCGAACCGGGCCTCGGAGTGGTTCGACCGTGACGACGAGGGGCGACCCTCCTTTTTCCCGTCGATGCAGGGACGCTTCAAGGCGCTGTTCCCCGAACATCCCTACGCCGGCGGGCAGATCCTCCAGCACGCGCCCGTGTTCGGCACCATTGGCAACCACGAGAGCCCCGGCCGCTTCGACCGAGCCGACACCTTGGGCACGATGGACAACGAGCCCCGTCCGCGCTGGTTCGCGGCCTGGCAGTGGGAGCAGCTGTCGCCGGCCGAGCAGGCCGCCACCAACATGACGCGGGACGAGTTCGTTCGGGCCCGGTCCTTCGATCACGTGACCTACTACGAGATGTGGGACCTGCCTGAGAACGGCGTCCAGGGCGAAGATCCGGAGAACTTCTTCAGCTTGACCTACGGAAACCTGCACCTGATCTCGATGAACGTGTCCAGGGTTTGGCGGAACTGGAACAACGGCTTCACCAATGGGGGCCGGGGCAAGTTCGCCGAGCCCAGCACCACCATCAACGACCTCGACACCTGGGGTTTTGGGGACATCTTCTTTGGCGACTACTCGCCGGGCTCGGCCCAGCGCATTTGGCTCGGAGACCAGCTGTCCAGTGCCGAGCTGGCGAGCGCCGACTTCTCGGTCGTCTTGACCCACCAGACGATGTTCGGGAACGGCGACAATGCCGTCCCGGTCATGGCGGACCCCGAAGCGCGCGTCACCTTCGTCGATGGACGGGAACCAATTTTTACGACCTTCCCGGCCAGTGAGGCCGACTGGCAGGAGATCGTCGACGCCGCCGAACAGGGCCTCATCGAGAGCGTCAATTACCGCTACCGTCGCGCCGACGATCTGTGGCTGGGCGTGGAGGATGAACTTCTGGCTGCTGGGGTCGATCTGGTGCTCGCGGGGCACTCCCACATCTGGAGCCGGACCTTCGTGGAAGAAAACGGCGTTCGCCTGAACTACCTCGAGACCTCGAACGTAGGGAACACCTTTGGGCCCACGGTCAACTTCAACAACCGGGTCCCCTGGGCGCGGCAGTTCTATCCGGACCCCGAGCTCGGCACGACGCGGGATCCGGACTTTTGGGATCCGAACGACTACGTGCGCACCGGCGACCCCCAGGGTCGGCCGGACATCCCGCCGAGCCGTGTGCCCGATGTGGACTTGATGCGCGACGTCGAGGGAGGCCCAGAGGGGCTGCCCTTCATCAGCTCCAATCGGATCACGGTCTTCTCGGTCCTGGACACGGAGGACGGCACGGTTCGGTCCTACGGACACGACACCGCCTTCCCCCGGGCGCCTGCGGTCGAGGTCGACTGCTTCGCGCTGGACGAGAACGCCTCGCCCAACCCCTGCGATACGCCTCGGTAAATCCGTTCTTCAGCACTCCCTAGGGCCCGCGTCCCTCGTCGACCTGAGCGACGGGGGGCGCATCACCTTGGTCTTGGCCCTCAGCTCGTGGGAGCTTTTCTTCTTCGGCGCGCCAGTCGCGCGAGCAAGCCTGCAAGCAGGAGCCAAGCCATCGGGGCAGGGCCTGCGTTCTGACAGTCGACGAGGTCGAGGACGCACTCGTTGTTGTTGGAGCAGCGCTCGTTTGTACCGCACTGGCTGTCGTTCACGCACTCCACGCAGGTGCCGGCCGAGCGGTCGGAGACGCCTATACAGATCGGTCGGTCGTCGAGGGCCTCGCGGCACTGGCTGCTGCGGGTGCAGCAGTCGTGGAACTGCGACTGGCAGAGCTCCACCGGATTGGGGTCGCCGCCGCAGGCCAAGCCGCAGGCGAGTAGGCCCGCGACGCCTCCCATAGTCATGATTCGCATGCCGATCGCAAGCTGAGCCGTCGAAGGAGACCGCGTCAACGACGTGGCCGCGCGCACTTCCCTGGAGGATAGGAGCCCCTACCGAGGGGCGTGCGGTCCCGCCTTTAACTGTCGACGGTCCGGAAGCTTCGTGTCTCTTTCGAGAAGCTGCAGTCGGTCGTCATCCCCTCTGAGATACTGCCCAGGCCCCATCCAAAAAGGACAAGACCGCGTTCGGGGAGCGCAGCCAGGTCGGCGGTGTACACGAGGACCGTGTTGAGTTCCTCGTATGTGTAGTCGCTGATTATCGTGTCTCCGATTCGAATCAGAGGGTCCAGCCCACCCGCTAGAAACGGAGACGTACTCCGGACACGGAACTGAACCCTGCCTCCTCCCATGTCGGTGACGCTCAACTCGGTCAAAGCCTGCCCGCGGAGCTCGAAGTCGAGCGGACCGCAGGTCTTGTCCACCTCGGCTTCATTGACCGAGGGATGCTCGACACCGTCGGGAGCCTGCAGTCCGTCTCCGGACTCGGACCCACATGCAACTGTAAGGCCGAGCATGGCCAACGAGGCGAGGGGATGATGATGTCGATTCTTGCGAAACTTCATCTCCGGTTCGAAGGTCGACCACTTCCCCGTCGTTGACAAGCTGTCTCATCGAACCTGTTCGAGGCCCGAGCGCGTGAAACGAGTCGTCGTGGCCAGGACGATGGAGGGCTCTCGACCCTTCAGTCCGAGACGACTTCGAGGGCGTAGAGCGAGCCCTCATTGGCGGCGAAGTAGATCCGGTCTCGAACCCAGATGGGCGAAGCGGTAATCGGGCCGTCGGCGGTGAAGCTCCAGACCGCGTCGCCGGTGGCCGCATCCACTCCCCACAGCGTTCCGGAGTCCGAGCCAACCACCAGGCCGTCACCGGCGCCGTTCACCGCGGGGGAGCTGCGAATCCCACCTTGGACGTCGATGCGCCATTCGACGTCTCCCGTGTCCAGGTCGAGAGCGAGCAGGGCGTCCCGACGGAGGGGCGTACCCACGTACACCCGACCGGTGCCTTCGTGTATGGCCGCGGAGCCCATGAAAGCGCCGCCAACTCGGGTCTCCCATACCGTCTCCCCTGTCCGACGGCGCAGTGCGTAGATCGACCCGTCCCAGGTGGGGACCACGACCAGATCTCGGTCCGGGCTCACCGCCGGGGTCGTCTTGATGTCCGCGCCGGAGCTGCCTGGCTCGGGTTCGAAGTCTCGGCTCCAGACCGTTTCGCCGGTCTGGCTGTCCATGCTGAAGAAAACGCCGTTGTTGGCGCCCACGAAGACCAGGCCGGCCTCCGGGTCCACCGCCACCGATGAGTGGATGTAGTCGTCTTGGACCACGCTTCGCCAGACCTCCTCTCCGGTCCGCGGGTCGTTCCGGGTCACGAAGCCCGCGCCCGAGCCGTTCGACCCGAGGGTCTCGTGGCTGAGGTACAGGGCGTTGTCCTCGGGCACGTAGACCGGGCTCGAGCCGATCCATCGACCAGGCCGAGCATCGTAGATCTCGCGGCCGCTCTTTGCGTCCAAGGCGTGAAGGTAGCCGGAGTAGGTCCCGATCCAGACCACGGACTTGGCGGCGGCGGGCGAGCCGTGGATGCCCTTCTCGTGACCGCTGAGCCGTCGGCTCCAGCGCGGGTCGCCGGTCCGCCGGTCGAAGGACCACATCACGCCGTCGTCCGAGGGATAGTAGAGCGCATCATCCCAGACCGCGCCCGAAGGCTTCACGGCGGAGTAGGCGAGCTTTAGGAACCCCTCGCGCCGCCATTCGATCGTGACGGCGTTCCCCAGGAGCCCGCTTTCGCTTACGCCCTGACGAAGGGGGCCGTTCCGGAACGAGGTCCAGTCCTGGGATGCGGCCGGGCCGAAGAGGGCCCGACCCCGATTGGAGCCGCACCCCCCAACGCACCGCTCGCCTGACGGCCCGCAAGCGGCGCCGAGGGTCAGGGAAAGGGCGGTGACCGCGGGTGGGAGGACCCGGCGTCTGACCGCGCTTTCCCAGGTTGGCCTCACTCGTCCAAGCCCTCTGAATCGTTGAGTGGAGCCAATCGGGATCGAACCGACGACCTCTTGAATGCCATTCAAGCGCTCTCCCAGCTGAGCTATGGCCCCATGGGATCCCGGCCCGTTCAAGACCAGGAGCAGGGTGGTAACAGAGCCCTGGGGGGTCGTCAATGTTCCTCGGTCTTGCGGGTGGCGGCTCCGGCGTCACGTCACGCGGCACGGTCTGACACAGCAAGGATGTGTCAGAACGCGTGGGATTCTCGGTTTTCGGGCCGATCTGGCCTCGGCGGTGTTGGCCCGATGGTTGCTCTTCACCTCCCCGTGGCCCTGCGGGGCACGGAAGGAGACAGACCATGAAACTCATCACTGCGCTCGGCGCGACGACCCTCACCTTTTCTCTGGCAGCCCCTGCGGCGGCCCAGCTTTTTCGGCCCCTGGACATCGATCTTCGGACCGGCGAGGCGCTTTCGCCTTCGGGACCGCTGAGCCCTGCGCCGGTGCTGGCGGAGCCCATTAGCTTCGGCTACGACCCCGACGGGGACGGACACACCGGCCTCGCCGACAACTGCCCCCAGGACAACAACCGCTCCCAGGCCGATATCGACGTCGACGGCCTCGGGGACGTCTGCGACCCGCGGCCAGCGAACATCTGCGAAGGCGGCCCCGACTTCCTCGTCATGTCCGTGGATTCGGTTCAGCCCGAGGACATGTACGCCTTCCCGACCGACCCTAACTATGTGAGGGCCATCTTGGCGGTCGTCCACCGACAAGAGTCCTCGGTGCGGGACAGCATGGCGCGGCTCTATGATCAGAATCCCAAGGCCGACGAGCTTCAGCTGATGCTGGAGGTCATGGCCTGGGCGAAGATGGTGCGATCCGACGACTACTACGCCTTCCAGATGCGGACCAAGGAGCTGAAGAGCGGGGAGGTGCACCCTCTCGACCCGTACGCCGCCCGCATTCTGGCCGACTACTGCACCCTGTCGGAAATCGGCCTCGAGCCGGCGGTCGAGCTTCCCTGAGCCTCAAAGAAAGGCCTCGATGCGACCGTGGTGGAACACCTCGTCCGGGCCGGACTCGGTCCGGACGAGGAGCCCGCCTTCTTTGATGCCCAGCAATCGACCTTGCACCTCCCGGCGACCATCGCCCCACCGGATGGCTCGGCCTACCCCGTACGCACGGGCCGTCCACTCGGCCTCCGAAGGTCTAGGCCCCGACCTCGCGAAGTCTCGACAGCGTCGGTCCAGCCCCACCGCCAGGGCGTCGCACCACCCCTCCAAGGATCGGTCTTCCACCGCCCCGAGCTCGAACAAGCTGATGGTGTCGCCCTCCCGCTCGGCGGGACGGAGGTTCAGGCCGATCCCGATGACGACGTGCTCCAGCCGGGTCTCGCTGATGGCGCCCTCGACCAAGATGCCTGCCACCTTGGCCTGGGCTCGGGACCCGCCGGCCACCCACACGTCGTTGGGCCACTTCAGGGCCAGGCGGTCGGTCACCGGGGGGCCGATGGCGTCGAGCAGCGCCAGGCCGGCGAGCAGGGTCAGCATGGGCGACTGGGCCGGGGTCACCTCGGGCCGGCATACGAAAGAGGCGTAAAGACCCGCTCCCGGCGGCGAGGACCAGCGGCGGCCCCGCTGGCCCCGCCCGGCGGTCTGGGTGCCGGCTACGATCACCGCCGGAAGCGACCGGCCTGCCCGGGCCCAGGCGCCGGCCCTGTCGTTGGTGGAGGGCAGGGTGGCGTGTCGCTCCAGCCACCACCCCGAGGGCAGGCGCTCGGGCTCAGGCATCCCAATCGAGGCCGATGTCGACCGCCCGGGCGCTGTGGGTGAGGGCGCCCATCGAGATGAAGTCGATGCCCAAGGCGGCGATCTTCGGGATCCGCTCCAGCGTGATCCCACCGCTGGCTTCGGTGAGGGCCCGGCCGTCGATGCGCCGAAGGGCCTCGGCCATGGTCTCGTCGCTCATGTTGTCGAGCAGGATGATGTCGGCCCCCGCCTCGATCGCTTCATCGACCTGGTCGAGCTCATCGCACTCCACCTCCACCTTGAGGAGGTGATGGGCTTCGGTCCGGGCGCGCTCGATCGCCGCCGTCAGCTCCCCCACCGCGGCGATGTGGTTGTCCTTGATCAGGATCCCGTCGAACAGCCCCACCCGGTGGTTGAAGGCGCCGCCGGCCCGGACGGCGGCCTTCTCCAACGACCGAAGCCCCGGGGTCGTCTTGCGCGTGTCGACGATCTTGGTGGCGTGGGACCCGACCGCCTCTTGGGCCTGGCGAGCCAGGGTGGCGATGCCGCTCAGGCGCTGAAGCAAGTTGAGGGCGGTCCGCTCGCCGGTGAGCATGCCCCGTACCGGCCCCTGGAGCCGGCCCAGCACCTCGCCCGGCTCGGCGTGCCGGCCGTCCGTCTCCTCGAAACCGACCTGGACCGCGGGCTCCAGCTGCTGAAACACCTCCCGTACCGCCGCCGTGCCGGCCAGGACCAAGGGCTCTCGGGCCCGGAACAGCGCCGCTCCCATGGCGTCGGGCGCGATGATCGCGCTCGTCACGTCGCCGGGCCCGATGTCCTCCTCCAGCGCCAGGGTGATCAGCCGCCGCGCGTGGGCGTCGAGGGCGTCGCGCATGCTCAGAAGCGAAGCACGGCGGTGGCCATGAAGCCGACCCGCAAGATGCCTTTGGCGATGAAACGACCCCCGACCGCGTCGTAGCGGGGGTCGAAAAAGCGGGAGCGCTCGTCTTCGCCGAGGCTGTTGCGGCGGTTGATCCGCCCGGTGCAGGAAGTGGAGCCGCACACGTCGTTCGGCACCACGGCGGGGTCGGTGTCCTCGCCGGGGCTCTCGCCGGTGATGAAGTGGTCGTTCTGAAATCCGACCATGGCCACCGCCGAGAAGCTGAAGATCTCGAGGGGCTGGAGCCGAAAGCCGATGTGACCGTCCATCTGAAAGTGTTCCTCGACTCGGGTGAATTCGCCACAGGGCACGCCGGGGAGCAGCGGGTCGCCAGTCGCGGGGTCGGTCAGACAGCTCACGTCGAGGCCGCTCGAGAAGCGGCTGTAGTTCATGGGGTCGGCGAAGTCCGCGCGACCGGCGAAGTCGGCGTCGACCCGGGTCTGATCGAAGTCGGGCAGGTAGTCGCTGAGCTGGCTCCGGGTCCGACCCGAGCCGATGAAGCGAAAGGCGAGGCCGAAGTCCAAGCCGTAGTAGCTGCCTTTGGCTGGGTCCTCGGAGATGATGACTTCGCTGCCGGTCCGAACCCGGCCCACCGGCGGCGGCTCGTAGCCCAGATCCTCGAGCTCGGCGTTCGCGATCGGCAGCTCGACCCCGAGCTCGAAGTAAGGCTCGAAGGTGGGGGCGCCCCAAGCGCTCCGCTTGGACATGGCCAGCGAGAGGTCGAAGGTCGTCTGCCCGCTACCCACGCCGCCGCTGCCGTCGATTTGGGGCAGGGCGTTCACGTCGGCGGGATCCCAGGGGTCGCCGGTCGGAAAGGTGACGTTCACGCCCAGGGTCAGGGTCGGAAAGGCCCGGTTGGGCCGGTCTTCGACCACCGACCAAAACAGCCCCGCCCCCAGATCCCCGAAGCCGGCTCGGTTTCGCTCCTGGGGCACGGTGCTGATCGGGAAGCGGGTGGCAAAGGCGGGGTCGTCGGCGTTGGTGCTCCCGAAGATGGTCGAGTTACCGGCCACGCCTTCGGCGAACTGGATCGAGGAGTCTGCCTGGAGCACCACCGGCGCCCGGAGGCGAAACTCGAGCCGCTGCACCAGCCCGACCCGGGCCTGGAGGACCAGCTCTCGGCGGATCGCCTCGTAGTCGAGCTCCCGGACTTCCTCGAAGCTGCCGTCGGGAGCGTTCTGCACGAACTCCCGGGAGATGCCGGCCTTCTCCCAGTACTGCTCGAAGCCGACCGAGAGCCGGAACTGGGGGAGCTTGCGCTCGGAAGTGACGCCTTCCAGGGCCAGGACCGACTCCGCGGCCCCGGCGTCGGTCGCGCACAGGAGGGCCCCGGCCACGAGCCCGGCCGGTCGGAGCAGCCCCCTCATCATCATCTACAGGGCTAGTCCCAGCCAGGAGTGAGGTCAAGACGACGGCCCGGTCGGACCAGCGCCCGACGCGAAAGCCGTGTCGGGACGAGGCGTCAGTCCTCGGCGTGCTCGCGAAGGCCGTGGTCGCGCATCTTGTTTTGCAGGCTCTTGCGAGAGATCTCGAGCCGTCGCGCGGCCTGGGTGACGTTGCCTCCCGTCTCTTCGAGCGCGCGCACGACCAGATCCCGCTCCAGAGACTCGGTGTGTCGCTTGACGATGGCCTTCAGCGGGCCAACGGCCGGCCGACTCTGCTTGTCCTCCTTCTGGCTCGACGAGGGCCCAGGGGTGCGAAGCTTGGGGGGCAGCTGCTCCGTTTCCAGGGTGTCGCTCTCTGAAAACAGGACCGCCCGCTCCAGCACGTTCTCGAGCTCGCGGATGTTCCCGGGCCAGTCGTGGTCGACCAGGATCTGGAGCGCCTCCCGAGAGAGACGCTGAACGTCCTTCCCGAGGCGCTCTCGGTACTTGCCCAAGAAGTGGTCCACCAGCAGCGGAATGTCCTCTCGACGCTCTCGAAGGGGCGGAAGCCTCAGGGGAACCACATTGAGACGATAGAAGAGATCCTCCCGGAAGCGGCCCGCCGCCACCTCGGCCTCCATGTCGGCGTTGGTCGCCGCCACCAGCCGGACGTCGACCCGGATGCTGTCGATGCCGCCCACCCGCTCGAACTCCGACTCCTGAAGCGCCCGCAGCAATTTGGCCTGCATCTCGGGGGGAATCAGACCGATCTCGTCGAGGAACAGGGTGCCCTCGTGGGCGAGTTCGAAGCGGCCAGGCTTGGAGGTGACGGCGCCGGTGAAGGCGCCTTTCTCGTAGCCGAAGAGCTCGGACTCGATGAGGTCCCGGGGGATGGCCGCACAGTTGATCTTGATGAAGGCTCGCGCATGGCGCGCCGACTCCTCGTGCAGGGCCCGCGCGATCAGCTCCTTGCCGGTTCCGGACTCGCCGGTGACGAGGATGGTGCTGGGGCTGGCCGCGACCTTGCGGATGGTGTCGAAGACCTCGGCCAGCGCCGGGCTCTGGCCCACCATGCCGAACTGGCCCATGGCCTCCGCGGCCGGCTCTTGCTCGGACAGCTGCGCGGCGCGGACCGCCTTGCCGATCACGATCTCGAGCTCTGCCCGGTCGAAGGGCTTGGTCAAGTAGTCGAAGGCGCCCAGCTTCATGGCGTTGACGGCGGTGTCGACGGTGCCATGGGCGGTCAGGACCACGACCGGCATCCGGGGCCGGCGGCTCCGGACCTCGGACAGCAGCGCCATGCCGTCGACCTCGGGCATGCGAAGGTCGGTAAGCATCACGTCGTGGGCCTCGGTGCCCAGGAGGTCGAGGGCCTCCTGCCCGTTGGCGACGGTCGTGACTTCGTAGCCTCGCTGCCGAAGAAGGGCAGACAGCACTTTTCGCAGGTTCGCCTCGTCGTCAACGACGAGGACCCGTGCCGATTCACTTTGCTCCACCGTGGTCCGGCGGGCAGAGTGGGCTCAGAAGTCTTCGCTGTCCAGGGCCTGGAGCACGGTCTGTTGGAAGAGCTCGGGTTGCTCGACCATCGGAAAGTGACCCGAATCCTCGAACTCGATGCGCGTCAGGTTCGGGATCTGTTCGTACATCTCGTAGGTCGACTCCGGAATGAAGTCGCAGGCGCCGGTGATCATGGTCGTCCGCGCCTGGACCCCGGGGAGCTCACTTCGCAGATCATAGGGATCTTCTTCCCAGCTCTGGACGATGCTGCCTGGATACAGGTTGGTCGGCCCGAATCCCGAGATGCCGCCCGAGCTCACGAAGCGGATGTCGAGGCTCCGGAAGGCATCCACGTTCTCCCGACAGACCCAGGTCTTGGCGAAGATCAGGTAGACCTCGAGAGCACACTGGTTGGGGTCGAAGAAGCAGCGCGGCACGCTCTGCAGATCGTTGATGAACTGGCGATCGCTGGCCGAGATCCGCTCCGCAGAGCGGTACTTGCTGTTGTAGAGGCCGCGCTCGGCGAAGGTGAGCGGGTAGGGCGAGATGAGCACCATGTCCTCCACCAGGTCGGGCCGGCGGTTCGCGAGCAGGGTTGCCACCAGCCCGCCGAAGTGGTGGCCGATCACGTCGTAGGGGCGGTCGTCGAAGGTGTGGAAGTAGTCCTCGATCACGTTGATCAGGAAAGCGTACTGATTCTCGGTGGTGACGTTGGGCCGGGACAGGGAGCCTTCGTCGGAGCGGCCGGCGCCCGGAAGGTCGACAAAGAAGACGAGCCGGTTGGGATCATCCACCCCGCCCGGGCCGAGCAGGAAGTTGGAGGGCTCTATGAAGTACTCGAAGCCCACGCTCGGTCCGTGGGTGAGCATCAGGACCGGGGTGAGGGTCGAGGTCGCGGAGCCTCGGACTTGCAGCTGGATCCGAGCGTTGGAGATCGAGCGGCGCCCCTGGTAGATCGCGGCCGGGTCGCTGAATCTCGGGCCCATGTCGGGCTCGGGGCCCATGTCCCCGTCCATCGGGACGCCCTGGTCGAAGGCCCCGAAGTCCGGCCGTACGGGCCCTGCGTCGGGCTCGGGAAGGACGCCGCCCATGTCCGAGTTGGGCGCGGACGGAACCTGGTCCGAGCACGCCGCCGAAGCGGAGGCGACCAGGAGGGCTAGACCCAGGCGTTCGAAAATCATCAGCAATGCAGCGAGTGCATGTACCGCACCAGTCCGCCAGCGCAACGATCGAACGCCCCTAGGGGGGTGCTGGCCGGTCCCGCGCCCCACTCGCTCAGGGTAAGCATGAGACCAAGGCGGTCAAACTTCGCTCAGGGGGCGGGCGTGCGGCTTGCCATCCATGCCCGCCGGACGAGGCCGCGCAGGCGCCAAGCCAACCAGCCGGTGGCGATGGCGTTCATGACGAGCCAGGCCCGGTCCAGCCAGCTGCCGGTTCCCGGCATTCCGATCAGGTCCCACGGAAGCTGAAGCCCCAAGTAGAGAAGCAGCATCGCCCAGCCGGTCGCCAGGCCGAGCAGCACGGCCCGCCAGCGGCGCTGGTGAAGCAGGCCCACGACGAGGACGAGCGGGATCCCGACGCTCGCCCACAGGGCGGTGGCCACGAATCCGCCCATGCCGGCCCAGCCGAAGGCGCCGGCGGCCAGGCCGCCGCCCAGAAGCGAGCCCAGACGCACGCCCGCGCCGCCGGGGGTCAAAAGGCCCATCAGCAGGGCGGCCGCCAAGGCCAGCCAGGCCGGGCCGCTGCGCGCGTCCTTGGCCGCTTCCACCGCCGCCCGGGCGTTGATGAGTCCGTGGCCGAAGCGCGGGTCGTGCCCCTCGGGGCCGAGGTCGCTAGCGGTCCCCTCCACGATCGACCGGACCGCATCCGGATCGTTGACCCCCGCCGAGATGACGAGCGCGGCCAGGCCGGCCACGTGGGGGGCGGCCATCGAGGTGCCCTGGTAGGCGAGGTAGGCGTCGGTTCGGTCGACCGAGGTGGGGAGGATGGTGTTTTGGAGGATGCCCGCCGCCTCGCCGAGCTGCTTGTTGCCGCCGGGGGCAGCGACGGAGACCTGGGCCCCGTAGCTGCTGTAGAAGGCCAGCTTGCGGTCGGGCCCGACGGAGCTCACGGCCAGGCTGCCCTTGTAGGCGGCCGGGTACTCGACCCGCTCCCGGGCGCCGTTGCCGGCCGCGCACACGACCAGGACGCCTTTGTTCACCGCGTGCTTGATCGCCGACTCCATCACGAAGGATCGGGGCCCGCCGCCTAGGCTCATGTTGATGACCCGGGCCCCCTCGTCGGCGGCGAAGCGAATCGCGTCGGCGATGTCGCCCGCGGTGCCCGCGCCTCGCTTGGACAGCACCTTGAGCGGCATGATGGCCGCCTCGGGTGCGACGCCGGCCACGCCGAGCGCGTTGTTGGTGGTCTGGGCGATGGTGCCGGAGACGTGGGTGCCGTGGCCGTGGTCGTCGTTGGGGTGGTCGGTGTCCTTGACGAAGTCGTAGCCGGGAACGAAGGCGGTGCCGCCCAGGTCCTCGACCCGCTTGAAGGTCTTGAAGTCCTCGAAGGCGACGCCGGTATCGATGACGGCTACGACCACTCCCCGACCCTTGGCGCTCTTCCAGGCGCCGGGCGCGTCGATCATGGGGAAGGACCACTGCTCGCCGTAGCGAGGATCGTTCACCACCGGGGCGGGCTTTTGGGGCTGGAAGTCTTCGGCCGGGGCTCCGGCGTCGACCGGCTCGATGAGCTCGAAGACGTAGTTGGGCTCGGCGAACTCGACGTCGGGACGGCCCTGGAGCGCCCTCGAGACCTCGTCGATGCGGTCGAGTGCGACCTCGCCGGTGTAGATCCGCTCGTCCTCGGCGTGGATGGAGTTCAGCTCGAAGTCGACATCGAGACGCTCCTCGTAGGCCTCGATGGCCCGGTCCGAGATGTCATCGGCGAAGTCGACCAGGATCTCTTCGCCTCGGGCGACGGCATCGCCGGTTGCGAACGCATCGGCGACGCGCTGGCTGGTCTCGGCTGGCCCGGCGTAGACGGGCGTCGAAGCCGGCAAGGTCGCAGCCAGGGTTAGGGCCAAGCACTTCATTGCCCGATGGTCGCCGAAGCGAAGCCCAGGACGCAATCGGGGCCCGCGCTTCGGCGCGCTGCGCGCCTGTGCTCAGGGTTTACGGCGCTCGACCGCTTCGAAGCCGGCCAGCTCGACCTGAGGCTGGACCAGATCGGCGTCTCCCACCATGAGGACGACGATGCGCTCTTCGTCGATGAAGTCGACCGCGGCCCGGCGGATCTCCTCGAGCGGGCTCTGGTCGAAGCGGGGGCCGAGCTTCACGAAGTAGTCCGTGGGCAGCGACTGAACGAATAGGCTCGCGGCCGCGCCGGAGACCTGACCCGCGGTTTGGAACTGACCGGTCAGCGTGCGCACGACGCCGCTCTTGGCCAGCCGCACCTCGTCTTCGCTCAGCGGTTGGGTCTGCAGTCGCGCCATCTCGTCCATCATCTCGGCCAGAGCGGCTCCGCTGACGTCGGCTCGCACGGCGGCGTAGGCCACGAAGGCCCCCACGCCCCTGCGAAAGATGGCCTGGCTGCTGGCGCCATAGGTGTAGCCCTTGTCCTCTCGAAGGTTCAGATTCAGCCGGGAGGAAAAGCTGCCGCCGAAGACTTCGTTGGCGATCGTCAGCGGCACCTCGGCCGCGTCGCCTTTGGGCGGGAGCGGCCGAGCGGCGAGGATCAGGGTCTGAGGCGCGCCCGGCTTGTCGATGAGGACGATCCGCCGGGCGGGCGGAGGCTCGACGGCGGGGATCTCGGGGACCCGAGCCTCGCCCTTCCAGCCGCCGAGGGCGGCCCGGGCGAGCGCGACCACTTCTTCGTGGGGCAGCGCGCCGGCCGCGATGAGCGCCGAGCCTTTCGGACCGAGGATCTCGCCGAAGTGGGCCTTTACGCGGGCGAGGTCCAAGTCCTTCACCGACGCCGGCGTCCCTTGGGGCGGGTGTCCGAGGGGATGTTTCTTTCCGTACAGCAGCGCGGGCAGCTCGCTGAACGCGATCCCTTGGGGTGCGTTTCGGCTGCGGGTCAAGGAGGCGAGGGTCTGGGCCTTTACGCGCTCGAAGTCCTCCATCTGCAGCCGGGGCATCTGGACGGCGAGTCGGAGCAGCTCGAGCATGAGCGCCGCGTGCCGAGACAGGCCGCTGATGCTGACGCTGCCGGAGTCCCTTCCTGCCTGCGCGCCGAAGGTGGCTCCCAGGTCGGCGACCCGGTCCGAAAAAGCGAGGGCGTCCAGGTCCCCGGCCCCCTCCTCGAGCATCGCGTAGGTGAAGCTGGTGAGCCCGGAGGCGCCGGAGGGGTCGGCGGCCGAACCGCCCCTGGTCACCAGGCTGAAGGACACCACCGGCAGGTCCGCGGTCTGGGCCGAATACACTTCGAGGCCGTTGGGGAGGACGGTCCGCTCGAAGCTGGGAAGCACCGGGGGCTCCGGGGGCGGTACCGGGGGCGGCTCGCTTCGCCAGTCGGCGCTGGCGCCCAGGCTGAGGAGGGCAAGGGCGACACAATGGGGTGCGTTCACGAGGCCTCTCCTTCCGCCGCCGGCGCGGCCTTCAGCACGATGCGCTTGTCGTCGAGGAGCTTCATGGCCTCCTTCAGATCCGCCAGGTCGACCTCCCGGTGGCGAGCCACGTCCCAGCCGAGCTTCCCTGGGTCGTCCAGAAAGTGCTGGTACATTTGAAGGCGCTCGGCCCGTCCGCCGAATCCGCCCAGCGACTGGAGGCTGGACAGGGTCGAGGTCTCCCAGTCGTTCTGGGCCCGGCGGAGCTCGGCCGGGGTGGGGGGCTGGGTGCGAAGCCCGGCCAGCACCTCGTCGATGGCGGCCAGGCCCTCGTCGGTGCGGCGGCCTTCCTTCATGACCATGTCGATCTGAAAAACCGACGCCGCCTCCATCTCTCGAAAGGAGGCGGTGACGGCCTGAGCCATCGGGTCCTCGTAGGAGACCTTCCGGTCGAGTCGGGAGGAGCGCTCGCCGCTGATGACGTGGGCCAACAGGTCCAGGGCGGCCGTGCCCTCGGCGAAGGCCGGCGGCCCTCGCCAGGCCACCGAGAGCTTTTCCAGCTTGCCGACCGGCTCGACGAAGTCGACGAGCTCCTCGGCCGGGATGGGCTTGGTCTCGACCGTGACCGGCGCCGGCGCCGGTTGGCCCTGCAGCGGGCCGAAGTACTTCTCGATGAGGGCCTTGGTGGCCTTGGGCTCGAAGTCCCCGGCCAGGGTCAGGGTCGCATTGGCCGGCGTGTAGTTGGTCTCGAAGAAGTCGGCCACGTCGGCGAGGGAGGCGGCGGCGATGTCCTCCATGCTTCCGATGACGTCTCCGAAATACGGGTGGGGGGCGGGGAAGAGAAGCTTGGTCAGCTTCTCGGACATCAGGCCGTAGGGCCGGTTCTCGACCGACTGCCGGCGCTCGTTTTGCACGACCTCGATCTGATTGGCGAGGCTGTCCTCGGTGAGGGCCGGCAGCAGAAAGCCCATCCGGTCCGACTCCAGCCACAGGGCGGTCTCGAGGGCGTTGGAGGGGACCGTCTCGAAGTAGTTGGTTCGGTCGAAGTTGGTGGTGCCGTTGACGCCGGTGGCGCCGACCGCCTGAAGGATCTCGAAGTGCCGGTCCTCGGGGACGTGCGCGGAGCCCTGGAACATCATGTGCTCGAACAGGTGGGCAAAGCCGGAGCGGCCGGGCCGCTCCTCCAGCGCGCCGACGTCGTACCAGACGCTGACTGCGACCAGCGGCAGTCGAGCGTCTCGGTGGAGGATGACGGTGAGTCCGTTGTCGAGCTGATAGCGCTCGAAGGCCAAGGAGAGCTCGGGCCCTTCGGGCGGCGAGGCGGCGGGGAGCTCGGCCCCGCCGCCGCTCTGGCAGGCGCAGAGGCCGAGGCCCAGCGCGAGCAAGGTTTCGCGGTAGCGCATCGTGAGGCGGGGTCGTAGCGCTCTCGGGCCAGCGGGTCGAGCGAAGGTGTGCCCAAGTCCGGGGTCCGGGTGCTATGCACGGGCCCGTGGATCCGTTCGCCGGTCTTCGAAGCCCGCTGCGGGCAGCTCGGCAGAGCCTGGAGAGCCTCATCGAGGAGGAGCAGCGGCGGGCGGAGCTCCACGTTCAGCTGATTCGAAGCCTGGAGCCCGACGCCTCCAGGGATCGCGTCGCCCACATCATGGTCCAAAGATGGGTGAGGGTGGCCACGGTGGAGGGCGGCCTGACGGGTGCAGCAGGCGTGTTCGGCATCCCGCTGAACTGGATCCTGTTCACCTACTGCCAAGTGGCCGTGACGGTGTCGGTGGCGACGGCCTACGGCACCAAGCTGGAGGGCAGAGGGGGGCGCGACGCGGTCCTCGCCACCATCGGCCGGGCCCACGGCCTCGGCGAAATGGTCCGGGCCTCGCCCCGGATCCTGGGGGCCTTGGCCCGTCGTCTCGCGCTGCGTCGAGGCCTCGGGATGCTGGGACGCTGGGTGCCGGTGGTGGCTGCGCCGATCGGCGCGCGCCTCAACCAGCGAGATCTGCAGCGGACCGGCGACGAAGCGCTGCGTCGCTTCGGCGCGGTGCTGCTGCTGCCCCCCGCGGATCTTGCCCCGAGCGTCGCGCGCGATTAAGCACGCCGCAGGATGGCCACGAAGAAGAAGACCTCGACGAAGAAGAAAGCGTCCTCCAAGAAGGCGTCGACCAAGAAGAAGGCGGCCTCGAAGAAGAAGTCGTCGACCAAGAAGAAGGCGGCCTCGAAGAAGAAGTCGCCGACCAAGAAGAAGGCGGCCTCGAAGAAGAAGTCGCCGG
>CAYZFR010000002.1:0-52115 GCA_964477875.1 uncultured Myxococcales bacterium
GGCAGGACATCCCGTCGGTGTCATTTCTCTCAGCGACGTCGCCCGTCAGACACCCAGCCTGTCCGAAGACGCCCCGGCGGCGAAGATCTTTGCCAAGACCTACGCTGCCATCTGCCGCCGCAACGGACGCTCCCTCGCCCCAACCTGATCCCCGGAAGTAGAGGTCCTGACGGAAACTGCCTCTTCAAGCTTTGGCACGTCCATTGCTAGCTCCTCTAGCATGGACGTCAAAGCCTTCTACCATCCTCCGACCTTTACGCTGACCTATGTCGTGTCAAAGGGCCGCGATGCGGTCGTCATCGACCCTGTCCTCGACTTCGACCCGAACTCCGGAAATACGAACACGACCTCGGTCGAGGCGGTCCGGGAGTATCTGGAAACGAATGAACTCGAGATACGTTTCATCCTGGAAACACATGCCCACGCCGACCACCTGAGCGGCTCGCAGTACCTGCGTGGCGTCACCGAGGCCCCGGTCGTCATCGGCCACCGGATTACCGAGGTTCAGTCCGGCTTCAAGGACCTGCTGAGCCTCGACGAGGCCTTCCCTGTCGACGGCTCTCAGTTCGACCGCTTGGTTCGAGAAGGCGAGATCCTCAAGGCCGGCGACCTGGAGATTCGGGTCCTCGAGACCCCCGGCCACACCCCGGCCTGCGTCAGCTACCTGATTGGTGACGCGGTCTTCACCGGCGACGCGCTGTTCATGCCCGATTTCGGGACTGGGCGATGCGACTTCCCGAAAGGCTCCTCCGAAGCCCTCTACCACTCCATTCGGGACAAGCTCTACCGCCTGCCGGACACCACTCGGGTGTTCGTCGGCCATGATTACCAGCCCAACGGCCGAGCCCTGGCCTACGAGTCCACCATCGGAGAGTCAAAGGCCTATAATATCCAGCTCTCGGCCGAGACGACGGAGAGCGTCTTCATCGAAATGCGGGACGGCCGAGACCGGGGGCTGCCGGCGCCCAAGCTCCTGTTCCAGAGCGTGCAGGTGAACATCGACGCCGGCCGCCTCCCGAAAGCGGATGCGCGAGGTCACCGCCAGCTGCGCATGCCAGTGAACCTGCTGCGTCCCGCCGACGAGGTCGGACGCCCCGTGGACTGAGGCCGAGCCGGCCCCAGGCCCCTCCGCCCCCGGACCGGGACGCCCATTCTCTGGCCCGCGTGGTCCCCTCCGGCTTTCTCGTAGACTCGGTTGTTCGAGTCAGGCCGCCACCGCGGCAGCATGACTGGATTTGAAATACGCTCGTCCTCAGCCCGCTGCTGGCCAAGCCCTTCGACGCGGAGCAGATGCGCTCCTTCTCAACTTGGTCGGAGCCTGAAGGCCACGAGGGCGGCGTACGGAGCGAGTTGCCCCGCGACTCCATTGGCTGCTACCTCGACTGCTGAATGGGCCACGGCTTGATCCCAGCCCTGGCACTTCTGGCTTGGGTCCCGTTCACCTACTGGCTCCTCCAGAATCATCCGGTACCCAAGGCGGCTACCTATGCCCTCATGGGGGCCGCCCTGTTCCTGCCCAACCAGGTGGCCTTCGACCTTCCTCTCATTCCTCCACTGGACAAGGAGTCTCTCCCTCCCCTGGTGTTCCTGGTCTTCGCCCTCTTCCTATCACCGGCGGCGGTTCGCCGCGCCAAGCTGGGGACGGGTCCGGAGCTGCTGTTCCTTCTGGTTTTAATCGGGAGCATCGGAACCTGGTACTTCAACCGCAACGCGATCTACATCTCGGGCTGGCTCCAGTCCCACGTGTTGCCAGGGATGGGCCCTCGCGACACCCTCTTCATCGTAAATTCCAATCTCCTTCGCTTCATCCTGCCCTTCTGCGCCGCGCGAGTAGCAGTGCAGAGCGTCGCCGACTTTCGTTCCGTGATGCGTACGATCGTCATCCTGGGCCTGGTCTACGCGATCTTCGTACTGATCGAGGTTCGCATGAGCCCCCAGATCCACGCATGGGTGTACGGCTATCCGGGCCCCACCCAGAACTTCTCGCAAGCCATGAGGTGGGGTGGCTACCGCCCAAGCGTCTTTTTCCCCCACGGCCTCGGTCTGGCCATGTTCCTGCTCGCGGTTCTCCTCCTGCTGGCGGGCCTCTACAAGGCAAAGAAGCGCCTTTTTGGGATGTCCGTCCGCTGGTTCTTCTTCGGCTACTGCGTCATCCTGGTTCTCGAGAAGAGCACTGGGGCCATCGCTTACGCGGCTCTATTTCTGCCGGTCCTGCTCTTTGCCCCTGTCATGCTCCAGCGCTGGTCCATCATCGCCGTGGCCGCCCTGGGGCTCGCCTACCCCGTGCTCATCGACGTGCTACCCCGTCACGAGCTCGTCGATGCGATCACCGCGTACTCCCCGGAGAGGGCATCATCCCTCGCCTTCCGATTCGACAACGAAGACATTCTCGTCGAGCGAGCGAACAAAAAGTTTTGGGTAGGGTGGGGCAGTTTCGGCCGCAATCGCGTCTTCGATCCGGATACCGGGCTAGACGTGGCCGTTACCGACGGCGAATGGATCATCCGGTTCGGTACTCAGGGGATGTTTGGCATGGCCACGGTGTTCCTACTCTTGATCGTGCCGGTCACTCAGCTCATGCGGCAGCTCAAGAGACACCGGCTCGGAAGAGAGCAGCATCTGATGCTCGGCGCAGCCATGTACATCGCGCTAGCATCCGCAGATCTCATCCTGAACGGATTACTCAGCTACTACATCCCGTTTTTCTTTGCCGGCTCCGTAGCCGGTCTCGCCCGACACCTGCGCGCCCTACCTCCCATTCGGGCAGGCAAACGGCACCGGGCTCAGTTGTAGGTCTTCACGTAGGCCATGATGTCCTGGAAGTCTTTGTCGGACATCGAGTCAGCGAAGTAGGGCATGACGGCCGGATAACCCCGAGCGATCTTTTTCTTGGAGTATAAGACCGACTCCTTGAAGTAACCGTCGTCGAAGGCCACGGCTTTTCCTCCCTCCAAGAGCGCCTGTTGGCCCCAGCGATTGTTCAGGTGCGGCCCGACCTTCCTCTGCCCGTTGAAACCGTGGCACCCGGCGCAGGCGTAGGTAATGTTGAAGTGACGCTCGCCTCGCTCGAGCTGAGTCATCTCCGACAGGTCGGTCTTCAGCTTCACGAGGGGCTTCAGCCCACCCTCTTTGGTCGCCACCATGGCGAGCGCCTTGTCGACGGGAATGCGGTACTTTTTGGTCTCTTCGACCTCGCCGTAGTCCGTCAGCATCTTGTGCTGTTGCTCGAGGTACGCTTCCTTGTCCGGGTATGGCTCGACCGGAAACAGGCTCACGTCCGGCACCCCGCACGCGACGATCGTGACCACAGTGGCCATGGAGAGGGTCTTGGATGGGAAGAGCTTCATCTCGAATCCTTTACAAACATCATGCCTCGGTCCCGCAGATTCGCAATCCAAACGCGGCCGACCGCCTCAGTGGTTCTGAAAAGAAAGTGACTCCGGAAGCCGAGGGTCCTTGACCGGAACGAGATCCGCCCGTGCCGACACGAAAGCGAACGTCCCGAAGAACAGCGACACCACGCCAAACAAGCAAAGGACGTCGACGATGCTGAAGTGAGGGCTGGCATCCAAGATGGGCATCACCACGTAGTACAGATCGACGTAGTGGATACCGAGCAGCCACACCGCACCCATGACCAGCGTGGTGGGGTTGCGCTTGATGCCTCGCGGCAAGAGGAAGAAGAAGGGAACGAAAAAGTGGCCGACCATCAAGGCCACGCCCACCTTCTCCCAGCCATTGATGCTCCGGTGGTAGTACCAGAGCGTCTCTTCGGGAATGTTCGCGTACCAAATCAGGAAGTACTGACTGAAGGCGATGTAGGTCCAGAAAACCGTGAAGCCGAAGAGGAGTTTGCCGATGTCATGGTAGTGCTCGGGGTTGATGATGCCCCGCACGTAGCCCGACCTCTGAAGCCCGATCGTCAACACCGCCAGACATCCGAAGATGGCGACCACGCAACCCGCGAAGTAGTACACCCCGAACATGGTCGAGAACCAGTGAGGGTCCATGGACTTCATCCAGTCGATGGCCGCGAAGGTAGTGGTGAAAGCGAACAAGATGACGCCCAGCGCAGAGAAGTTTTGCATCCGGCGGGTCAAATCGTGCTCTCCACTATGGTCCTGACGGGTCGACGTCCGCCAGAAGAAAAACGCTAGAGCGCTCCATACCACCAGATAGAACACGGCTCGGAGCGTGAAGAAGCTTTCGTTCAGGTAGGGAGCCTTGTGGTCGAGGAGCGCGTCCTGACCCTCGAAATACCACCAATGGTAGTGGGTGCTGGACAGCCCAAAATAAACCGGGATGAACAGCAGCGCGAAGAGAGGGAGCGTCGCCATCACGTTCTCGGCGATGCGACGCACGACGACGCTCCAGCCGGCTCGAGCCAAGAACTGGATGAGGACGAAAAACAGGCCTCCGAGCGCCAGGCTGAGCCCGTACATGAAAGCCGTCAGATAAGAAAACGAGAAGCGCGTCAGCTCCGCATGGTGGCCTCCGTGGCCTTCGCCGCTCGGCTCGGCTCGATGGCCGCCCTCTTCTCCGTGTTCAGCTCCACCGTGCGCTGCAGCCCCGTGGTCGCCGTCAGCCTCGGCGTGCCCGTCGTCGGCCATCGCGACCGATTCGAAGCCGATCGAGGCATGCTCTTCGGCGCCGCCTTGTCCCAAGGCGAAGCCGAGAACCAGACACAGGATCCCCACACCCCAGAAGATGTATGGGTACTTGCGCCAGGGCGAATCGCTTTCGAAGCGCGTCTTGACGTCGGCGGGAATGGCCCGCAGTCGCTGATGACCCATGACTCAGTTCCAGCCTTTCTCTTTCGCGACGTCGTCGGGCACGGCGCTTCCGTCGGCGTAGGCCGCCCGCTGCAGCACGCGCACGTACGCCGCGATGGCCCAGCGGTCCCGCACTGGGATCTGGGCCCGATACGGCGGCATGTTGTTGTTCACACCATTCGTAATGACGTCGTAGAAGTGCCCGATGGGCATGGTCAGCAGGCGCTCGTTGTACAGCGCCGGCGGCTGAATGTTGCCACCTGAGTTCATGGACACCAAGCCCTTACCGGAGCCCGTCTTGGCGTGGCACGGCTGGCAGTAGATGTTGAAGCGCTCCTGTCCCCGGGCCAGGAACTCCTCGTTCAACTGCAACGGCTCCCCGTTCTCATCGACCTCCGGCAGGTCCTCGACCAGCTCCCCTTCGACCTTAGCGCGGTGAAGGTGGTCGTCGACCGTCAGCCCGCCGATTTTGACGGTACCTTCGACTGGCTTTCGATTCCCCATGGCCCCTGTGTATGGATTTTCTTCCTGCGGCTCGATCCGCTTCTGGAAGTCCATGTTCTGCTGGAGGTGGATCGGGGGTTCGGAAAACGTGCCGCCCTGGCACGCGGTGGCGAAAAGAGCCGCCACCGTAATGAAACCTAGACTCTTCATTTTCAGTCTTCCACCAGCTCGACGTGGCTAGCCCCCAACGACCTGAGAAACTCTGGAGTCTTCTCCGGGTCGAACTGCGGGTCGTTGGCCTCGATCGAGATGAAGAACTTGTCGTCCGAGGCCGCCTTGAAGCGTTCGGACTCCAAGACGGGGTGATGCCAGCGTGGCAAGCGGTTCAAGAACAACATGCCCAAGACCGCCGACCCGGCCGAGAAAAGCACCATCACCTCGAAGGTGATCGGGATGAAGGCCTGCCAGGAAAAGAACGGCTTGGCTGCGATGATGATCGGGTAGTCGACGGCCGAGGTCCACCACTGGAGAAGCATTGCGCCTGACGCACCCGTGATGCCGCAGACGAACACGAAAAAAGGAAGACGGGAGCGGGTCATGCCCATCGCGTCCTCCAGCCCATGGACCGGGAAAGGCGTGTGCGAATCCCACCTGGAGTACTTTGCGTCCCTGACCTTCTCACAGGCGTGGAAGATGGCGGGCGTGGTGTCGAACTGCGCCAGAACGCCAAAAGTCTTCTTACTCAATGTGCACCTCCGGTGGCCGCCGCCCCGTCGTGGTGGGGATCGGCCTCGGGGAGGACCGTCTTCACCTCTGCCATCGCGATCATGGGCAGAAAGCGAACGAAGAGACAGAAAAGGGTGAAGAACAGCCCGAAGCTACCCAGCAGGGCCGCGACGTCCCAGAAAGTGGGGCTGTAGGGTCCCCAGCTCGAGGGCAGGAAATCCCGCGAGAGCGTGATGACGATGACATAACGCTCGAACCACATGCCGATGTTCACGAAGATCGAGATGACGAAGAGGAGCGGAATGTTCCGCCGAATCTTTTGGAACCAGAGAACCTGCGGAATCACCACGTTGCAGGTGACCATGGTCCAGTAGGCCGAAGCGTAAGGACCGGTCGCGCGATTGACGAAAGCAAAAAGCTCGTACTGGCTGCCGCTGTACCAAGCGACGAAGAACTCCATCGCGTAGGCGTAGCCCACGATGGAACCCGTCAAGAGCACCACCTTCGCCATGTTGTCGATGTGGTGCATGGTCACGATGTTCTCCATTTTGAAGATCACCCGTGAGATCAGCATCAGGGTCAGCACCATGCCGAAGCCCGAGAAGATGGCGCCAGCGACAAAGTAGGGCGGGAAAATCGTCGTGTGCCAGCCGGGAAGCTGGGAGACCGCGAAGTCGAAGGAGACGACCGAGTGCACCGATAGGACCAGCGGCGTCGCGAGTCCTGCGAGGAGCAGGTAGGCTACCTCGTAATGCCGCCAGTGGCGGGTCGAGCCACGCCAGCCTAGGGCAAAGATGCCGTAGGCGAACTTTCCAATCTTGGAGGTGACGCGATCACGCATCGTGGCGAGGTCGGGGATCAAGCCGACGTACCAGAACAGCAGGGAGACCGAACCATAGATGCTCACCGCGAACACGTCCCACAACAGCGGGCTACGGAAGTTTGGCCAAGCCAGCATCGAGTTGGGCACCGGCGCGACCCAGTAGAGGAGCCAGATGCGGCCGACATGGATGGTTGGAAAGGACAGAGCGCAGGCGACGGCGAAGAGCGTCATCGCCTCGGCGAAGCGGTTGATGCTGGTTCGCCACTTTTGCCGGAAGAGGAAGAGAACGGCCGAAATCAGAGTCCCGGCGTGGCCGATACCAACCCAGAACACGAAGTTTACGATCGCCCAACCCCAGAAGACGGGACTGCTGAGACCCCAGATTCCCGTGCCTTCCCAGACCAGGTAGGCGGTGCTGGCACCGTAGCTGGCTGCGAAGACCGCCGAGATGATGAAGAAGATCCACCAGCCGATGGGCGTCTTCCACTCGATTGGAGCCGCGACCCGTTCGGTGATCCCATGGAAGTCTTCAGGAGGGTCGACGAGCGCTGGGCGCCGATCGACGAGGTCTACGTTCGAACGCATATCCATTGGGGTCACCCGTTGGCCAACTCGGGGTTGGGATTGGTCAGCTTGGCGAGATACGTCGTCCGTGGGCGAATGTTGAGCTCGGCCAAAACGGCGTAGTTTCGGGGGTCCTTCTTCTTTTTGGCCACCTTCGTGTCCGGGTTGGCCATGTCACCGAAGACGATGGCCCCCGTCGGGCAGGCCTGCTGGCAGGCAGTGACGATGGCGCCGTCCTTGATGTCGATGTCTCCTCCGCCAAACACCTTCTGGTGGATGCGGGCCTTCTGGATGCGCTGCGTGCAGTACGTGCACTTCTCCATCACGCCTCGGTAGCGCACGGTGACGTCCGGATTGCGCTGCATGGTGATGCCCATCCCGTAGTCCTCGTCGTTGCGCACCGTGTAATGGAAGAAGTTGAAGCGCCGCACCTTGTAAGGGCAGTTGTTGGCGCAGTACCGAGTGCCGATGCAGCGGTTGTAGGCCATGTCGTTCAGGCCCTCGGGGCTGTGGGCCGAGGCACCGACCGGACACACGTTCTCGCAGGGCGCCGTCTCACACTGGCCGCAAGGCATGGGCTGGTACTTGACCTCGACCTCGCTCTCCGACTGCTCGAAGTATCGATCCACCCGGATCCAGTGCATTTCGCGTCCCTTGAGCACGTCGCTCTTGCCGACCCAAGGGATGTTGTTTTCTGCCTGGCAGGCGATGGTGCACGCGTTGCAGCCGGTGCACTGGTTGAGGTCGATGGTCATGGCCCACTGGTGCTTCCAGTCCTTGGCCCAAGGAAGGACGGGCTCTTCCCAGAGGAGCGACTCGATGTGCTCCTCCTTCATCACCTCGAACTTCTGAACGAAGTTTTCGTCTTCAGTGAAGTCGGTCTGGGTCGTACTCCGAACCAAGGGGCGGTCATGGAGTCCAGCTTCGATCTGGGCGCAGGCCAGCCGATAGCTTCCGCTGGCCCGGCTCACCGAAGCTCCGCCGACGAAAGCGGCGCCGTCCACCGGACGGAGCCCGCTCACGTCGAAGCCGCTTCCAGCAAACTTGCCGTCGTCCGAGCGGCCGTAGCCGATCGGGAGGACGACCACGTCATCCGCCGTGCCGGGTTGGATCCAGACCGGGAGCTCGAGGCTCTGGCCATCGACCGAAACCGACACCATCTGCTCGTTCTTTACGCCGAGCTTCTTGGCCGTCTTCGGTCCGAGGATGGCTGCGTTGTCCCAGGTCAGCTTGGTAATCGGATCCGGAAGCTCCTGCAGCCAGGGGCTGTTGGCGAAGCGGCCGTCCATCACCTTCAAGTCGCGGATGAAGACCAGCTCGGTGCCCTTCCCGGCCGCCTTCGGATAGGCAGCGACGAGACCGCTCGCGGTCAGCTCGAAGCCTTTCCGCTTCACCGGGTGCGAGTCGACGATCCCGTCGTGCAGCCAAACGGCCCAGGTCTTTTCGAAGTCGCCGTCGACGTGGGCCTTGTAAGTGGCCTTGACCTGCTCATAGCCGCTGGCGCCCTGTCCGAGAATCGCGGTCAGGATCTCGATGGGAGAAGCGGACTCGTGCAGCGGCGCGATGAGCGGCTGCTGTACGGACACGGTCCCATCTCGGGCCTGGAGGTCTCCCCAAGCCTCCAGATAGTGGCTCCTGGGCACGTGGAGCTTGGCGAGGCGCCCCGTCTCGTTCCGGAAAAGTCCCAGATGCAGGACCTGAGCCTTGCCCATCGCGTCGCCGAAGCCGGGCAGTTCGTGGGCTGGGTTGCCGCCCAGTACGACGACGTACTCGTGCTCGCCGCCCTTCATGGCCTCCACCAGATCGGCGGCCGATGACAGCTCGAGCCCGCTACGCTCGATCCACACCGCGATGCCGCCCTGTCGGGCAGGCATGGCCGCCGGCTGACCCTCGGCCTCGCCTTCCGACTCGGGGCGCGCAGGCGCAGCGCCGTAGGCCCCGAGCGCGCCGTTGATCAGATGCCCCAGGGCGTGGACCGCCGGCGGCTGCCGCTCGCCGACCACGACCAGCCCTCTGCCCTTGGCGGCCGCAAGATCCGCGGCAAGGGCCTTCACGAAGGCATCTCCGGCGTAGGCTTCGGCACCGGCCAGCTTGGGCAGATCGAAGCCTGCGGCGGCCAATCGAGCCGCCACGGCGGCCAAGACGCCGGGGACCTCGGAGGCCTTCACGGCCTTGCGATGGTCGGCGTTGGAGCCGGTCAAAGAGACGTGGGCTTCCGTCACGTAGAGCCGGTTCTTCTCTTTGGCGTCGGGATCCCGACCCTCGGCGAAAATCCTGGAGAAGGCGACGGTGTCGCCTTCGGTCGCCATCGGATCGGCGTCGAAGACGGCCATGACCGCCGGTGCCGAGGCTATCGCCATGCTGGCGCCAGTGATGCCGGCCATGGCGGCACCGGCCCGGGCGTTCGCCTCTCCGAGGCCGTCATGTGCGTACAGCTTGGCGCCCGGCATCTCCGTCGCCAGCTGGCCGAGGAGGCGCTCCATGGTGGGCGAGGGCGTGTCGTCGATCAGCACCGCGAGGCCTCTCCCGCCCGCGTCCCGAGCCGTCTTGCCCATCGCCCGAATCGCGTCCATGGCCGCCTTGGGCTCGACAGAGGCCCCGTCCAGGAAAGCGGTCCGGCTGCGATCCGGGTCGTAGAGCTCCAGCACCGAGGCCTGAGCCCAGGGCGGGGTCCCGCCTCGGCTCAGCGGATGGTTCGGGTTGCCGTCGACCTTCGTCGGCCGTCCGTCGTTAGAGCGCACGTTCAGCCCCAAAACGGAGCCGCCCAAGGCCACGGCGGTCGCGTAGTATTCAGGCCTGCCGGGCACTCGATCCTCGGGTCGCCGCCCGAAGGGCAGGATCTTCTCGTAGGGCTTGCGAATGCAGGCCGCGGTGTTGAGCGAAGCCATCGTAGCGCCCATCGCCGACAGAAAGGTTCGGCGGCTGGGGCTCTTGGGCTTGGCCATCATGCTCTCGTTTTTCGTGGTCATCGGTGGCACCCTGAGCAGTTCTGAGGAGGCTGGAGTTGGTTGCGGATTCGGTGAGGGTCAGAGGCCCAGTCGTATTTGGCGGCCTCTGGCGAGTCCTCCCAGCCCATTGTCGTGATCTCCGAATAGGGCCGCAGGTTCGGCTCCGGGTTACGGTGACAGCGGAGGCACCATCCCATGGAGAGCGGTGAGTGGAGGGCCACCTTCTCCATCTGGTCGATCCGCCCGTGACAGGTTTCGCAGCCCAGGCCGGCGGTCACGTGCACGTTGTGCGCGAAGTACGAGTAGTCGGGAAGCTGATGCACCTTGATCCACGGGATCGGCTCTCCCGTCTCGTAGGACTCCCGGACCAGAGCCAGCTTCTCACTGTTCTTCTTCACGTAGGCGTGACAGTTCATGCACGTCTCCGCGGGCGGAATGGCTGCGTAGGCGGCCCGATCCACGGTGTTGTGGCAGTACCGGCAGTCGATGCCGAGTTTCCCAGCGTGGAGCTTGTGGCTGTAGGCCACCGGCTGCGTCGGCATGTAGCCGACGTCCGTGAAGTACGGGGAGAACCAATACAGCATGCCGAAAACGACCCCGACCCCGATGATCGGGACCGAGACGGCGACGATGGTTGGGATTTTATTCGTCCACCTAGGGAAGGTATGACTCACGTTGTGACCCTTCTCGCTTGAATGGAGCCAGGGGGGCTCCGCCCAAAGCGTCGCGAAGCTAGCACCGGGCATCGAACCCTGCAAGCCGATGAGGACCTAGGAAATTTCGCACGGAATGCCGCGATCGCGCCCTGATGGGCACGATTCGAACGCCTTGTCTCTGAACGGTCCCCGAGGCCGGAACTGGCCTCGAAGAGCCCGTATCCGCCCATGGGCGCACAACCTTCGACCACGGCGTCTGGTCCGGACGCAAAAAGGGGCGAGGCCGCGGTCGACCTCGCCCCCGGAAAGAGAACGAATGACCGGCCGAAGGGGTACTCAGTTGGGGACCGCGCCCTCCCCCTCGCCGTCCTCGGCTGCCGCCTCCTCGGCCTCCAGCGCCGCCGCCGCCGCTGCCTCGGCCTTCTGCTTCTTGCGATACTCGTCCGCGTACTCGGCGTAGTAATCGGGCGCCGACAGCGAAGGGTAGTGCTCGAGCATGTTGTAGCCAAGCAAGGGCTGGTAGGCCCCCTGGTGGCAGGTATAGCAGTTGGCCTTGGGTGCATCCCCCGTCGGTCCCAACCGGTAGTCCGGGTAACGCTCGACGAGCGGCGCGGTGTACTCCCCGTTCACGCTCCGAAGCATCCGGATCGCGTACCAGGCCTTGGCCCGGCTGGGCGGGCTCTGGTTCCACATCGCCATCGCCCGACTGTTGTGACAATAAGTGCAGTTCACGCCGAGTGCGTTCGAGAAGTGCATCATCAGACCATAGGTCCACTCCGTCTGCTTGATCGAAGACGCATTCCCGGTCGGCAACGGCATGTCACCGATGACGCGAATGTTGTGGTCGTCGAGCAAGTAGGTCTCGAAGACGTTCCCTGGCAACGAGGCATAGCCGACCGCTTCTTCCGACCGGTTCTGATGCGCACGGCCGCCGGCACCGCGGCTCTCCATCTCGTGTGGCGCCTCCTTGTACCAAACGTAGGAGGGGACCGGCTGCCCCCGATGGCAGGTGTAGCAAGTGGCCCCCACGTTGCCGACGTGGCTCTTCCACTCGGCGTTGATGTGCTGGGTCATCTGAATCATCCGCCGCGCGACGTGCTTCGTATATTTCCCGTCCGAGGCCAGGTTGTTGGCGTAGTGGCAGTAGTTACAGCCGACCTCGCTCTCGGGCCCCTCTTTGGGCGCCACCCACTGGGTTATGGCGAGCATCAGCCGGGTGAACTGACCGGTCGACAGGTCTCCGAGGACCTGCACGTTCTGGTAGGCCTCCGATGCGCGAGGACCATCTGGGTTCGCGGCCGCGATCGGCTCGGGGTACTCGTTGTTGGCCGCTTCGACCTCGGCCAGGGTCTCCTCGTTGACGACGACCTCCATCGCCGCTCCGTCGGGGCCGATCTGGACCACGCTCGTCGGGGGCGCCTGGAAGTTCCAGATCAGCACCGTCACCACGACGGCGACCGCCCCTCCGAGGAGGACGTAGAACTCTTTCATCGACAGCTTCATTGCGGCACCTCAGTCAGCCCGGGGTCGGGGAGCACGGGATAGACGGTCGGATACTCGATGGCGAAGCCGTGCTTGACCGCCCACAGGTACCAGTTGTCGACCACCGTGCCAGTCATGAGGATCCCAATCCCGCCGGTCAGGGTCGTCAAGACGGCGAACCACCAAGCCCATCGATGAATGGACTCGAAGGTCGCGTTGAAGCCCATGCACCAGCGCCAGAACAGAGCCGAGCGTTCGGCTGCCGTCCCAGGATCCGTAATCTGACCAATCTCTCGCTCACCGCCCAGGTGTCCGAGCGCCAGCACGGTCGCTCCGTGCATCGCGAACAGCAACGTGGAGCCGTAGAGAAAGACGATCGAGAGAGCGTGGAAGGGGTTGTAGAACAAGTTTCCGTAGCGAAGGGAGAAGGCCGCCGTCCAGTCCAGGTGGGGGAAGATGCCGAAAGGCACCGCCTCGCCCCAAGAGCCCATGGCGATGGGCCGAAAGAAACCGAGGACCAGGTAGAGCCAGATCGCGGACAAGAAAGCCCACGACACGTCGGTTCCCATTCCCAACGCCTTCGCTCGACGATACGTCCGCACCCACCAAAGGATGATGGAGGCGGTGAGAAAGAACCCGGCTATCAACCACCATCCCCCCGCGTTCATGGGAGGAAAAGCGAGTCCATTCGAAGGCGCAGGCGGCTCGAGGGCCAGCCAGGGGAGCTGGCGCACGAACTCGATCGGGTCCCAGTTCACCGATGCCCACATGTTGAGCCCAATGATCTCGAACGCGATCAAGAAGCAGACCGCCGACGTGAGCCCGAACCAGCCCAGATAGACCTGGCCGATTTGCGCGCTCCCGATTCGTCCGAAAAGGTGACTCAGCTTCTTGATGCGCCAGCGGGGAAAGAGGCCCTCCTCGATGGGGACCGTGTCCGATGGTCCTTTCACCTGAAGTTGGGTGAATATGTTCTGGTATTCCCTCATCATTGTCTCAACTCCAAATCGGCAGCTCGAGCCACCAGACCCACCACTCGGGCCACCCGCGTGTCCAAAGTGGACCGCTGATGATGATGCAGATGGCGCTCCAGACGCCCGCGTTCAACGCAAGGAACAAGCCCAAGCGATGGATTCCGACCGCGCCAATCGAATAGCCGATGAAGTCACGGAAAAAGTTGTCTTCATGCTCGGCACTTCGAACCGTTTCGCCCTTCTGAGGGTTGACCGTGGACAGGATCAAGCCTCCATGCAGGGCCAAGGCGAAGGTGGTCGTGAAGAAAAAGCTGACCGCGATCATGTGGGCCGGATTGTAGTGAAAGTGTAGGTACTGGTAGCCGACGTTCGACACCCAGTCCAAGTGGGGAAAGATCCCGTAGGGGAAGCCGTGTCCCCAAGCGCCCAGCAGCAAAGGCCGAAAAATGACCAGTGTGACGTAGGCAAAGATTGCCGTCCCGAACGCGAAGGAGATGTGGTAGCCCATGCCGAGCTTCCTCGCGATCTCCGCCTGACGTAAAGCCCAGGACACAAAAGCGCCCGTGGCGCAGATGGTAACTAGCTGCCAGATACCACCCTCCTCGAGCGGAGCGAAGCCCAGGCCGTATTTGAGGGGCGGAGGTTCGACGTTCAGAATCCAGGGATTCCAAGTGGGTCCCATCGAACCGTCCCAAATGATCAAAGCCGTACCGAGAACGGTAAAGAAGATTGTCGTGACGCCAAAGAAACCGACGTAGAACGGGCCGACCCAAAAATCGAATAGGTCACCCCCGATCAACGTCCCTCCTCGGACGCGGTATTTTTTTTCGAAGCTCAGCAAGGCCATGACCAAGGTCTCCTCATCAGAAGCGGAGGGACGAGCGCACGAGGTGCGCTCGCCCCACCCATCTTTTCAGCGATAGCCGGTCGGCAGGCCACTATTGTGGCCTGCCGCGGTCGCACCCGACTCCATTCCCGCCGGCTGGTCGAGCCAGTTGTACCTGTCGGTACTGAGCAGCAGGAAGTGAATCGAAAATGCCAGGATCCCCAAAAAGGTGAACAAGCCGACAATGGCCTGGCGTGGGTCAAAAACCATCCAAATTTTCCACATGATATGCAGTCTCCTTATGTGAGGATGTTGGCGACCGAGGACATGACCTCGGCCCCTTCCAACATCGCTCGTTCTGCGGGTCGAATCCACGGACGCCATGCGAACATCAGCGCGTGGGCGAGGATGGCAAAGGCCAGATAGACGCCAAACCACGTCGTAAAGTATCCGTGCAGCTCCTTGGCCTCCGCTTCCGTTAGGCCCGATTGGGCAAATAGTCCTTTTTCACTCATTTTTTCTTCAACCTCTCGGCGCCCCGCATCTCTTGATGCGGGCTTGAGTCGCGGGCTGTCGCCCGTCGACGTTTTCCTGAGCCCGAACGAAATCGGGCTCCTGCCTCACGCCATGAAGACGAAGGCCAGGACGTTGTGAACATGTGCATGGGCTTCATCGAGCACGGTCGCCCTCGTGGTCCCGCGCCGACGGGGCACGAAGCGTGAGAGCGCAACCATCGGCAGGGCCACGAAGAGCCCGAAGGCATAATACATCCGGTACTGACGCTCGTCAGAAATCCTTCGTGTTCGTGTCGTTGCTACACTCGTGTCGTACATCATTGCTTCTCCATGATGGGTCTAACTGACCCTCCTCGGGTGGCGCGAACCACCTCGAGAACTTGATTCGAGACTCGCTCGTCACCGCGACGGCGAGCCTCTTGTTCGATCGCGTCTCGCCAGCTCTTGGCTGCCGAGATGCGCGTGAGGACAGGTTCCTGCTCCAGCATCGCGTCGAGCGCACGTCGTGCTTCTTCGTCCCAGGGGAGCGAATTCGCCTTGGCCGGTGTCGCCTCGACCCGGTCCAGCTCGGTGGAGAGCGGGAGGATGTTGAAAAGCGCATCGAAGAGCGCGTTGCAGACCTCCTGCAGGAGATAGGTGGCTCCGGCGTAGCCCATGAAGGGTGTGCCGGTGTGCCGGCGGATGGCGGTCCCAGGGAAGGAAGCCGGGATGTAGACCGACTTCGCGCCGGTCTCCGCCATGTACATCCGCTCGTTGTAGGAGCCGAACACGATCAACGGAGGCTTGCTCTGGACGGCCTCCCGAATCGCCTCGTTGTCTGGCTTCACCCCTGCGCTGCGACCGAAGGCGAAGTGGCACGGCATCCCGAGCTCGTCTTCGAGGAAATGACGGAGCCCGCGGCTGTAGGTCTCGTTGGCCGAGACCCCGAAGCTGGCGGTGCCAAAGAAGTCCTGGGTGACCGAGCGCCACAAATCCCACACCGGCTTGATCGTGGTGTGCTTCTCTTTCTCGATGAAGGGCGCCGGGTCGAGGCCGATGGCCTCCCCGAGCTTCTCCAAGAATGCCGTGGTGCTGTGGAGTCCGATCGGTGCCTGGAAAAAGGGACGGTCCAGCTCTTCGCACAGAAGCCTCCCGTATTCGCGGTACATGCAGACGTTCGCATCAGCGTTCACGAGCTTCGGGAGATCCTCCAGATGCGCACCGAGCGGGAACACCATGTTCACCTCCGCCCCAATGCCTTCGATGAGCCGGCGGATCTCTGCGAGGTCGGACCAGGTGTTGAAGTAGCCGTAGGCGGGTCCGATGATGTTGACCCGCGGCTTTGCTCCTTCGGGTTGCTTCGCTCGACGGGGCATCTTGCCGTTCTTCGCTCCGTACTGCGACCACAGCCAAAACAGCGCCCGGTCGGCGCTCTGCCACTGGTCCTCGTCGATCGTTCGAGGCAGGAAACGTTGGATGCCGGTGCCTTCCGGCGTGACACCGCCGCCGATCATCTCAGCGATGGACCCGGTCACGACGACGCTCGGCAGCGAGGAGTCCAGCACTTCGTGGGCGCGGCGCATCGAGTCTTCGGTCCCTTTTTGACCGAGCTCTTCTTCGGCGAGGCCCGTTACGACGATCGGCAGCTCGTGGGGTGGAAGGCCGTCGGTGTAGTGGAGGACCGACGTGACGGGGAGGTTCTCGCAGCCAACCGGCCCGTCGATGATGACCTGTAGACCCTTCACCGCCGAGAACACGTACACGGCGCCCCAGTAGCCACCTGCACGGTCGTGATCCATTACGAGCACTTGGTCGCCTCCTTTCCTGAGACGGGCTTGGCCTTTTGAAGCTTCGCCAGGTGCTTCTTTCGGAAACCAGGTCGATCTTCCGGCACATCTTCCCAGACGCCAGCTGCATGCTCGCTCCCGACGCCTTCAAAGAAGGCGCGCATGGTCGACATCCGCTCCTTGTTCGATAGGGCGGTGCTCAGGACGCTCGCTACCGAACCGGCACCCGCAGCGCCCATCAAGGGACGGGCCGAGATGAGATTCGTGAAGTAGAGAGCCGGAGAGCCCTGCTCCTTGGCCTTCTGTACGACGGGCGTCGTACCGACGACGAGCTCGGGTTCGAACTCCGCCATGGCTGCCAGGTCCTGCTCGAGAGAAGCGCGGTACTGTACGCGAACGCCCCTCCCTTCCAACCACTGGCAGTCGGCCTCGGACCACTCGGTGCGCGGGCACGCCGTCCCCACGTAGCGGAGGTCGGCGCCGCTTTCGACGAGCAGTCGTCCGACGATGAGCTCCGAACCTTCATAGCCCGACAGCGTGATGCGTCCTTTGATCGGGGCCGCGGCCAGAGCCTCCTCGACGGCAGGAAGTGCAGCGTCGTGGGCTTTCGCTAGCTGGGCTGAAGAGGCCCCGACCTGCTCGGAGAGAGCGCGAAGCCACTCCGCCGTTCCCTCCCGACCGACAGGCGCGGAGCCGAACACGGGGCGCCCAGCGGCCTGGAACTCCCGGACGGTGGCGGTGTAGAACGGATGGATGGCCGCGACGACTTGGCTGTCGAGGGCCGCGTACTGCTCACGCCATTCTCGGGTCGGGACGACCGGACCCGCCGCGAGTCCCAGGGGCTCGACCAGGCGGCCGATCGTCACCGGGTCGACGGGGAACATTTCACCCAAGAGCGCGACGGTCGGCACCTCCCGCACGCCCTCCCGGGGCGTAGCCACCGGGCCTTGTTCGGCTTCGGAGCGGGCGTAAGCCAGCATCGCGCCGGAGAGGATGTCTTTGGCCTCGGCGTGGGTTGGGACGCCGAATCCAGGGACGTCGATCCCGATGATGCGAACGCCGTTGATCTCTTTGGGCAGAAGCCGCAGCGGAACGCCCGAGGCCGTGGGCACACACAGGTTGGTGATGACCACTGCATCGTAGCGGTCGGGGTCCGCCACCTTGAAGACGGCTTCTCGAATGTCTTCGAAGAGCTTGCCGGTCACGAGCGTCTCGGAATCGAAAGGCACGTAACCCACCGTACGACGTGCGCCGTAGAAGTGAGAGGTGAAGGTCAGCCCGTACACGCAGCACGCGGAGCCTGACAGAATCGTGGCCGTTCTCCGCATCCGAAGCCCGACCCGCAACGAACCAAAAGCCGGGCACATGCTCTGCGGTTGGTCATGCGGACCCATCGGATAGTCTTCGGCATAGCGCGCGAGCACCTCGCTCTGACCCGCGTTCTCAGCCGCCTGACGCAGGCGCTCCTTGCCGCCGTGGCAGCCGCCGTCCTCGACGATCGGTAGTGACGATTCGGTACTCATACGTTGTCGTAGATGACCTCGAGGGAAGGTCGCTTCTTGGCCTGAGGACCCTGCAGGTCCTCGACGGTTGCGGGTTCTAGGACGACGTCCCGTCCGACGGCGTCGCCATCGAAGAGGCCGAGCAGGCCGTCCTGATCGAGAGGGTTCGGGTGGCGGGGCTGGGACCCGGCCACGTTATCGGCCAGCTCTTGGAAGAGCGGCCCCCAGGGCCCCCCTGGACTGCCGACGATCTGGTAGTTGGCGCTCTTGCGACGAATGTCGTCGTCGGCGGGTATCGCGGCCAGAACCGGGATCCCCACCGCCTCCGAAAAGGCATTCGCTTCTCCGGAGCCGTCGTCCTTGTTCACAACCATGCCGGCCACGCCGACGTTTCCGCCCAACTTTCGGAAATACTGGGTTGCGGAACAAACGTTGTTGGCGACGTACAAGGACTGGAGGTCATTGCTCGCGACGACGATGACCTTCTGGCACATGTCGCGAGCAATCGGCAGACCGAAACCGCCACAAACCACGTCTCCCAGGAAGTCGAGCAGCACGAAGTCGAAGTCCCAGTCGTGAAAGCCGAGTTTCTCCAGAGTCTCGAAGCCGTGGATGATGCCCCTGCCGCCGCAGCCGCGACCGACCTCGGGCCCCCCGAGCTCCATCGCGAAGACACCACCTCGCTTGAAACAAACATCACCGATCTCGACCGGCTTCCCCTCTGCCTTCTTCTTGCCGGAGGTCTCGAGGATGGTCGGACAGGCTCGGCCACCGAAGAGCAGCGACGTCGTGTCGCTCTTCGGATCGCAGCCGATGAGAAGGACCTTCTTACCGAGCTGGGCCATCATGTAGGACAGGTTCGATAGGGTGAAGCTCTTGCCGATGCCACCCTTGCCATAGATGGCGATGATCTCGGTCTTCTTCGTGGTTTGGGAGGGCGAAGGGACTTCGACCGGCGTCGAGGCCTCTGTCCGCAAGTCCTCTTTCATCTTTTCAAAGGGGTCAATCGTAGTGCTCATGTGGTTCTCCAATCCAACAGCATTTTCAGGCAGGTCGGGTCGCCGAACGCGGTCCGGTAGGCCGCGGAGGCTTCCGGCACGGTGGCGCGATGGGTGATGAGGCCGTCGAGGTCCAGGCGACCATCTTTCAGCGCTTCCATCACTTCAGGGAGATCGTCTGGCCGCCACTCGGCGGCGATCCGAAGCTCGATCTCCTTCATGAAGGCGGCCGGAAAGGCGAAGCTGGTCCGGGGCCCGTAGAAGCCCGCGAGGACGATACGTCCACGTGGCGCGAGAAGAGGAACGAGCTCGTCGACGATACCGTCGTATCCGCTGACGTCGATGACCGTCCCGACCGGACCGCTCAGACCGGCTCCTGGTTCGACGGTCTCGTAGCCGCGAGCGCCTTCGCGACGAACGGGGTTCTTCTCCCAGACCACCGGTTGTCCGCCCTGCGCAACCGTCCACCGGGCAACCAGTCGGCCAAGCACGCCGTGCCCGATCACGAGGTCAGGCAATCGCTCGGCCCGAACCACGGCGTGTCGCGCAGTGGCCGCGAGAGCGAGCAGGGTTCCTTGCTCAGCGAGCGATTCATCGAGTGGAATGACCCGTTCACGGTCCACCACCAGGTGGGAGGCGGCGCCGCCGAACAGCCCACGCACCCCCTCGAACCCCTTGGAACCGGGAACGAAAACCCGCTCACCGACCTTACGATCCCCTGAGCCTTGGACGATCCGCCCCACGGACTCGTAGCCCGGAACCAGCGGGTAACCCATCCCTGGGAAAGCGGGCATCGTGCCCGTCCACAGCAGGCGCTCCGTGCCGGTGCTGATCCCGCTCCACTCGACCGAAACCACGACGTCCTGTTCGGCCGGCTCAACGAGCTCTACGCGGCGGACGGCGAGCCTCTCAGGCTCTTCGATGACAACGGCCAGGGCGTCCATCTCTGAGGTGTAAGTCATATCGACCAGAGCTGAGTGTCAAGCATGCTTAACAGATTTCCTGTCCATCTTCAGGGACGCTCAGCACGCACGAGTTGCGTGAGCATCGGTCGTCTGGTCCGGACCGAGCGGACCTGTTGGAATCCCGCGCCCTTAAGGGCGCGGATTATTTCTCGGCGGGTGCGCGGACGCCCCTGCCCCATGGCCAGCAGGTAGCAGCCAAAATACGCCGCGCCCACGCGTGGGTGACCGGGTGCGTCTTTCATCGGCTCTGCCACCACCAATCGACTTCGCGGCGCCATTTGGGCGTAGGCGTGGGCGAGGAGTCGATCCAGAGCCGGATCGTCGTGGTCGTGAAGGACGCGCACGAGAGAAACGACTTCGGCCGATGGCCACCGGTCTCGGAACATGTCTCCTCCCGTCGCCTCGAAGTCCGGATGCGCGCTCAGGCGAGCGCGCGCCATGGCAGCAACGGCCGGCAAGTCGAGAAGCCGCAGGTCGAGCTCCGGCACCCGCCGGCCGAGCGCCTGCAGAAAGGCGCCGTCCCCACCCCCGACGTCGAGCCAGCTTCGAGCTCGAAGAGGCCCGAGCGCGTCGAGCACGTCCTCGGCGATCAATGCCTGAGTCTCGGCCATCAAGTTCGAGTATGGAGCCACCGCTTCCATGGACAGTGCGTCCGGGTTGGCGGAGCACGCATAGCCCCAGTAGCGACGAAGCTCGGTGTCGGGGGAGGGATCGCGTAGCAGCGCCACCGGATCCCGGAGGTCTCGGTACAGCAACTCGTGGTGCTGCAGCATGGAGGCAACGCTGGGGTTGCCGAGCAAGGGCGAACCAAGAACGCCAAGACCCCAGCGATCTTTGCCGCGTCGCTCCAGCAGCCGGAGCGCAACGCAGGCGTCGAGCAAGACCCGCATCCGCGCTGGGGGCAAGTCTACTTGCTCTGCGAGTTCTTTTGTCTCCAGCGGTCCTTCAGCGAGGCGAGCGAAGAGCTCGAGCCTGCTCGCCGCCACCAAGATCTGCGAGTAGACGAAGCCGGCGCAGAGGTCGAAGAGCGCCGTCGACCGTCGTCGAGCGACGAATCGCATGAGCCAAGAGCCGGCTGCCCAGCGCTGAAATCGGGGGTTGGAAAAGAAGCGATCGCGAAGATGCGCGAGGCGATCGTAGAGGGTGCCGCCGCGAAAGCGCGCCGGAACCGTCAAGCCGCGCTCGGAGCCACCGTCGCCAGCTCGAGACGCTTTGCCTGCCGGCGGACCAGACTCTGAAGCTCCACTCGCCCTGCACAGAGCGGAATCGCGTCCATCGCTTCCGAAAGAAGCTCTCTGAGTCGATTCGCCGCGCCGTCGACGCCGAGGCTGCCTACGGCACTGGGCCGATCCAAGATGCTGTCCCGCCTGGAGGTCTTGCCGTGCTGCAGGTCGGGCGCGAGGTCTCGAAGGTCGTCTGCTACCTGGTAGGCCTCGCCAATCTTGTCGCCGAGCGGACGCCAGGCGCTCGCCGGCTCGCCGGCCGAGATGGCTCCACACTCGGTCGCGGCGCGAAACAGCGCGCCCGTTTTTGCACGGTGATAAGTTCGTAAGGGCGGGCTCGGCTCGCTCTCCCAAGCCTGCCCCGCCACCAGACCGGCGGGAGCTCCGGCCGCATCGTGAAGAACGGAGAGGACTCCCATGGCGCCGGGCCGTGAGCCGGACGCGATGACGACGCCAAAGGCCCCGACGATCAGAGCGTCGCCGGCCAAGACGGCGAGGGGTTCACCGAATGCCCGATGAACCGAAGCCCGATCTCGGCGAAGGTCCGCGTCGTCGAAACAGGGGAGATCGTCGTGCACCAAGGAAGCGCAGTGGAGCATTTCGATTCCCGCCGCGGCCGCTCGGGCCAACTCCCCATCGAAGCGCCCGCACGCCGATGACACGGCCAAGCAGAGCTGCGGTCTTACCCGAGCCCCACCCGGGAAGACCGCGTGCCGAACGGCTGCTCCCAACAAGGGCGGCGAGCCCGCCGAACCGAAGGTCCGCAGCGCCGCCTCGAGCGCTGATTCGATGGTCGTCTGGGCGTCCACAAGACAGGGCTATCGCTTATGTCAGACAAACTCAACAGCCTGGAGTGTAGATTTTATCAGACAGTCTCAGCCCAACGCCGAGCCTCGCGGAGCCAGGCCACGGCTCGGGCGGGATTTTCCTCGTGGGCCAGGTGACCGGCGCCGCGCCAACGCTCCAATCGGGCTTTGGGTAAGCGCTCAGCAACGAAGGCCGACTCGTGGGGCGGGACGGTTTTGTCGTTTCCTGCGGCCACCAGGAAGGTTGGCGTCGTGATCTCGGGGAGCACGGTCACAAGCGGTCTCAGGTCCCAGTGGGCCATCATGTTCAGGGCGCCGGCGACATGTCTGGGCTGGGTCAGAAGCCGGCGATAGGCTTCTATCCCGTCGTCGTCGAGGATGGACCCGGTCCGTCGGACCAGGCGACGGACGCCCTTCTCGGTCACCAAGCAGCGAGCAACGAACGCTGGAACGCCCATCCTCGAGAGGCAGCGCGCGACCGAGCTCCAAAACAGCGGCCCCCAGCGCCCCCTGAACGGCAGAAAAGCTCCATTGAGGCCCACCACGACGTCCGGCGCGAGAACCCCAGCAGCGACCATCTGCAGCGAGATGGCGGCGCCCGCCGAGTGACCGACCACGACCCTGGGCTCGAATTCGAGCGCCGCCAGCAGCGCGCCCAGCCCGGCCGCCACCGCCGGCAGACTCGGCGCCGGGCTCGGGCCGCTCCGGCCGTGACCCGGAAGATCGACGGCGATGACCTCATGAGCCTGGGCGAGCTCTGGGAGCATCCCGGACCAGGAATGGGCCGAAGCCCCCGTTCCGTGCACCAAGAGCAGGGCCGGCCCTTTACCCCGGCGCTCGACGTACCAGTCGACGCCCCCGGCTTCGACCAGGCTCATGCCCTGACGTCACCGACGGCGGAGGCGATGGCATCGGCGTCGAGCCGGGGTAGGAAGATGAGGCGGGCGCCGCAGGCTTCGGCGAGCCGCCGCGCGTCCTCCCTCGGCCGGGGTGAGGTGTCTATCAAGAGCGCGGGAATGTCTTCGACCCGCAGACCTTCGCCCTGCCGATGTGCGTCCTCCCGAGCTGCAGCGCGGTCTCGCCGGCCGTCGAGTGCGACGTTTGCTCTCGCGTCGGTCATCAAGACGACCAGAGGCATTCGCCCCCGCCGCCGGGCTTCAGCGGCCAGCTCCCGGGCCAGTCGGAGCGCATCTGCGAGAGGCGTGGGGCCTCCGCCCGCCAGGCCCGAAAGCTCGCGCTTGGCTCGAGTCAGGGAACGCGTCGGCGGGAGCACCAGCCGGGCAGCATCCCCACGAAAGGCGACGAGGGCGACCTGGTCTCGACGCACGTAGCAATCGGCAAGAACACGCTCTACGGCTCCCTTGGCCTCGGCGAGGCGCTGGAGGGCCGAGGATCCGGAAGCGTCGACGAGGAAGATCGTCAGGGTCTCCGAGCGTTGCTGCCGCCGCTGCACCATGAGGTCTTCGAGACGGAGCTTCGGACCACAGCCCTCCTTTCGCCCGCGAAGCTCCTGCCAAGGGGCGGCCGTTCGGAGCGTCGCCACCACGTCGACCCTTCGGCCCGGTCCGGGCCGACCGGGCCGAGAGCTGAGTCGGCGCCCTCGACCCCCACCCTGAATCTCGGCGCCCTTCTTTCCAGCGCTGCGACCTCGGGTCCGGGCGTTGAGCTCCTCCAAGAGCCCCTGCGGGAGATTCGACTGCAGAATTTCCGTCAGGACCTCGGCCTCGTCGGCGCTTGGCTTCGGTGGCTCTTGCTCCGGATCGGACTCGGGCGACTCCTCCGAGTCTGCCGTCTGAGGTTCGGGCGGGGTCTCCGGCTCGGGGGGAGACTCCTGGTTTTCGTCCTGCGCTTCGTCCTGCTCTTCCGGGGCCTCGGGCGCGGGCACTCGCGTCGCGCGAGGGATCAAGACGACCCGCAGCGCGAAAGCGAAGTCGGACGCGCACGCCAGCCCCCGCCCATCCAGTGCGGCGCTGGCTTTGGCGACGCGGGCAGCCATCATCGGCGCTCGAAGCGAGGCGATCCCGAAGGCTTCAGCGGCCTGGCAGCACATCCGGATGAGGTCGGCCTCCAATCCGTCTTCCCCAGGAAGCGGCTCCAGCTCCGCCTCCACATCCGCAACGGCCAGACCCTCGAGATCCACCCGCATCGAGAGGCGCTCGACCAGATTCTCGGAGACGCCCTCCTCCCCCTCTGCGCTCTCGTCGAAGGCCAGAACCCCCAGCCGCGCCGGTGAACGGAGACTTGCCCCCTCCCGCTCGGTCGCGACCACTCCGTCGTCGAGGACGGCGCACATGTGGCCCACCAGTTCGGGGGTCATGCGCTCCGCCATTGGGATCTCGAGCACGCGCCCATCCGACTCGGCGAGAAAGCCTCGCTGAGAGACCGGCTTCCCGCTGCGGAGGGTCGCTTCGAGATCGAGCCCACCGAGCAAGCGGTCGTCCTCGATGTGGAGAGGCATCCGCCGCGCCGGCTCCGAGAGGCGCGCCCCCATCCACGCCCGCCAACGACTTCGGACCGGTCCCACACGAGCTCGAACCAACACGCCGAGCCGGGGCTGCTCGGCGAAGATCGCCGCCGCTCGAAGCGCATCCTGCCAAGTCGAAATCACGCGCCGAGAACCTCGCCTACCGCCCGGTCGACTCGAGCCGAAGATCCACCCTCATCCAGGGGATCTCGGCGCAGCCGATGTCGCAGCGCCGAGGGCGCAACGCGCTTGAGATGATCGATCGTCGCGGTCTGGCTCGACTCCAAAGCGGCCAGGGCTCGAGCCGCGCGGACCAGGGTCAGCTCTCCGCGGAGCCCGTCCGTTCCCAGCGCGACGCACAGCTCAGCCGCAGAACGAAGCAGCTCCGGCGGTGTCGCGACTTGCTGCAGCCGTCCCCGCGCGCTCCCGAGCTGGTCGCGCAGCCCCGCCTCGCCTTCAGCCCATGTGCTCAGGAAGCCCTCCGAGTCGGCGTCGAAGGCGTCGCGCCGGCGAATGACTTCCACCCTTTCATCGATGTCGCTCGGCGTGCGGACCTCGACCGACAGACCGAAGCGATCCAGAAGCTGGGGCCGAAGCTCGCCCTCTTCGGGATTGCCGCTCCCGATGAGCACGAAGCGGGCAGGGTGGCGTACGCTCAGCCCTTCCCGCTCCACCAGATTCTCGCCCGAAGCCGCAACATCGAGCAGCAGGTCGACGATGTGGTCCTCGAGCAGGTTGACCTCATCGATATAAAGGAAGCCGCGATGGGCTCTGGCAAGCAGCCCAGGCTGAAAGGCGCGGGTGCCGCTGGTAAGGGCTCTCTCCAGATCGAGGGCGCCGACGACGCGGTCCTCGGTGGCGCCAAGGGGCAAGTCGACCACAGGCACCGGCGCCGTCTCGGCCTCGAACTCGTCACTGTCATGGAGCGGGCAGGCGGAAGGGCACACACGCGCCTTGTTCTCGGGAGCGCAGTGGAAGGGACAGCCCGAAACTTGCTGCATCGGAGGTAAGAGGGCGGCCAGGGCACGGATCGCGGTCGATTTGCCGGTCCCGCGGTCCCCGAACAGCAGCACCCCCCCGATGCCGGGGTCGACAGCCGCCATCCGCAGGGCTTGCTTCATCTCCGACTGCGCGACGATGGCCGAGAAAGGGTAAGGAATTCGCACGGCGGCATGTCAACCGAAGCGGGCTGACTTGCGCAACGCCTCATGGCCACCGTCGATGAAAGCTTCGAGCTCCGCCGCGAACCGGGGCTGGTCGTAGTGGACCAGCGCCCCGGCGTCATAGGCCTGCACCTGCCAATTATCCTGGCCCTCAGCCCACTGCACTTCCGAATAGTCCGAGAAGTCGCCTTTGGTGCCATGGGCGAGAAAGACTGGACAGGACAGACGTTCGTAAACGGCGCGAATGTCCTTTGAGAAGAGCTTTCCCGACAGGAAGGCGTACGGCGCGTGCTGGGCGCCCGCCTGCCGCGCCGACAACCAATCGTACTCGACCATCTCCTCGGGCACGTCCTTGGAGCCAAAGGTTCGGCGGAGAAAGTAGCGAATGGAGGCCTTCGACGTAAGCAGGTCGAAGATGCCGCGGCTCCAGAGACCGACCGAGAAGAACGCCTCGAAGCCCGGCAGCTCTCGCGTCGAGCCGGGCTCAATGAGCTTCTCGGCGCCCTTGGAGAAGCCGGTCGGCGTAATGAGGCAAAGGCTCTCCACATCGCGCGCTCGGTCGGATGCCGCACGAGCCGCGAACTCGGCGGAGAGGGACAGGGCGACTACGTGGGTGGGGCGTCCAATCTTCGAAAGGGCGGTGTGGATCGCCTCGGTGAACAAAGCTACGTCATAGCGCCGCTTCGGCTTCGCCGAGTGTCCGAAGCCGGGAAGATCGACGGCCCAGATCTCATGACGAGGCACCAGAGCCTCGAAGAGCGGCTTCATCTCGATGCTGGAGGCGGCCGCGTTCACGCTGTGGACGAGCAGGACGGCAGGGCCGCTCCCGGCTCGGTAGCAGGCCAGCGCGGGGTCGACATCGTCCCACCATTCGATGGGCGCCTCGACGGCTGGGGGAAGAGGCGGAGCCATGGGGCACCCTGCCTCGTTTCCGAAGCAGGGGCCAGGCACTCGACCGAGACGGACTCAGCCCTGCATGGGCGCGTAGCTCAAGCAGTAGCCGTTCGGGTTGACGGGTCCGCTGAACAGCTTGCATCCACCGCAAGCCGACCCGCCCTTGGGCTTGATGTACTGTGCGCAATTCTTACAGTATTTGCCCTCGTTCGGCGACTTGGCCACGTACTGCAGCGTCTTGCGCATCGACTTCGACTGGTCGTCGACCTTCGACTGGTCACAAGCGATCTCGCCGCTCTTGCTGTCCTTCTTCTCGGTGTCCGCGGCCGCGGTCTCCGCAGGCTGTGAGCCCGGCTTCTTCTCGGGCATCTTCTCTTTGGACTTTGCCTCCGCCTTCTCGGTGGCTTCTTTTTTGGCGGCCGGACCGCCGCCGCCGCCCTCGGTGCACGCTAGGAGACTAGGGGCCGCGACGAGGCCGGCGCCCAAAATTTGGAGCGTTTGACGTCGTGAGATGATCGGGGTGATGGAGTTGTGGTCGTTCATGCTTCCTCCGCTGTGCTCGCTAGCACAGCAGAGACGCCCGCGACACTACTTCAAGCCGTTTTTTTCGTTCGTACTCTGCTTCGCAGATCGAAGAGGTGTGCTGGAAGCGAAAGGGTCAAGAAGAGGGCCGAAAAGCGCCAGTCCCACCCAGCGAGGGCGCTCCGCAGCGCCAACATCAGGAAGGCCCCTGCTGCGAGGTTCATGACGGCGGCTCGCCCCTGGGGCCCTGGCCACAGCCACAGAAGTCCCACCGCCTCCAAGAACACCAGGACCAGGATCGCGTCGATGGCTCGCCCGCTCGCGACCCAATCTGCCATGCGTCAGGCGCGAGCCAGGCCTAGCAAATGGGCGACGTCCTTGAAGAAGATCCGCGCGTGAGCGGCCGGTCGCGCTCGGACCAGCTCCTTGTTCATGTAGGCCTCCCAGGTCAGCTTCTGAACGTCGGGATCATCGCAAATGCGCACGAAGCGCTCTCGACGCGCGTCGCTGCAGTACCAGAACCACTGCATCATCCCGAGGATCCAGAAAACCTGCCCGTGGGCACGCATGAAGCGCTGTCGAGCGCGGCCGAGCGCGCGGGCGTCGCCGGTCTGGAGAAAAGCGACCCCGGCTTCGGCAGCCACCTCGCCCCCGACCATCGCGTAGTAGATGCCTTCGCCGGAGGACGGAGCAACCACACCTGCCGCGTCGCCGGCGAGAACGACGTTTCGACCGTCGTCCCAACGGCGCCGGGGCTGCATCGGGATCGGCGCTCCCTCGCGTCGGACCGTCTTCGCGTCGGCTAGGCCAGACGCAGCCCGGAGCTCGGCGGCCGAGCCGCGGAGGCTGAAGCCTTTGTTGGCGCTGCCCGTCCCAACGCTGGCCGTCGCCCCGTGCGGAAAGACCCATCCGTAGAAGTCGGGGGATATCTGACCGCGGTAGATGACGTCACATCGGTCACCTTGATAGTCGGCGTCCCCCCCGACGGGGGCCTCCACGATCTCGTGGTAGGCGAAGACGCAAGGCGGCTCCGTTCCCGGCAGGGCTTGCTTGGCAACCGCCGACAGCGCCCCGTCCGCGCCGACGAGAAGCCTAGCGCGGGCGGACTGCCGAGCACCCCCATCCTCTCTCCACTGCACCCGCACTTCACCGCCGGGTAGGGTCTCCATTCGCTCGTACCGGCCAACGACGCGCTCGGCGCCGTTCTCCGCGGCGCGGACACGGAGAAACTCGTCGAAGACGCCCCGGTCGACCATACCCACGAAGCCCCCTTCGATGGGCATGTTCACTCGCTTGTCGGATGGAGAAATGATCCGAGCCGAAGAGATGCGTGCGCACAGCAAGTGCCCCGGGATCTCGAAGTCGCGGATCGCTCGAGGCGGAATCGCCCCCCCGCAAGGCTTGATGCGTCCGCCTCTATCCAAGAGCATTACGCGATGGCCGGCCGTAGCGAGGCGCTGCGCAGCAGTCGCGCCGGCTGGCCCCCCGCCGACGACGATGGCGTCCCAGCGCTCCTCGGGATGAGAGGAGGCGACGATGGTCTCGTTCTCCTCATGGTGGGCGGTCGGCTTCGCCGCCGCCGGAAGCCGGGTCATCCGCGCCGCCCAAACGGCGGCGACGACGAACAGGCCGGCCTCAGCCACGAAGACCACGCCGTAGGAAAACTCGGCCGAGCCTTGGATGGTACGGGTTACGTCAAAGCCGACCGTTCCCAGGAAGGCACCGACCGCGACCGCGATCGACTGCGCGCCCCCCCAAAGACCCATCCGAATGCCCTCGCGGCCCGAGGCGCCCTCCCCCGCCAGCGCCATCATCCAACCGATGGCCCCGACCGCGAAGACGCCGTTGAAGAGACCGAGCATGAAGACGTGGGCCCGCAGGGGCCAGTCCGCCGCCATCTGGGCGCCGATGGGCAGCGTAGCTAGGGCGAGCCCAGAGCTGATGCAACCGAGGATGGTCCACATCTCCAGCTTGCCGAAGCGCTTTCCGAGGAGGGCAACGAGGAGCATCCCGCTCAGAGCGCCCCCGTTCTGCATGCTGGTCAGCCCAGTAGACTCGCCAGGGCTGAAGCCGAAGATCGCTCCCGCGAAGGGCTCCAAGATGAGGTCCTGAGTGCTGTAGGCCAGCATCGAGAGGAGGATGAAGACGGTGAAGGCTCGCGCGCGAGGCTCGTCCCAGATGGTCCGGAAGGCCTCCCCGAAGCTGCCGCGAGACTCGGCAGGCGCGGCGCCGTCGCTGGCGGTGCTTGCGCTGCTCTCGACGCCCCACATCGCGACCAAGGTCACCAAAAAAGCGCTCAGCGAAACGACTGCCGTCACTCCAACGAGCCGGCTCATCGAGAAGGGGTCGAGGTTCGCGCTCGCGAACAGCGTCGTGAGAATGAAGCCTGCGATCATCATCATCCAGACCAGCGACGCAGCGGGCGCCCGTCGCTCGGGCACCACCTCTCTCGCGAGCATCGCGAGGAGGGTCGTGCCCGCGGCGCCGACACCGAGACCAATGAGCGCGAAGGCCAGCGTCGCGACAGCGATCCCGAGCCACCAGCGCTCGGCCATGAGGGCTGTCCCCGCCGCCGCCATCACTCCGCCGACCGCCAACAACGCCACCCCTCCGATTATCCACGGTGTCCGTCGTTTGCCTCCGTCGGACGCGTGTCCCCAGTGTGGACGTGACAACTGCACGGCGTGGTGCAGGCCGACCAGCAAGCCAGCCAGCATCGCCGGGGCGGCGAGCTCTACGACCATCACCCGATTCAGGGTGGAGGTCATCAAGACCACGACGGAGCCGAGGGCGGCCTGCACCAGCCCCAGCCGAAAGATTCCGAACCAACTCAAACCATTCATTTTAAGCACCCACCAGAGTCCGCACCGCGTGGGCGCCGACCATCATTCCAGAAACAAAGAGCGTAGTTCCAGTCGCGTTGTACCAAGCTGCACGCTCCTTCGGCTTGGCAACCAGTCGTCCCATGAGCGCGAACTGGGTGAGGAGGAGCCCAGCCACCGCCGCCGCGTGGATCGGACGGCCCCAAAGCAAGAGCAGGCCGACCACGACCGCCTGAGGAGCCGCCATCACGACGCAAGCCAACCGAACGGCTCCCTTCGTTCCGAGTTGGACGGGGATCGTCCGAACGTTCATCGCTCGGTCTCCCTCCAACGCTTTGAAGTCGTTGAGGATCATGATGCCGTGGGCGCCCAAGCTGTACAGGCCGGCAAGCGCCAGGATCGGGCCCGGCGGCAGCCGCCCGAGCAGAACGCCGGCGCCGGTGAACCACGGAAGCCCTTCGTAGCAGAGGCCGACGGCCGCGTTTCCGAACCATCCGTTTCCTTTCAAACGAAAGGGGGGAGCGCTGTACGCCCACGCCAAGGCCAATCCAACGATGGTGGCGGCAAGAATCCACACCCCCAAGACGCCCGCCAGCACGAGCGCGGCCCCCGTGCCGGCGAGGGCCAAGCCGAACCCCCAGCGTCCCGGGACCCGGCCGGATGGGATGGGCCGGCCCGGCTCATTGATCTCGTCGACGTGACGGTCGTACCAGTCGTTGACGACCTGACTGGTCCCGCACACGAGGGGGCCGGCTAGAACGATGGCACCGATCACGAGGGCGATGTTGTCGAGCACTGGCCGCCCCGACGACACCACTCCGCAAGCCAGCGCCCACATGGGTGCGAACCACGTGATCGGCTTGAACAGCTGAACGACCGCGAGGGGCTGCGGCCAAGAGCGGGGTGGGCGAGGGACGGCTTCGCCAGAGGCGTCCTGATGAGCGGACTTGCTCGGCTGGGTAGGCTGGCTTTTCGTGGAAGCTTGCGGCGAAGAGGGAGCCGCTTGGTCGCCAGCAGCCGAGAGGCGGAGCCGTCCGGAGGGTTCCGCGGAAGGACCGCCAGCCAGACGGGTAAAGACGTTTTTCAGCACACCCCTAGTCATTCGTTCGCTCCGTCCAGGTCGCCGAGGCCATGGCGTCGCAGCTTGGCGTAGAGGCTTTGGCGGGACAGCCCGAGCACCTGGGCCGCGTTGGCTCGATTGTCCCGACTCACCTCGAGCGCCGCCTCGATGCACAACCGCTCGATCACGTCGGTGGTCTCTCGCACAATCTCCTTGAGCGGCACCCGCCCGACGAGCCCCGTGAGCTGCTCGACGCTTCGGGGCAATGTGGGTACGTCCCGCTCCATCGCGAGCCGAGAAGCGACCGGCCTCAGCATGAATCCGTAGCAGCGCTCGTCGCCGTTCATGGCAGCCACACCGGAGACCTCGACCTCCTCCACGGATCCGAACTGACCTCGGATCACGGTGGCGAAGTTGCGGACCGAACCGTGCTCTTTGAGCGTCGCCATCAGAATGTTCAGGTCGGAGCCCCCTTCCCGGCCCAACCAGGTGTCGATGGGCTCCCGCCGCACCTGCTCGTCGGTTGCCAGTTGGACGAGGTCGAGAAAGGTTCCATTCAGCGTCAGAACTCGACGCTGAAGGTCGACCACCACGAAGGCGTCGGGGAGGCGTTGGACGACCTCGAGGAGCTTCGAGGTCACGGACGCCGTCTGGGGTTTGGGGGCGTCCTCGGTGGACGAGAGGCGCACCAAGAAGAGCGAGACGTTGTCCTGCCGGAACAAGGAGACGGACAAAAAGACCTCTCGACCCTCCCCCGCGAGGCGGGCGTGGGTGTCTTCTGCCCAGCCCGTCACCCGAACTGCAGCCAGCTGTTGCTGGACGGCCGGCCAGGTGACCTCGGCGAACAAACTCTCCAGACTCTTGCCCGCGATGCGCCGGGGAGTCTCTTCGAGGAGGCTGCCTGCGGCCGGATTGGCCTCGGCGATCTTCAAGTTGGACGCGTCCACGATGAGCACCGCCTCGGAGGCGATCTGAAAAAGCAGGCGATAGCGCGTCTCGGCATGGCGCAGCCTCGCGTACTCGCGCTCCATCGATTGCTGAGCGCCGACCAGTTGCTGCTGAAGCCGGGACATCTCGCTGAGGTCGCGCCCCAGAGCGAGGATGCGACCCTCGTGTCCAAGCGAAAGGGCCGTGTAGCGGATCGGGAGATCTCGTCCTGGCCCCAGGCGATGATTTATCTCCCGGGCGCGGACCGGAGTCCCCTCCTCGACCTCTTGTAGGAGCGCCCGGACCTTTTCTTTGGAGTCGGGTGCGACCGTGTCTTCGAAGCTGTGGCCGACCCAGCCCCGTTGGGCCAGGACCGGTCCTTGGGTACTTCGAGCCATCAAGTCCCGGATCTGACCCTCGTGGTCGACGACCAGGGCGACGTCGGAGGCAGCCGCGATGAGCTGGGTAGCGAAGCTGGTGTCGATCGACCCCAACGACTCCTCAGGAGAACCGAACAACAGCGCGCTCTCGCTCGATCCCGAGGTCCCCATCTTCTCCTGGTTCTTCAGTCCTCCAGCAGCGCGTGCTGGAGGAAAAGGACGGCACTTCGAGCGTCGGCGAGAGGCACAGCGGCCCCCGCCTGGTGAGCTCGCTCGGGCCGCTCGTTGATGCAGGCACCGCCGATCATCACGATGATGTCGGGGTTCATTGAGGCTTTCTGCACCTCTTCGATGACGGGCTTGAGCTTGAAGAAGACCTCGTCGGACGCGACGCTGAAGCCGATGGCCGCCGTCCATTCCGAGCGGACACGCTCGATCAAGACGTTGTCGGGGTCGACGCGCGTCGTCGACCAGCCGGCCCGGGCCAGGCACTCCTCGAGCATTTGAAGTCCGAAGGTGTGCTGGTCTTCGGGTGCACTGCACAGAAGCACGACCCGCCCTCCAGCCGTGAACTCGAACTCGGAATTGCAACGAGCGCCGAGCTCGCGGGCCATGCTCTGCAGCTGAGACAAGGCCAGGGTGACCTCCGCGAAAGAGCAGCGATCATCAGACCATAGCTGCCCCATGTGCCGAGCGGCTGGCGCCATGAGATCCAGGAAGAGCTGCTCCAGGGTCATCCCTTCAGTCTGGAGAGCGCGGAGAAAAGCGCGCCCAGTGTCCAGACCGTGGACCAGGAGCAAGCGCGCAAGCTCGCTGACATCTTCGTCACCCGGGCCCTCGCATGGGGCATTGTCCGCATCCGGACGGCCGTCGAGCAGTCCATGAGCAAGCATCAAGCGTGGAATAATCTCCCCCTCTATCGTGCGGACCAGCTGCTGCGACTCGCTCTCCATCAGCCGATCGGCCGGGATTTGCCGTCCCCGTTTCTGCTCCGATGTGGTCGCGGTCCCCACGGTGCTCTTCATCAGGAGTGTCATCTGTTCTCTCTCAGAACCCTTCTGGCCCATGGCCGGGAACGAAGCACGACCGACAGTCATCCATCAACGCACCCGACAAACTGGTTCGTACCTCCCTTCGCTCGCGCTGTAAAGAGCGACTGACGTCTAGCATGCTTGACACTTCGATCGTGGCTTCCTAGCTTAGCGGCGTGGACGAATCAGCGGCTCAGGACTCGCCGGTAGAGGTCCCCTTCTTTGGGGACCAGCACGTGACGAGCCCGACGTTCAAGCCCCTTTACTCCATCGAAGAGCGACGACGGCGCGACGCCTCTCGCTGGACGCGCGTTCAGGGCTTCCTCGCGATCTTTCAGTTCGGCGTCTTCGCCGTGAGCACCGTTCTGGTCCTCCGGACCCTACTTTTTTCCGAGGGGTACGCCCTCGCGACCGGATCGGTCATCGCCAAGACGCTCGTGCTCTACGCCATCATGGTCACCGGATCGCTCTGGGAGAAGGACGTGTTCGGCCGCTACCTCTTCGCGCCGGCGTTTTTCTGGGAAGACGTCGTGAGCATGGGGGTTCTGGCTCTTCATACAGCCTACCTCTTCACGGTGTTCACAGGCGCGCTGGAGCCTCGGGCCCAGATGCTCCTCGCCCTCGCTGCTTACGCAACCTACGTGGTCAACGCGGCTCAATTCATCCTGAAGCTGAGGGCTGCTCGCCTCCAAAGCGCCGGGGCTCGCTCATGACTCAGGTTCACGACGCCCTCCCCGTGCTCAAGGAACGCGGCCAGCGAGAGGTCTTCTGCGGCCTCACGGGGATCGTCTGGCTGCACCGGAAGATCCAAGACGCTTTTTTTCTCGTCGTCGGGTCTCGCACCTGTGCTCACCTCATCCAGTCCGCCGCTGGCGTCATGATCTTCGCGGAGCCTCGCTTCGCCACCGCCATCATCGAAGAGCGGGACCTGGCTGGACTGGCCGACGCCAACGAAGAGCTGGATCGGGTCGTCAACCGTCTCCTGGAACGGCGCCCCGACATCAAGACGCTGTTCCTGGTCGGCTCCTGTCCGTCCGAAGTCATCAAGCTGGACCTGTCCAAGGCCGCTCGTCGCCTGGACCGCACGAAAGGCGATGTCCGCGTCTTCAACTACTCTGGCAGCGGGATCGAGACGACCTTCACCCAGGGGGAAGACGCCTGTCTGGCTGCCTTGGTTCCCGAGCTGCCCCGGCCGGAAACCATCGACGACCGGCGCCTCCTCATCGTCGGCTCCCTCCCCGACGTCGTGGAGGACCAATTCCACCGCTTCTTCGAGAGCCTTGGCATTCCTTGCAGCTTCTTGCCTCCCCGGCATTCACGAGAGCTGCCGCCGCTTCCCGAAGGCACGCCTTTTCTCCTCGCGCAGCCGTTCCTCGGCGACACCGCTCGAGCGCTCGAAGAGCGGGGCGCAAAGCGGGTACCCGCGCCCTTCCCTTTCGGTGTCGAGGGAACCCTCGGCTGGGTGCAGGCCGGAGCTTCCGCTTTCGACGTCGCGCCGGCTCGAGTCGAGCGTTCCCTCGAGGCGCCGATCAAGCGGGCCCGATTGGCGCTCTCGCACATCCGCCCTCAGCTGGAGGGCAAGAGCCTCTTCTTCTTCCCAGACTCCCAGCTCGAGGTGCCGCTGGCTCGCTTCCTCCATCGAGAGCTCGGGATGAAGCTGCTGGAGGTCGGCACGCCCTATCTGCACCGAGAGCATCTCGCCGAAGAGCTCGCCATGCTCCCGAGCGACGTACGCTTGAGCGAGGGGCAAGACGTGGAGCGACAGCTCGACCGCTGTCGAGAGGATCGTCCCGACCTGACCGTATGCGGTCTCGGCCTCGCCAACCCACTGGAAGACCAAGGCTTCGCGACCAAGTGGTCCATAGAGCTCGTCTTTTCCCCCGTTCACGGATTCGAGCAGGCGGCAGACCTAGCCAGCCTGTTCGCGCGCCCGCTCCTCCGCAGAGAAAGGCTAGGACTCTGAAATGCAACTTGCAGTATGGACCTACGAAGGCCCACCGCACGTCGGCGCGATGCGCGTCGCCACCGGAATGAGCGGGGTGCACTACGTGCTTCATGCGCCCCAGGGCGACACTTACGCCGACCTCTTGTTCACGATGATCGAGCGCCGTCGCCAGCGCCCCCCCGTGTCCTACACGACGTTCCAAGCCCGCGACCTCGGCTCAGACACTGCCGAGCTGTTCAAGAACACTGCCCGCCAGGCTTACGAGAGATTCCATCCGAGAGCTCTGCTCGTCGGCGCGTCCTGCACCGCCGAGCTGATTCAGGACGATCCGGCTGGGATCGGTCAGGCCCTCGGTCTCGACATCCCGGTGGTTCCGCTCGAGCTCCCCTCGTATCAAAAGAAGGAAAACTGGGGCGCGGCGGAGACGTTCTACCAGCTGGTTCGCGCTTTCGTTCCCCGGGAGACGAAAGCGAGCCCGACCGAAGGTCCGAGCTGCAACATCTTGGGCCCCACCGGCCTCGGCTTTCGTCACCGAGACGACGTCACCGAAGTTGGCCGGATTCTGGAGCGACTCGGTGTTGCCGTGAACGTAGTGGCGCCGATGGGTGCCTCGCCAGAAGACCTGCAGCGACTTCACGCCGCCCACTTCAACGTCGTCCTGTACCCTGAGACCGCGCACCAAGCGGCACGCCACCTCGAGCGGACGCTCGGGCAGCCTTCGACCCAGGTCGTTCCGATCGGACATGGCGCGACCTGTGACTTCATTCGTGAGGTCGCAGGATTGGCCAAGGTCGACCCCAGCCCCGCGCTCGAGGCACCCGAAGCCCGAGCCCCTTGGTATGCGCGTTCGGTCGACTCGAACTACCTCACCGACAAGCGTGTGTTCATTTTCGGCGACGCGACCCACGCAATGGCCGCCGCCCGAATCGCGAAAGAGGAGCTCGGTTTCGAGGTGGTCGGCCTCGGAAGCTACGAGCGCACTTTCGCCCGGGAACTCCGGAAGCTGGCCAAGGATATGTTCGGCCTGGAGGCGCTCGTGACCGATGACCACCTCGAAGTCGAAGAACGAGTGCGGGAGCTCCAGCCGGAACTCGTGCTCGGGACTCAGATGGAGCGCCACATCGCAAAGCGCCTCGCCATTCCGTGCGCTGTGATATCGGCTCCCGTCCATGTTCAGGACCATCCGGCGAGATACGCCCCGCAGATGGGCTTCGAAGGAGCCAACGTCATCTTCGACACATGGGTCCATCCGCTGATGATGGGCCTCGAGGAACACCTCCTCGGGATGTTCAGAGAAGACTTCGAATTCGCGGACGGCGCGGTTCCTTCTCACCTTCGCGATGGCGCCGCCACCGCGGACACTCCGCGCGAGAGCAGCGCGGAAGCAGAGCTCGAGTGGGCGACGGAAGCCGAAGCCGAGCTCAAGAAGATTCCTTTCTTCGTGCGGGGGAAGGCCCGCCGAAACACCGAGCGCTTCGCCCGAGAGCAGGGGATCGCGCTCATCACACGGGAGACGCTTTACGATGCCAAAGCAAACTTCGCACGTTGACGAGCCGATTCGCGTCGTCATCGTGACGATGGACGGTCACATCAAGGGCGCGGTCGACCGCGCTCGCGCGCAGCTTTTGCCCGAACTGCCGGGTCTTGAACTGTCGTTTCACTCCGCCTCGGACTGGTCGAGCCCGACGGGCGCCCTGGAGGACTGCAAGGCAGACATCGCCCAGGCCGACATCATCATCGCCGCCATGCTGTTCATGGAAGATCAGGTGCAGGCCATTTTGCCGGACCTGATGGCTCGACAGGCCGAATGCGATGCCTTCGTAGGCTGCGTCTCCACCGGCGAGATCATCAAGCTCACCCACCTCGGGGGCCTCCGCATGGACGGTTCAAAGAAAGGCCCCCTCTCTCTCCTGAAGCGTCTCCGGGGCAAGAGCGGCAAGAACGACAAGCGAACCGCGGGCGCCAAACAAATGGCGACGCTCCGCAAGCTTCCAAAGATCCTTCGCTTCATTCCTGGGACGGCCCAGGACCTTCGAGCCTACCTTCTGACCATGCAATATTGGTTGGCAGGCTCGGATGAGAACATCGCCAACATGGTGCGACTCCTCGTGTCGAGATACGCCGGAGGAGAGCGCAAAGCACTCAGAGACCGCGTATCGGCCCAGGAGCCACAGGTTTATCCGGAAACCGGGCTGTATCATCCTCGACTCGGCGCGACGAAGGCAGAACAGCTCACTGAAGATCCGCTGAAGCTGCCCCGCATCGAAGGCGCTCGCGGCACCGTGGGCTTGCTCATCATGCGCTCGTACGTGCTCTCTGGAGACTGCGCACACTACGACACGGTCATTGCAGCCCTGGAGGCGAAGGGTCTGAACGTGATCCCCGCGTTCGCATCCGGTCTCGACGCCCGACCGGCCATCGAGGCCTTCTTCATGAAGGACGGCGTGTCCTGCATCGACACTCTGCTCTCGGCCACGGGCTTCTCGCTCGTGGGAGGCCCTGCCTTCAACGACGCCCGGGCGGCGGAAGAGATCCTCGCTCGGCTCGACGTTCCGTATCTGGCGGCCCAGCCTCTCGAGTTCCAAACTCTCGAGGAGTGGAAGAGCTCGGAGCGAGGCCTCCTCCCCGTCGAATCGACCATCATGTTGGCCATCCCCGAGCTCGACGGCGCGACCGCGCCGATGGTCTACGCCGGCCGCAGCCAAGGTGAAGGCAAACGGGACATGAGCCCGATCCTCGACCGGATCGAGGCGATCGCGGGCAGGGTAGACCGAATGGTCCGCCTGCGCCGCTCCAAGGTTGCGGATCGCAAGGTAGCCATCGTTCTCTTCAACTTCCCACCCAATGGCGGGGCGACGGGAACAGCGGCTTACCTTTCGGTATTCGAGTCTCTGCACAACACCCTCCGAGCCATGAAGGACGCCGGATACAACGTCGACGTGCCCGCCGACGTAGATGAGCTTCGGGAGACTGTCCTGGGCGGCAACAGCGAAGAGTTAGGCACCGACGCCAACGTCCACGCTCGGATTCCGGCCGACCACCATGTCCGCCGAGAATGCTGGCTCAAGGACATCGAGGCACAGTGGGGCCCTGCCCCTGGGCGGCAGCTGACCGACGGCCAGAGCATCTTCGTCCTCGGGGCGCGCTTGGGCAACGTCTTCATCGGGATTCAGCCAGGCTTCGGCTACGAAGGCGATCCCATGCGCTTGCTCTTCGAGCGGGGCTTTGCGCCAACCCACGCCTTTTCGGCCTTTTACCGCTGGATGCGGGAGGACTTCGATGCGGACGCCGTTCTTCATTTCGGCACCCATGGAGCCCTCGAGTTCATGCCTGGAAAGCAAGCCGGTCTGTCATCCGACTGCTGGCCCGATCGTCTTCTAGGCGACCTGCCTTCGGTCTACCTGTACGCAGGCAACAACCCTTCCGAGGGCACGATCGCCAAGCGGCGGGCGGCTGCGACCCTCATCAGCCATATGACGCCTCCGCTGGCGAAGGCAGGCCTGTACAAGGAGCTCTTGGATCTGGAGGGCTCGACCGAGCGCTGGCGGAGCCTGGCTCCGGAAGAAGAGGCGGAGCGCGAGCGCCTTGAGGAGGCCATCGAGGCCTCGGCGAGGGCTCTCGACCTGCTGGCCACCGACGCGCCCTGGTGCGGCGCCGACTCGGTGCAATCGGTCATAAGCTCTTTGTCGAGCTGGAAGGATACTCTCATCCCCAACGGTCTTCACATCGTCGGCTCGCAGCTCTCACAGACGGCGCGCAGGGACTGGATGGAGGCGGCGGCGGACGTGCGCGGACTCGGGGTGGATCCAAAGCTTCTCGACGCGCTCCTCGACGGTCAGCCCGCTCCAAACGACACCGACCCCGAGGTCCTCCAGCATCTGCAGCATCTCTGCACCGCTCTCGGGAGCGACGGGGAGCTGCCCGGACTCCTCCATGCTCTGGAGGCCGGCTTCATTCGGCCTGCACCAGGGGGAGACATCGCTCGAAATCCAGAGGTACTCCCTACCGGCCGCAACCTCCACGGCTTCGACCCCTTCCGACTCCCCTCCAGCTTCGCGGTCGAAGACGGGGCACGACAGGCCGACCGCCTGCTCCGCCGGCACATGGACATGGGAAACGCCCTGCCCGAATCGGTGGCCATCGTGCTGTGGGGCACGGACAACCTGAAGACCGAAGGGGGACCGATCAGCCAAGTGCTCGCCCTGGTGGGAGCCGAGCCTCGATTCGATCCCTACGGGCGACTCTGCGGCGCCCAGTTGATCGACCTCGAGACGCTGGGTCGCCCGCGCGTGGACGTCGTCGTCACCCTGTCCGGAATCTTTCGGGATCTGCTCCCGCTGCAGACGAAGCTTCTGGCCGAGGCCTTCTGGCTGGCCGCTTCGGCCGAGGAACCGGAGGAGATGAACTTCGTACGGAAGAACACCCTCCGCTTCATGGCAGAGAAGGGGTGCGACTTCGAAACCGCCACCCTACGCATCTTCAGCAACGCCGACGGCGCTTACGGCTCCAACGTCAACTTCCTCATCGACAGCGGCGCGTGGCAGGAAGAAGACGAGCTGGCTGAGACCTACACGCGTCGCAAGTGCTTCGCTTATGGTCGAGACGGCGTGCCTGCTCGCCAGGAAGAGTTGCTCCAGAGCGCGCTGTCGCAGGTTCAGCTCAGCTACCAAAACCTCGAGTCGGTCGAGCTGGGCGTCACCACCATCGACCACTACTTCGACACCCTGGGCGGTCTAGGTCGGGCCGTCCGTCGGGCCAAAGGCAGCGACGAGGACATTCCCGTCTACATCGGTGACCAGACTCGAGGAGAGGGCTCGGTCCGCACCCTGGGCGAACAAATCACCCTCGAAAGCCGCACCCGCATGCTCAACCCGAAGTGGTACGAGGGCATGCTCAGTCACGGCTCGGAGGGCGTTCGACAAATTGAAGCCCACATCACGAACACGATGGGGTGGTCGGCAACCACCGGCCAGGTGGCCCCGTGGGTCTACAAGCAATTGTCCGAGACCTTCGTCCTCGATCCCGAGATGCGCGAGCGCCTCGCGACGCTCAACCCGAAGGCTTCAGCCAAGCTCGCAAACCGGCTCCTTGAGGCCCATGAGCGAACCTACTGGGAGCCCGACAACGACATGCTCGATGCCCTGCGAAAGGCAGGCGACGAGCTAGAAGACCGCCTAGAGGGCGTCGGACACGCCGCCGCCTGAGATACGGAGAAAACATGCAAGAGCTGATACAGATCCCAAGTCAACGCACCGACGGAGCGGGGAGCGTCCAAGTTCACCAAGACCCGAACACCAAGATCGAGGGGGCGAAGGTCTTCGCCGTCTACGGAAAGGGAGGCATCGGCAAGAGCACGACTTCGTCGAACTTGTCGGCGGCCTTCTCGAAGCTCGGCAAGCGAGTGCTGCAGATCGGTTGCGATCCAAAGCACGACTCGACCTTCACCCTCACCAAGAGGCTGATGCCGACCGTGATCGACGTGCTCGAAAGCGTCGATTTCCACAGCGAAGAGCTTCGAGTCGAGGACTTCGTCTACGAAGGCTTCAACGGCGTCATGTGCGTCGAGGCGGGCGGCCCGCCGGCAGGGACAGGCTGCGGCGGATACGTCGTGGGCCAGACGGTGAAGCTGCTCAAGGAGCACCACCTGCTCGAGGACACCGACGTCGTCATCTTCGACGTGCTGGGAGACGTCGTATGCGGCGGCTTCGCGGCCCCTCTTCAGCACGCGGAGCGGGCGCTGATCGTGACCGCCAACGACTTCGACTCCATCTTCGCGATGAACCGGATCGTCTCCGCCATCAGCGCGAAGGCCAAGAACTACAACGTGCGTCTAGGGGGCGTGATCGCGAACCGAAGCGCCGCCACCGATGAGGTGGATCGCTTCAACGCAGTCACCGGCCTTTCGAGGCTGGCCCACTTCCCGGACCTCGACATCATCCGAAAGAGCCGCCTCAAGAAGTCGGTGCTCTTCGAGATGGAGGAGACGCCGGAGCTCCTCGCCGTCCAGCAGGAGTATCTGCGACTGGCGGCAGCGCTATGGGCGGGTGTCCCGGCGCTGGAGGCTAACTCGATGAAGGATCGGGACATCTTCGACTTCCTGGGATTCGACTGATGGACAGCCTGAGCTACCAGCAGAGTCGAAGCCGGCTGGAGGCCTACTTCGACCGAACCGCGGCCGACGCCTGGGCCCAGCTCACCTCGGATCGACCGGTGAGCTGGATCCGCCGTACGGTCCGGGCCGGCCGCAAGGAGATGGCAGAGGGGATCATGGCGATGCTGCCCGAAGACCTCTCTGGCCAGCGCCTGCTCGATGCCGGGTGCGGAACCGGCATCCTATCCGTTGCCGCCGCCCAGCGCGGCGCTGACGTGGTGGCCATCGACCTGTCCCCTACCCTGGTGGAGCTCGCGCGGGAGCGCGTCCCGGCCCAGCTCGGTAGCGGCAGCATCGACTTTCGGGTCGGCGACATGATCGATCCCGAGCTCGGAGACTTCGACACGGTGGTAGCGATGGACTCGCTGATCCACTACTGCGCCCCGGACATCACGGCGATGGTGGAGCGCCTGGCGGCCCGGGCCCGGCGCCAGGTCGTCTTCACCTACGCGCCTCGGACGCCGCTTCTGGCCGTGATGCACTGGGTAGGCGGCTTTTTTCCCAGGTCGGACCGGGCGCCTTTCATCCAGCCCATCTCGCAGCGGAAGCTGAGCGGCGCCCTCCGCGCCTCCCCCCTCCTCGAGGGTTGGCAGCTCGGGCGCAGCATCCACGTTGGCCGGGGCTTCTACACATCTCGCGCCCAGGAACTCGTTCGCGCATGAAGGCCCTTCGCACGCAGTGGATCAAGACTCTGCGGCGAGTCGGTCCCACGTTCCTCCCCTTCGCCGACGCTGCCTCTCCCGAGCTTCCCCTGGGGCGACTGCTGCGCCTGTCGCTGTTTCAGGTCTCGGTCGGCATGGCAGTGGTGCTCCTGAACGGGACGCTCAACCGAGTGATGATCATCGAGATGGGGATCCCGGCCTGGCTGGTAGCGACCATGGTGTCGCTGCCCCTGCTGTTCGCGCCCTTCCGGGCCCTGGTCGGCTTCAAGTCCGACCACCATCGATCGGCCATCGGCTGGCGTCGCGTGCCCTACATTTGGATGGGCGCCACCATTCAGTTCGGCGGCCTGGCCATCATGCCCTTCGCCCTTCACGTCTTGTCTGGCGACGCGGTGGCAGCGCCGCCCTTCGCGGGGGAGATCGGCGCCGCCCTCGCCTTCCTCTGCGTCGGGATCGGTCTTCACACCACCCAGACGGCGGGTCTCGCCCTCGCCACCGACCTCGCGACCGAAGAGACCAGGCCCCGAGTCGTCGCCCTCCTCTACGTCATGCTGCTGATCGGCATGGTGGGGAGCGCGCTCACGTTCGGCGTTCTCCTGGCGGACTTCGGCCGGGTCCGCCTCATCCAGGTCATCCAAGGCGCTGGCATCCTGACCCTCGGTCTGAACCTGGTGGCTCTGTGGAAGCAGGAGGCTCGGCGTCCCAACCTCGACCGGACCAAGGTTCAGCCGAGATTTCACCAGTCTTGGCAGCGCTTCTTGGCCGGCGGCCAAGCGAGCCGACTCCTGGTCGTGATAGGATTGGGTACGGCCGCCTTCAGCATGCAGGACATCTTGTTGGAGCCCTACGGAGGCGAAGTTCTGGACCTCTCGGTCGCCGCCACCACCGCCCTCACCGCGCTGCTCGCCGGCGGCAGCCTGGCCGGCTTCGCGTGGGCGGCCCGCTCTCTGTCGCAAGGCAAGAGCGCGTACATGCTGGCCGCGTGGGGCTCGTTGATCGGGATCGCGGCCTTCAGCGCCATCACTTTCGCCGCCCCGCTTCACTCGGTCATGCTGTTCCGCGTTGGAACCGTCTTCATCGGAATGGGTGGCGGCCTGTTCGCGGTCGGCACCCTCACCGCGGCGATGGGCCTGGCCGAAGACGACGGCGCCGGCCTCGCCCTCGGCGCATGGGGCGCCGTCCAGGCCACGGCCGCGGGAGTGGGCATCGCGTTCGGCGGCCTCGTCCGCGACCTCGTCACGAGCTACGCCGAAGCGGGCGCCCTCGGTCCGGCGCTGACCGGCCCAGTAGCGGGCTACACCTTCGTTTACCACATCGAGATTGGCTTGCTGTTCGTCGCACTCGCGGCGCTCGGACCCATGGTCCGGCAGCAGCCGAGCGGGGCAGGAGCCCGCAGAAAGTTTGGTCTGGCCGAGATGCCAGGCTGAGGAGCCTCAGAACAATCATGGATGCTGCAATCACCGGTTACGTGGACATCGCTCAGATCGTCCTCTACATCTTCTGGATCTTTTTCTTCGGGCTCGTCTGGTACATTCGCCGGACCGATCGCCGAGAAGGCTACCCCGTCGAGTACGAGGCGCGAGAGGCCTACGGCTCGACCGGCTTCTTCTGGATGGCCAAGCCAATGGAGTACGTACTGCCCCACGGCCACGGCTCCTACTTCGCGCCCAACGACAAACGCGACGACCGTCCCATCGCAGCCGAGCCGGTCGCCAAGACCCCCGGCGCCCCCCTCGAGCCCACCGGTGATCCGATGGTCGACGGGGTCGGCCCCGCCTCCTATGTGGACAGAGACGAGCGCCCCGAGCTGACCCGAGAGGGCGACTTGCTGATCGTCCCCATGCGCGTCGCCACCGACTACGAAATCTTCAAGCCCTCGAAGGACGTGCGAGGCTTCGACGTCCTCGCCAACGACAAAAAGAAGGTCGGTACCGTCAAGGACATCTGGGTCGACCGAGCAGACCAGATGGTTCGCTACCTCGAAGTCGAGCTCGAAGGGGGCGCCGGTTCCCGGCTCATCCCGATGTTCTCGGCCGTGGTCAGAGAGGATTGCGTGACCGTCGCTTCGCTCAAGTCCGAGCACTTTCCGAAGATCCCGACTCTCTCCAACCCCGACCAAGTGGGGGTGCGGGAGGAAGACCAGATCATGGCGTTCTACGCCGGTGGTCGGATGTACGCGACGACGTACGGATACGGACCGCTGGTATGAGCGAGCTGGACTTCGAGCCCGTCCGCGGCCTGCCCCAGCAGCTTCCCGAGGGAGAGAGGGTCCTGTGGCAGGGGGAGCCCAACGGTCGCGCCTTGGCCCGACGGGTGTTTCACGCCCGAAAGGTGGCGATTTACTTCGGAGTTTTGGTGGTGGCGCGCCTCGGCTTCGGGATCCAGGAGGGCCTCGGCTCGGCGCTGGGTTCGGCCGCCTTTGTCGGTGGGCTCGGGCTGATGTGCGTCGGGATCCTCGCTTTGATGGCGCGACTCCACGTCCGTACGACGGTCTACACCCTCACCAACCGGCGAATCGTCATTCGCTACGGCATCGCCTTTCCCATGACGGTGAACGTGCCCTTCACCCAGGTTCGCAACGCCTCTGTGAAGCTGCTCGAGGACGGGACGGCGGAGATCCCGCTGGAGCCCATCGAGCCCCCGCCGATCGGGGTGCTCTTTTTATGGCCCCATTGCCGGCCCTGGCACTGGAAGCGTCCTCAGCCCATGCTCCGCTGCCTCCCCAACGGGGCCCAGGTGGTCGAGAAGCTTCGGGCGGCCCTCCAGGACCATGCCGAAGCTGACGCGCCCCAGGCCGCCGCAGCCCCGGCCAAGGCTCGACCGACCCCGACCGCGGAGGCCGTGCCGCAGAGGACCCGCGGGCAAGAGGCCCCGGCGTGACCGGCCATCACCACGACCATGTCCAGGTCCCGCGCTGGGTCCTGATCGTGACCGGTGTGCTCATCGTGGTGACCTTTGCCTTCGCCATCTTCTCTCGCACCACGGGCTATGGGCGCACCGAGATGCCGGAGGCCAAGGTCGTGGAGAAGCGCAGCCTGCTCTTCGAGCGCACCCCAGGGGACGTCATCGAAGTGCGCGATCACGCCACCGGCAATGTCCTCGCCAGCGCCCAGCCAGGCGAAGAGGGCTTCCTGCGCGGCTTGCTCAGGGCACTGGACCGCGGTCGCAAGCTGGAGTCCATGCCGCTCGACGCGCCCTACGACCTGATCCGCTGGTCGGACGGGCGACTGTCTCTGTACGATCCGACGATCGACGGGACGATCGAGCTCGACGTCTTCGGAAAAGACAACGTGGCTCTATTCGTGCGCCTCCTGGATGCACCGATCAGGCACGCAAGAGGATGAACATGATACCAAAGCGACGGATTACCACCGACTGCACGGTCCGGATCGACCACACCTTCGAGAATCTGGGGGCCCACGTCGACCTCAACGGACTTCAGGCCGAGCCGGGCGACGAAATCCTGGTACACGGACCACCGCCGTGCCCGCCCTACGGGCAGACGGTGACGACGCGCTGTCGCGCCACCCTCATTCGGGCGTGGCCGTGGGAGCGCCTATGGAGCCGTCTGACCGGCAACCTCGAAGCGATGGAGCTGCTCGACGTGAGCTTCACCGACGAACAACTAAGGAGCTGAACATCATGAGCGCAGAAAGCATCAACCAGACCACCCGCTTGGCCCAGCAGACCACAACGCTGAGCCCACGTTTCTACACCACCGACTTCGACGCCCTGGATCGCATCGACGTCACCCCGGTGCGCGCCGAGTGGGACGCCCTCATCGAGGAGCTCGAGAACGATCCGAACCGCAATCACTTCAAGCGAGGCGACAAATGGGACCTCGATCTGTCGCGCATCGACGGCAAGCTGAGAGAAGAGTTCCTGGACTTTCTGGTCAGCTCCCTGACCGCCGAGTTCTCGGGATGCGTCCTCTACGCCGAGATGCGAAAGCGGGGCACCAACAAGGAGATTTGTCGGCTCTTCGGCTGCATGAGCCGGGACGAGTCACGCCACGCCGGCTTCATCAACGATGCGCTGCGGGACTTCGGCGTCGAGGTCGACCTCGCCTTCTTGACCAAGAAGAAGAAGTACACCTTCTTCTCGCCCAAGTTCATCTTCTACGCGACCTACCTGTCGGAGAAGATCGGCTACGCCCGCTACATCACGATCTTCCGCCACCTAGAGAAGCATCCGGAGCTTCGGTTCCATCCGCTCTTCAAGTGGTTCGAGCAGTGGTGCAACGACGAGTTCAAGCACGGGGAGGCCTTCGCCCTGTTGATGCGAGCCAACCCGAAGCTGCTCTCAGGCCTGAACCGGCTCTGGATCCGCTTCTTCCAGCTCGCCGTCTTCGCCACCATGTTCGTGCGGGATCACAATCGCCCCGCCTTCCACCAGGCGCTGAACCTGGACCCGACCGAGTATGGGCTGGAGGTCTTCCGAAAGACGGTGAACATCTCTCGCCAGGTCTTCCCGATCCTACTCGACGTGGAGTCCGAAGGCTTCAAGGCCGACCTCATGCGCATGGTTGCCATCTCGGAGGGTATTCAAGCCGCGAAAAAGACCGGCGGCGTGGTGGGATTCGCCAAGACGGCGTGGCTTCGGGCCAAAGCGGTCTGGACCTTTGGCCGCATGTATCTGCGACGCCCGGTGATCAACGAGCTCCCGGCGCGCAGCCGCCTGCAGCCCTCCTACTGAAAGAGGACACTTTCGCATGACCCCAGTCCTCGCCATCGGCTTCTGTGTGTTCGTCTGGTGGTTCGGCACCGGGGCGCTGCTGTGGGCCCAGCACCGGCGCCAAGCGGGCTTAGTCCTGGGCGTCATGACCGCGGTGGCGATGGCCTCGGTCCTGGGGCTGGTGTGGACCGTCCACGACCCGAGCCCGAGGGGGGCCTACATGGCCTTCTGTTCAGCCATCGGGGTGTGGGCCTGGCACGAGCTCCTGTTTCTGAAGGGGTGGCTGACCGGCCCGCGCCGCGAGCCCTGCCCCGCTCGAGCGTCGGGTTGGCGTCGCTTTCGATTCGCCTTGGAGGTGGTGCTCCACCACGAGCTGGCCCTGGCGGCCACTGTGCTCGCATTGGTCGCTGGGACCTGGGGCGCTCCCAACCAGGTCGGGGTGGCCAGCTTCGTGGTCCTCTGGGTCATGCGACTCAGCGCCAAGCTGAACGTCTTTCTGGGGGTCCGGAACCTGGCCGTCGACTTCCTCCCCGACGAGCTCGATTACATCCCCAGCTACTTCCGCCAAGCCCCCATGAACCCCTTGATGCCGTGGTCGCTGCTCCTCGGGAGCTTGGCCCTGAGCTGGTTCACCGGCCTGGCGACCACCCGGACCGGGTTCGAGGCCGTGGGCGCGACCCTGGTCGGGACCTTGCTGGGCTTGGCGCTCCTCGAGCACCTGTTCCTGGTCCTCCCGGTTCCCGACGCGATCTTGTGGCGCTGGCTGATAAGGCGCCCCAAGCAGGCGCAGGGCGAAGTCTGAAGGGAACTTCGCGCTGCGGCGTCCCTCCGCGGGCCCCTTCTTCCTACGCGGCTACGGTCAGCGACCGTCGAAGACAACCCGGCGCTGGCGCTCGAGCAGGTCGATCAAGGCCTCGCGCGTCTCGGGGACCGGAACGGGCTCTAGCTCGGCTGGCTGGATGACCTGAACCACTCGGCTGTCTCCGGCCGGCAAGGGCGTGCTGGCCGCCAAACCTGCCACCCGTGGCGCCGAAGTCTCACCTCCGAGCATCATCGCCACCTGTGCGAGGAAGAACAGCAAGGTCGCGAACGCCGGTGACAGAAACCAGACGCGGGACGGACGCACTCCCGACATGCCGGCGTAATCTAGAGCACGAAATTCGTAGGTGCCAAGGGCGGAAACGCCCCACCGGAGCCATTTTCGACATCTTCGTGACGCAGCGCGCCGTCAATTTCCGAACGCCGGATCCCCATCGCGGAATACACGTCGAGTGGGCGGGGGGAGGAGATCGGACAATGGTTGCCGGGGGTAAGGCCGGCTAACTTCGTGAGCCCCGGAGGTAGGCCGGAAAACGGACGCTCAGCTGTTGTTGAGGGCCTGGTCCACGAGGGTTTTGAACTTGCTGTAGGGCTGGGCCCCGGAGACGAGCTGGCCGTTGATGAACGTGGCCGGGGTCCCGCGGACGCCGACCTTTTGCCCCTCGGCCATGTCTCGAGCGACCCACTTGGCGAGGGTCGGATCGTCGAGGTCCTTCTTGAACTTCGACACGTTGAGGCCGAGCTCCTTGGCGTAGCCCACGAGGTCGTCCCGCTTCAGGGACTTTTGGTTGTCGAACAACAGCTCGTGCATCTCCCAGAACTTGCCCTGCCGATGAGCGGCCAAGCTTGCGATGGCGGCCGGCTTGGCGTCCTCGTGGAAGGACAGCGGGAAGTGCTTGAAGGCGACTACGACCTTCTTTCCGTATTCCTCCTGCAGCTTCTCGATGCTGGGGTTGACGCGGCTGCAGAAGGGGCACTGAAAATCCGAGTACATCACGACCTTCACCGGCGCCTTTGGGTCGCCTTGAACCGGGGCTTTGCCGATCTCGATGTCGACCGGCTTGCTCGGCGCCGGGGGCGCCTTGGCCTGGGGTGAGGGCGCTTCGGCCAGGACCTTCTCGTAGACGTTGGATCGGCTGGCGCCGCTCTTCATCAGCTTTTTGGCCAGGGCGAGCTCCTCGTCGATGACGGCCTTGACCCTTGGATAGGGCTGCGCGCCTCGAATCGGGGTGCCGTTCACGAACAGCGTCGGGGTGCCACGGGCGCCGTATTTGCGCGCATCGGCCTGGTCTTTCTCGATGACCTTGGCGATGGCGGGGGCCGCCATGTCCTTCTCGAAGCGGTCGAGGTCGAGACCGACCTGCTTCGCATAGCCCTTGAGCTGGTCTTCGCTGAGCGCTCGCTGGTTCTGAAAAAGCACGTCGTGCATCTCCCAGAACTTGCCCTGCTCGTGGGCCGCGAGGGCCGCCTTGGCAGCGGGCAGGGCCTGCTTGTGGAAAGACAGGGGCTGGTTCCGGAAGCGGACCTGAAGGTCGTCACCATACTCCTTCAGGGCGCGATCCAGGCTCGGATTGACGCGAGAGCAGTAGGGGCACTGAAAGTCCGAGAACTCGACGATGGTCACGAGGGGCTTCTCTCCGCCTTTCGCGGGGGTGCCATCGACCAGCGCCACCTTCTGGCGGGTATCCGGCGGAGCCTTTCGACGCTTCTGAGCCTCGGGCTTGGGGGCGGGGGTGGTCCGCCCATCGGCGATGAGGGCGGCGTAGACCTCGTCCTCGTCGGTCCCCTCGGACACCAGGGCCTTGGCCGCCGCCAGGCGCTCGTCGATGACCTTCTTGAAGGCATTGAAGGGCTGGGCCCCGGACAGCTTGACGCCGTTGATGAAGAAGGCCGGAGTGCCGCCGGCGCCGATCTGTCGGGCGAGCTTCTGGTCTTGGGCGATGGCCTTCTTGCCGGCCCCGGACTCGATGAAGGTGTGGACCTTGCCCATGTCGAGCCCGAGGGACTTGGCGTAGCCCTCCAGGTCGTCCTTCTTCAGCTGCTTCTGGTTGGCGAAGACCTTGTCGTGCATCTTCCAGAACTTGCCCTGCTCGCCGGCCGCGAGGACGTACTCCGAGGCGAGCGGAGCGTCTTTATGGAAGGGCAGCGGGTTGTGCTTGAAGACGAAGCGGACGTCGTCGCCGTAGGTCTTCTGGATCTGGGTAAGGGTCGGGTTGACCCGGTTGCAGAACGGGCACTGGAAGTCCGAAAACTCGACGATGGTCACCAGGGCGTCCTTGGGACCCTTCCGGTGGCTGTTGCCGAGAGGGACCTTGTAGACCTCCGCGTCCGAATCGCCTTTCTCGGCGGTCGGGCCGTCGGCGACGGGGGGGCGCTTACCCGCTTGCTGGGAGTCTTGGGCGTCTCGGACCGCGTATCCGACAGCGCCACCGATGGCGCCCACGACCAAAAATCCGACGATGGTTGCTCCATTTTTCATGCTGCTTGGCTCCTGAGTGGAGGGCCGCCGGTACGGCCACTATCGACATCCCGTAACACATGTCGCCTCGACCATGTTTCGATTTGGGTGAGTTTGACGGCCTAGGCGTTGTGCCTAAGCTCCCTCGCGACCCCGGCAAAGGGGCAGATAGGAAGGGCTCGCATGGGAAAGAAAGTCATCGGAATCGACCTGGGAACGACCAACTCCGTCGTCTCCATCATGGAAGGCGGAGAGACAAAGGTCCTGGTCAACGAGGAGGGTCACCGAACCACCCCCTCCGTCGTGGCATGGACCGAAAAGGGTGAAACCCTAGTCGGCCAAACCGCAAGGCGGCAGGCCATCACCAATGCTGAGAACACCGTCTACTCGGTGAAGCGCTTCATGGGGATGAAGTTCGATGACGTCCAGGAGGAGGCCAAGCGCGTCCCCTACCAGGTCGCCAAGTCGGACAACGGAGACGCCCACGTCACCATCCGGGGCAAGGGCTATTCACCGCCGGAGGTCTCCGCCAAGGTGCTGCAGAAGCTCAAGCGGGCCGCCGAGTCCCAGCTGGGCGAGGAGGTGACGGAGGCCGTCATCACCGTCCCCGCCTACTTCAACGATTCCCAGCGCCAAGCGACCAAGGACGCCGGCCGCATCGCCGGCCTCAACGTCCAGCGGATCATCAACGAGCCGACCGCGGCTGCCCTCGCCTACGGCCTCGACCGAAAGAACAACGAGATCATCGCCGTATACGACTTCGGCGGCGGGACCTTCGACATCTCCATCCTCGAGGTCGGCGACGGTGTGGTCGAGGTCATCTCGACCAACGGCGACACCCACCTCGGCGGCGACGACTTCGACGCCGTCATCATGAAGTGGCTGACCGACGAGTTCCGGAAGGACACGGGCATCGACATCTCCAACGACAAGATGGTGATGCAGCGTCTCAAGGACGCGGCGGAGAAGGCCAAGATCGAGCTCTCGAGCGCCTTCGAGACCGAGGTCAACCTTCCCTTCCTCACCGCCGACGCCAGCGGTCCGAAGCACATGCAGCTCAAACTGTCCCGAGCCAAGTTCGAGGCCCTGGTCGGTGAGCTGGTCTCGCGGTCCTTCCAATCGGTGAAGAAGGCCCTCGACGACGCCAAGAAATCGCCGCGAGAGATCGACGAGATCGTCCTCGTCGGTGGTTCGACCCGAATCCCCCTCATCCAGGAAGAGGTGAAGAAGTTCTTCGGCAAAGAGCCCAACCGCTCGGTCAATCCGGACGAGGTGGTCGCCATGGGCGCCGCCATTCAGGGTGGCGTCCTGACGGGCGAAGCGAAGGACATCGTCCTCCTCGACGTCACCCCCCTCTCTCTCGGCATCGAGACTCTGGGCGGCGTCTTCACGCCCCTCATCCCGCGGAACACGACCATCCCCACGACGAAATCGGAGGTTTTCTCCACCGCGCAGGACAATCAGCCCCAGGTCGAGGTCCACGTCATGCAGGGCGAGCGGAAAATGGCGAACGACAACAAGACCCTCGGAAAGTTCGTCCTCAGCGGGATCCCACCGGCGCCTCGGGGCGTGCCCCAGATCGAGGTGACGTTCGACATCGACGCCAACGGCATCGTGAAGGTCTCGGCGAAGGACAAGGCCACGAACCAGGAGCAGTCGATCCGCATCGAAGCCCAGTCGGGGCTGAGCGAAGACGAGATCAACCGCATGGTCGAGGAGGCCCAGGCCAACGAAAAGGCCGACGAAGAGCGGCGTGAGCTCGTCGAGCGCAAGAACCGCCTGGACCAGCTCGTCTACCAGGTCGAAAAGACCATGAACGAGTCCAAGGACAAGCTCCCCGTCGAGCTCGGCCAGGAGGTCTCGACCGCGGTCGAAGAGGCCCGGGAAGCGCTCAAAAAGGAGGAGCCCACGGCATGGGACGCCGCGGAGGAGAAGCTCAAGGCGGCCTCGCAGAAAATGGCCGAGCACCTCTACAAGTCGACCAGCGAGGCCGGCGGGCCTCCCGAGGGCGGTGGTCCCTCCGCCGGTGGGGGCGACGGCGGCGAGGAGTCCAAGAAGAAGGACGACGACGTCATCGACGCCGACTGGTCCGAGGCCAACTAGTGCCCTGAGTCAGCAAAACCTTGAAGAAGTCCGGCCGCCCTTCGCCCGAT
>CAYZFR010000003.1:0-50292 GCA_964477875.1 uncultured Myxococcales bacterium
CACTAGATGCTCTCGTAGGCTCCGATGTCGACCTGAGTGCCTTGGATGCGAATACCTAGACGCGCGTCGACCGGGATCGCTTCGCCGCGGTCGCCGTCCTCATCGACGTCCGCTAGGTCGGGCGCGGCTTCAACGACGTCGCCATCTCCGTCGAGGTCGGCCTCGTCGTTCGGGCTCCCGGCATCGACGGCTGGGCTGCCGGAATCAGGCACCAGGCCGTCGTCCGTCGTACCGAACCGGCCGTCCGAGCCCGCCGGCGTCATGGGGTTTTGGAAGAGCGGATCCATGTCCATGGCGCCGGTCACGGTGAGGGTGCAGCGATCGCATTCGGCGCTCTCGGGTGCCGAGCCGCCTCCCTCGAGGAGGCCGCCCACCCAGGTCAGATCTCCGCCGCTGGCGCTGCTGCTCCTCAGCGCGATCTCCGGACCGCTGGGGCTCGAGCGCTCCATGTTCAAGCTGTTGCCCCACGCGATGCTGTTGCTCACGAAGGCATCGGAGCCGTTCCAGATCGAGAATGCGCCTCCGAAAGCAGCGTCGTTGCGGGTGAAGGTGCTGTCCGCGACTCGCAGGGTCGCGCTGTTGAACGCGCACAGGGCCCCGCCGAGGGCTGCGCCGTTGGTGACGAAGACCGAATCGATGACCACCGCTTCGCCGAAGCCGGTGACCTGAAGAGCGCCTCCGCAGGGGCCCGGGCTGCTGGGCGAGCCGATGGCTCGATTGTCCGCGAAGGCGCTGTGAGAAACGAGGACCCGGGCCCGCCGGTCCGCGAAGAGCCCACCGCCACCGACCGGTCCTCGGTTTCCGATGAATCGCCCCGAGACGATCTCGATTCGCGCGTCCTCCACCACGAAGATACCCCCTCCTTGGCTCGCCTCGTTCTCCTGGAAGACCACGCCGCGGAGCTCGGCGCTGGCGCCCTCGGAGGCGTAGAGTCCGCCGCCCTGGCCGGCCTCGTTGCTGATCACGAGGAGGTTCGAAAGCCGAGGCGTCCCCGTCACCGCGAGGATGCCACCGCCCGTCCCGGCGCCTCCGCTCAGGTCATCGTTTCCTTCCCGGATCGTGAAGCCGTCCAGCAGCGCTGCCGTTCCGAGTCCGCTTGCGACGACCACGTGTTGCGCGTTGTCGGTCGGGCCAGGTCCCCCGATCCCACCGCTGAGGATGGTCTCGTGGAGCTCGGGGTCGCGCTGCGCGGCCGTGGTCTCGGTGCCGGCGAATCCGCCCAGCACCCGGACGCCCGGCCGGAGGAAGAAGCTCGAGCTGCGGTTGCTCCCCGGCCTGTAGCTTCCCTCGGCCACCCAGATCTGGTCGCCGGCTCGGGCCATGGCCAGGGCGCCGGACAGCTCGGTGAAGGCGTCGGCCCAGGAGCTTCCGTCCTGGGCCCCGTCGGCGTCGGCGTCGACGTGAAGCGTGAGGGCGCTGGCGACGCTGGTCTGCTCTTCGTAGGCGCCCATGTCGGCGGCGCCTCCCACCACCCGCACAGCGCCCCCCAAGTCGGTCCCGAGGGCCTCGTCGAAGACGCCGTCCTGGTCGACGTCACCGACGTCCGAGGGGGGCTCGCGGCGGAAGCCGTCGAGGTTGGCGTCGTGGACGTCGTTGGCGGGGGCGGCATCGAGACCCGGCCCGCCCGAGGCGGGTACCAAGCCGTCGTCGGCGGTCCCGAACACTCCATCCGGACCACGGGGCATGGCGCTCGAGAAGGCCGGCGCCTCGTCGATGACGCCCCCGCCATCCCGGCCCTGGTTGGCGACGTGGCCCGTCCACGGGCTCCCGCCGTTCGAGTCCTGCAGAACGGAGCGAGAGACGACGATGCCCCGTCCCCGCACGCCGTTGCCGCCGTTGGTGGCCCGATTGCCCCACACGATGCTGTTGTAGATCCGGATGGGGCCTTCGCCGTCGAAGGTGTGGACCGCTCCCCCGACGTTGGAAGCCGAGTTGGAGAGCATCGTGAGGTGGGCTGCTGTCACCGGGCTTCGGGCATGGAGGGCGCCGCCGCGCCGGGCCGAGTTCTCGAAGAAGACCGCGTACTGTAGGCTGGTGCCGTCGCTGATCGTGCTGGCGGCGGCGAACCCGCCCCCGTCGCCCCCCGCCTCGTTGCCATCGAAGACGAGATGACTGCCGCGGAGCTGGCCGCCGCGCTGACGCAGGCCGCCTCCGTCCACCGAGGCGACGTTGTCGATGAACTGACCGGCGCCGACGCGAACGGCGGCGCCATCGATGGAGAGGCCAGCGCCGTCGCCCAAACCGCCTCCGGAGGTGGTGACCTCGTTCGCTTCGAAGCGCACACCCGTCAGCCGAGCCGTGGTTCGGTTCCGTAAATCGGCGCCGCCACCGGCCCCGACCGCCTCGTTCTCTACGAAGCGGCCGTTGCGGAGGGTCAGCGTCGAACCCATTTCGGCGCTGGCCTGATCCACCAAGAGGCCGCCACCGCCGCCTTCGGAGACGTTATCCTCGAACAGCACGTCTTCGAGGACGACTTCGCAGCCGATGGCGGCCATTCCGCCGCCGCCTCCGAAGGGCGAGGGTGAACGATTGTCGGCGAGCTCGACCCTACGCAGGACGAGGGATGCTTCGCGGCAGAACAAGCCGCCACCCTGGCGCAGATCGCCGGCGCCATCGGCTTGGCCCCCGACGATGCGAAGATCCTCCAGCTCGGCCGTTCCCGTTCCCGAGACGAAGCGAAGCACCTGTCGGCTGTTCTCCTCGGTCCCGCGCTCGCTGCGCCCGTCGGCATCGCCGTCCAGGTCGTCCCCGGCCAAGTCTCCGCTGAGGACGGTAGTCGCGCGCCCGTCCCGCTCGCACGCCCGCGCCTCGTCACCGGCGAAGCCACCCAGCAGCCGGACGCCTCCCACCAGCTCGAAGCTGGTCTCTCGCTCCTGGATGCTGACGTTCATGAGGTCGTTCGGGACGACCGGGGTGTAGGTGCCGCCCGCCACCCAGATCTGCTGGCCGGCGCTCGCCGTCGCCAGGCCGTCCGCCAATGATCGAAAGGCCGCCGCCCAGCTTCCGCCGCTCCCACCTGCCGGCGCGGACGCGTCGACGTAGACCACGGTTGCGGGGGCGGGCAGGTCCGAGCAGGGAGGCGTCCCGGCGTCCGTCCCCGCATCTTCGGGCCCGAGGTCGGGGCCGAGGTCGAGGCCGAGGTCCGGTCCCAGATCCGGCCCGATGTCGGCAGGTTCGGTCATGCCGGCGTCTCCGCCGTCGATCTTGCCGCCGTCGGGCTCGTCTCCGGTGTCCGGGTCTGGCTCGGCCGCATCGGGAAAAGCGGCATCACGGGAGCTCATCGGGCGGGGGACCGGATCCTCTTCGTCCGAGCAGGCCAGGAAAAGCGGAAGCACGAGGAGCGGAGCAAGACGGCGCATCAGCCCAGTCTTCGCCCGGATCGGCGGCGAGGCCAAGGAGGCCCGCTGGCTTTGGGGCCAGTCTTTGGTACCGGCGATGCCCCCTCAGCGAGACCGGCGCTGGGATTGGGCCGGCATCCGCTCGATGTCGCTGCTCAGGCGGGGTGTGACCGGATCGGCGCCGTCCAGGAAGGCCGGGATATGGGGGAGGCTGTCGTACCCCCAGAAGAGCTCGCCCTGAACGAGCACCGTCGGAACGCCAAAGACGTCGTTGGCCAGCGCCAGCTCGGTGGCCGAGCGGAGCTCGGCCTTTGCATCCTCGTTTTGGGCCTTGGCCACCAGTCCGGGGCCGTCCAGGGCCCGGTCGCTCAAGAAGCGGGACACCGCGTCGGCCTCCCACATCGGCACCGCTTCGGCCCACGTGGCCTCGAAGAGGGCGTCGACCACCCGGTGACGTTCCGGCCCGGTCACCGCTGTCGCGACCCGGAGCGGCAGCAAGGGATTGAAGGGATGCGCAGGCGGCATCTGCAGCCGCAGCCCATCGGCTCGAGCCAGCCGCGTGACGTGCTTCATCGTGTGCAGTCGCTTCGCCGGTATCTCGGCCGGTCCAAGCTGACCGTGGTGGTCGAGGAGGGCGGCGAACAAAATCGGCACCGGCTCCAGCTCGACGCCACGCTCGATGGCGATCGCCTTGGCCCGAGGCCAAGCCAGGTAGGCGTAAGGAGAGACGAAGTCGAAGAGGAAGCGCACGGTCCTTGAAGCCTTACCCGAACTTCGCCCAACGTCGACGCTGCCCGGCGAGAAACTCTGGCCCGGCGACTTGCTCGGGGCCTGCATGAGGCCCATAGCCCGGGACGTGTTCAGTCTACTCGCGTGCGCCTTCATGGGGGCGCCCACCGTCGGCGAGATCGAGCGCGCCCATGGCGCCGAGGCCCTCCGAGCCCACGAGGCCATCGAGGCCCGCATCGAGCTCGATTTCGGCGGAGAGCCCCGGGTGCACGGGACCCTGGTTGCGGCGACCGACGGGGGTCGGACCCGCATCGAGTTCGACGGCGGAAAGACCATCGTCTTCGATGGACGCACCGCCTGGCTGGCTCCGGCCGGCGCTTCCGCGAAGGGCGTGCGCTTCGACGCGCTGACCTGGAGCTACTTCCTGCTCGCGCCCTTCAAGCTGGGCGACACCGGCGCCCGCTACACGCCGGTGGGCCCGCGTCCGTGGATGGAGGGCGAGACCGTCCCCGCCGCGAAGCTCAGCTTCGCGCAGGGGGTCGGGGATGCTTCTGACGACTGGTACGTGGTCTACGCCGAACCCGAGACCCACGTCCTTCGGGGTCTGGCCTATATCGTGACCTTCGGCGGCCGCTCTCGGACCGAGGCCGAGCAAGAGCCCCACGCCATCGTGTACAGCCACTATGAGGAGGCGGACGGCGCGGCGCTCGCGACCCGATGGAGCTTCCGTCTGTGGAGCGCGGAGAAGGGGGTGTTCGGCGAGCAGCTCGGAAAAGCCACGCTGTCGGACCTGAAGCTGGTGGCGAAGGCGCCCGAGGGCACTTTCGAGCGGCCTGAAGACGCGGTCGAGGTTCCCGCTCCCTGATCCCGAGGGCCGCCGACTCAGACCTGCGCAGGTGAGGGCGGGCGCACCGAGAGGGCCCGGGGGATGAAGCGCCGGAAGTCGGACCAGTCCTTGCGAGCGAGGAGGCCCTGAGCGGTGCGGCTTCCGGTCAGCTCGGCGTGGCGCCGAACGAGAGCCTCCAGGCGGCCCTGGTCCTCGGGGGACAGCTCGCGGGCCACGATGTACTCCGTATTCACGAGGGGGAGGGTCTCGATGGGCAGGAAGAGCTCCCCGCCCGTCATGCCGGCGCCGACGTTGTAGGAAACGCCGCCGAGGATCACCACCGTTCCGCCGGTCATGTATTCGCAGGCGTGCAGACCGACGCCCTCCACGACCGCCGTCGCCCCGCTGTTGCGGACCCCGAAGCGGTCGCCGGCCAGGCCGTCGGCGAAGAGCTCCCCGCCGGTGGCTCCGTAGAGGCAGCCGTTACCGAGGATGGTGTTCTCGGCGGCTTCGTAGCGGGCCTCGGCCTTGGGCCGTACGACCAGGCGGCCCCCCGACATCGACTTGGCCACCGAGTCGTTGGCCTCGCCCCACAGCTCCACCTCGAAGCCCGAGGTCAAAAAGGCGCAAAAGCCCTGGCCAGCGCTGCCGGTGAAACGCACCCGGGCCGACTGGGGTGCGGGCCCACCTCGACGATGGCGGGCCCAAGTGAGGGCCATGGCGCCGGAGGCGGTGGCGAGCACCGCCCGATCGGTGCTCCGGATCTCGGTGTCGAGCGCCATGGGGGCGTCGCCGCGGATGGCGGGCTGCAAATCCTCCAGCAGCCGGGCGTTGGTCCGGCTGGCCTGCTCGTCGAGGGCGGGACCCATGAAGCCACGGTGCGGAGCGGCGACGGCCAGGGCGCGTAGATCGACATGGGGCATGGCCGCCGTGCGCTGGAGGAGATCGCCGCGGCCCACCACTTCTTCGAGGTGGGCGTGGCCGAGACGTGCCAGGCATCGGCGGACGTCCTCGGCGATGTAGCGCATCAAGGTCGCCACGTCTTCGGGGCTGCCGCGGTACTTCTTCTTGAACTTGGGATCGTGGGTCGCGATGCCCCGGGGGCAGGTGTTCTTCTGACAGACCCGGGCCATGATGCAGCCCTCGGCGATCAGGACCAGCTTCCCGAAGCCGAACTCTTCGGCTCCGAGGCAAGCTGCCTTGACGATGTCTTCGCCGTGTCGAAGCCCGCCGTCGACCCGCAGGATGCAGTTGCTTCGCAGGCCCTCGGCGACCAGGCTCTGGTGGGCGGAGGCGAGACCGATCTCCCACGGAAGACCGGCGTGTTTCATCGAGCTCAGCGAGGCAGCGCCCGTCCCGCCGTCTCCGCCCGAGATCTGGACGACGTCGGCCCCCGCCTTGACGACGCCGGTCGCGATCGTCCCCACGTGGGCGCCGGAGACCAGCTTGACCGTGACCGGCGCGCCGGGCTTGAGCTGCTTGAGCTCGTAGATCAGCTGCCGCAGGTCCTCAATGCTGTAGATGTCGTGCAGGGGGGGAGGGGAGATCAGGTCGACCCCCTCCGAGGCGTGCCGCGCCTTTGCGATGGCGGCGTCGACCTTCAACCCCATCAGCTGGCCGCCTTCTCCGGGCTTGGCGCCTTGCGCGATCTTGATCTCGATCTCTTTGCCCACCATCAGGTACTCGGCGGTGACGCCGAAACGCCCGGAGGCGATCTGCTTGACGGAGGCGGTGGTGCCGTCGACCTCGTAGAAGGGGTTCTCGCCGCCTTCACCGCTTGCGCTCCGGCCGCCGACGGCGGCCATGCCCTTGATGAGGTCTCGCTGGGACTCCGCGCTGATGGCCCCGAAGGACATCGCCCCCGAGCCGAAGCGGCGAGTGATCTCGTGGTTGGGCTGCACGTCTTCCAGCGGTATCGACTCCGCTTCCTCCAGCCGCCACAGATCACGAAGCGTCGTCGGCCCGCGGGCTCTGCAGGCGTCGACATAGGCCTGGTAGTCTTCCCAGGCCGCGAAGCCTTCGCTGCGGCCGGCAGCAAAGGCGTGCACCCGCTTGGACAGCTCGGCCGTCATGCTGTGGGCTTCGCCCCGGAGGCCCTTGCGCTGCTCTCTGAGCAGGAAGGCTTCGACCAGCTCCCGGGGCCCGTGGGTTCGCTCCCGCTCCCCGACCTCCAGGATCCGTTCGGCGATGGCCTCCAGCTCGAAGCCGCCCACCGCGAACCCGAGGGCCGGGAAGAAGGTGCCGAGAAGGCGAGGACCGAGTCCGACGGCGGTGAACAGCTTGGAGTTCTGATAGCCCTGAACCGTCGAGATCCCCATCTTGCTCATGATCTTGAGCAGCCCGGCGTCGAAGGCGCTCCGCAGACGCTCCACCGCCTCCTTGCGGTCGAGCCCCTTCAAGCCGCGGTGCTCGAAGCGTTCCGCGATCGCGAAGGCGAGGTGGGGCGCAACCGCGCCGGCGCCGAAGCCCACCAGAGCCGCGACGTGGTGCGTGCTCCGAGCGTCGGCGGCCTCGACGACGAGCGAGGCATCGAGTCGATGACCGTGGTCGCTCAGGACCCGGCTCGCCGCCTGGAGGGCGAGGAGGCTCGGAATGGGCGGGCGCTCGTACTTGGCCCGCCGGTCGGTCAGGATCAGGATGGAGCAACCGCCTCGAATGGCGGCGAGGACCTTGTGAGCCAGCTCCTCGAGGGCGTAGGCGAGGCCCTCAGCGCCCTTGACCCGTGGGAAGGTCATGTCGACCTCCACCGTCTCGAAGGAGCGCGCGTGGGCGGTGGTCATGGGCGTGCTGCGAAGCGCCGCCATCTGCTCTGGCGCCAGCACCGGCGAAGGCAGCTCTAGGCCGGGCGTCAGCGGGATGAGGGTCTTCGGTTCGAAGACGTTGGGGCGGCGACCGAGGTGGCAGGACAGGTCGGTGACCAGGCGCTCTCGGAGGTGGTCCAAAGGGGGATTGGTGACCTGAGCGAAGTTCTGGAAGAAGAAGTCGAAGAAGGAGCGAGGCTGGTCCGACATCACGGCCAGCCTCGCCGTGTCGCCCATCGAACCGATCGGCTCTTTCCCGTCCCGGACCATCGGGATCAGGATCTCGTCGATCTCCTCCTTGGTGACGCCGAAGAGGTTGAGCCCGTCCAGGACGTCGCGGTCCGGCTTCGGCTCCGCCCGCCCGAGCTTCTCGAGCCGCGGATCGAAGCTCGCGTTGTAGTTGTCCCGAGACTCGCTCGGGTCGCGAAAGTGGACCTCGCCCGTGGCCAGCTGCACGTGGACGCCCCGCCCGCCGTGGAGCGCGCCTTTGCGGATCACCTCGGGCTCCTCCACGTCGAAGAGTCCGGCCTCGGAGGCGAGGTAGAATCTGGTCTTGGTCTGCAGCCATCGGCCGGGACGAAAGCCGTTTCGGTCCAGGCGTGCCCCGACCAGCTCGCCGTCGCTGAAGGCGACGAAAGCAGGACCGTCCCAAGGCTCCACGGCTCGGCTCCAGAACTTGTAGAAGGCGTTGCTCTGGGCCGAGGCGGGCGGGATCATGATCGCCAGGACCTCCGACAGGTGCGGGATGCTGGAGCGGTAGCGGAGCGCCTCCACCATCTCGTTGAGGTAGCCGGAGTCGCTGATGCCGGAGCGGGTCATCAGCTCGCTCTGGGGCAGGCCCAGGGCTTGCTCGCGGGAATAGGCCCACGCTCGATTCGCTTCGATGGTGTTGATCTCGCCATTGTGGGCCACCATCCGAAAGGGTTGGACCTTGTCCCAAGAGGTCCGGGTGTTGGTGCTGAAGCGGCGATGGAAGAGGCCGAAGCGGCTGACGTAGTCGGTGGACTGCAGGTCCGGGTAGAACGCAGCCAGGTCTTGGCTCTGGGTCAGCGCTTTGTAGACGATGGTGCGGGTCGAGACGGAAATCGGGACCAGGGCGTCCTCGAAGCCCCGCCGGCTTAGGGCGGTTCGGGCCGCCTGCCGGGCCAGGTACAGGAGGGTCCCGAAGGAGGACTCGGTCCGGCAGAAGTCGGGCTTTCGGATGAAGAGCTGGTGGATTCGAGGGAGGAGCTCTCGGGCTTGACGGCCCAAGACGCTGGTGTCGACAGGGACCTCCCGGCGTCCGGCCATCTGTAGGCCCCGGGCGGCCAAGGCCTCGGTCAGGATCCCGAGGGCGTCCTTCTCAGAGCTCGGAGGAAGCATGGAGAACCAGGTCGCCACCGCGCAGCTCCCCGGTTCGATCCCGAGCAGATCGAAGGGGATCTCGGTCATCAGGCCGGCGCCGTCGCCGGTCTTGCGGTCGGCCAAGCGGCCCCCGCGATGCTCGACGCGGCACAGCCCCAGAAGCGCCTGGTCGATGACGTCCCGATGCGCCTCCTGGGTCGTGCTGGCGACGAAGCCCACGCCGCACGCAGCGCGTTCGCCGGTTCCGGGCCACCTCACCCCGAGAGAGGAGGGGAGGCCGCCGCGGTGTGTCAACGGAACGAGCGTGAACGGCGCGAAAGCCCTGGCGCTCGGGCCTTCACGTCCGCTAAACGTCGGGACGGTGCGGGGTTTCTCGACTTGGAGTCTCCTGGCGCTGGCGCTGCTGGCGGCGAAGGGAGCTGTCGCGCGGCCATCGGCTCCGGAATCTGTCTGTGCGGCGCGGCCGGAGTACGTCGCCTGCATGGGCGGCACGCCGGCTTGCGCGATGTGTCACCAGAGCGTGCCCCCCGACCACAACGCCTTCGGGCTGGACCTCTCGGCGCACCTAGACACCTTTCGCGACCCGAGCGCGGATCCCGCGCAAAGCTTTCAGCGCTGGCTTCCTGCGGTCCTGGGCATGGTGGAGGAGCTGGACTCGGACGGCGATGGGGCCTCGAACCTCGATGAGCTGCTGACGGGCACGGCGCCAGGGGACTCGACGAGCTTCCCGCAGCCCGAGCGGTGTGGACCCGAGGTTCCGTCCGAGGCTTGTGCCTATGACCTGGTCTACGCCTACCGTCGCATGCACCTCGACTTCTGCGGACGCCAGCCGGACTACGCCGACTTTCGCGACTTCCGCGAGCTCGCGACGCCAGAGCAGGTGCAGCAGCTCCACGCCCAGCTCGACGTCTGCCTGGACAGCGATTTCTGGCGGGGCAAGGGCGGCCGCGTCTGGCGGCTCGGCAACAGCCGGGTGCGCCCCTCGGCCGGGCTCGGGCTGGTCCTCTACGACTACGGCCTGTGGGTCTATGCCAACACCGACGGCCGGGACGTTCGCGACATTCTGACCGCCGATTACATCGTCCTGCCCGAGGTCGTGGACGGGGTCTTCGACTACTGGCGGCTACCCGAGGGATCGGTCGGCGAGTATCAGATCGCTCCGCCCGAACAACGGGCCGGCATGCTGACGACCGTCGCCTTTCTCAGCGACGGGATCATGTTCAGCGCCTTGCCGCGGACCGCGGCGGCGTGGGCCTATCGGGAGCACCTGGGCTTGGACCTTGCTCGCTTGGAGGGCCTGTACCCCGTGTCCGGCGAGCCGCAGGACTACGACGGTGCCGGGGTCTCCGCTCCAGACTGCGCCTTTTGTCACTCGACCATCGATCCTTTGGCCTATCCCTTCAGTCGCTGGCAGGGGCGCACCGGCGTTCCGGGGGCCTATGAGCCCAACCGCCTCGAGATCCATTTCTCCGACGAGATCCCGGGGATCGAGGCCATGCCGGAACAGGGATTCATCTTCGGAGAGCCGGTCTCCAATGTGGCCGAATGGGCCGAGGTGGCGGCCAGCTCCGAGTACTTCGCGAAGAAGCTGGCTCAGGACTACTGGCGTCTGATCTACGGGCGCCTTCCAGGCGCGGGGGACCGCGAAGACTTCGACGAGCTGTGGATCAATCTGCGGCTCACCCATGGCTACGACGTGGAGTCGATGCTCCACGACATGGTGGATCAGGATGTGTATGGCACGCCTTGACGTCGTGAAGGGCAGGCTGTCGGGCTGCCTGCTGTTGCTGATGGTGGCATGCAAATCCGAGAGCCAGTCGTCGCCCTCGACCGGCCCCGAGGTGGCAGCCCCGGTCCCTGCGACTCGGGACATGGGGCCCGATCGAAGGGAGCCGCCCGAAGACCCGAAGGACATGGGGCTGCCGCCGCCCGACGCGGGCGTGCCGGACCCGGACCTAGGCCCACCGCCTCCCGACCTCGGACCCCCGCCACCGGCGGCTGCTCGACCGCTCCAGTTCAAGAAGTTCGACCAGCTGCGGGAAGAGCTGGCTCGGATCCTGGAGCTCGAGGCGGAGAGCGTCTGCCGGGAGCTCGGCCGATACAGCTGCACCGACGAGGCCCACCGGGTCGTGTTGGGGGGAGCCAAGGCGATCGAAGGCAACATCTATTGGGGAGACCCGAGCCCGGGACCCACCACGCCGATCGCCTTCGAGCGGGTCGTGCTCGCGGCCTGCCGGCGCCGGGCGGAGCTGGAGGTCGCATCGGTGCGCGAGTCTCGTGCGTTCTTCGAGGTCGTCGAGGTCGAGCACGGCACCCTCGATCCTGAGGACCCGAAGGTCACCAGCGCGATGCAGCAACTCTATCGAAGGGGCCTTCTGCGCGATCCGACCCCGGCCGAGGTCGAGGCGATGGAGGCCCTGTACGCGGACATCGAGGCCGTGAATCAGCTGGACCCCGCCATGACCTGGTTTCAAGCGGTCTGCGCCGGCGTTCTGAGCTCGACGGAGTTCGCCTTCTACTGAGGATGCAGCGATGAGGATCAACCGCAGAAGCTTCCTGAAGACGGCCGCTGCTTGGGCTGGCGCCGCCGGTGCGGCGGGTGCCGTTCGCCGGGCCGGGGCTCAGAGCGCGCCGACCGGTGACGAGCGCTTCCTCATCATCCTCTGCGGTCTAGGGGGCTACTCGATCCAGGACGCCTTCATGGCGGTCAAGGAGTCCGAGGCGGCCAGCCCCGCCGAGCTCAATTGCTTTCCGGACGAGATGGTCCAGGACATCGGGCCCTTCCGAGCGGTCACCATGCCCCCTGGGACCGATGGCGCCTCGGGCTATCCGAGCTTTCAAGCCGATTTTCTTCGGCGCCACGGGCAGGAGACGGCGATCTGGACCCAGCGCGCCTCCAGCGTGAACCACCTGAACGCCCAGACGCGCTGCCTCAACGGAGACGCCGCCTGGGCCGGTCGGACGCTGATGGAGGCGGTCGCCATCGAGCGCGGCCGCGGCTTCCGCCTGCCCAACGTCAACATGGCGGGCTCGGGCTTTGCCGTACCCGGCTCCGACCCCTCGATCCCCGCGTACGCCCGGCCCATCGCCATCACCGATCCCCGCTTGTTCGCCCTCGGCACCCACGCCTACGAGGGGCTACGTCCGAGCTGGACGCAAGGAGAGGTCGACTGGTCCCGTCGCTTTCGGGGCAAAGTCGAGGCGGCCCAAGACTTCAATCGGGTCCATCGAAACAGCCGTCGTTTGCAGCGTTGGTTGGAGGGTCGGGACCGGGCCGCCGGCTTCGAGAGCGAAGGGCTCATCAGCAAGCTGAGCGTCATCGACGAGTCGGCCAAGTGGCCGCTGTCCGAGTACGGTATCGACCCGAATCCGGACTTGGCGGCCATCGAAGCCGCCCTTCCCAAAATCGCGCTCGACCCGACCGAGGCCCAGGCTGCGCTCGCCTTCTTGCTCGTGAAGCACCGGGCCTCCTCGGTAGTCACCATCGCGCCGCCGGTGGCCGGCCTGGTGGGCCCGGACCGAGAGATCATCAACTTCAATTCGGTCTTCGACGCCGCCCACAACACCCACCGGCCGAGCCAAGACTTCCACTGGTCCCGCCTGTTGGAGGTCGCGGATGGCCTCATCGGCCTCTTGAAGGCCACGCCCTACGGCGACCAAGGCGAGAGTTTTTGGGATCACACCGTGCTCTACATGCCCAGCGAGTTCGGACGAGCCCAGTATCGGACCGGGCCCAGCGGCAACTTCGGTACCGCCCACGACTTTCCGGGGGCCCAGGTCGTCGTGTCGCCCCTCGTTCGAGGCAACCGGATCTTTGGGGGCATCGACCGGAGCCAGGCCCGGCTGATCGGATTCGACCCCAGCGGCAGCCACGAGCTCGATCCGACCCGTCCAGGCATCAGCGAGAAGGAAGGCTTCTCGGCCATGCTCGAGCTGATGGGGGTCTCCCGGGCGGGCAGCGGTCTCCCGTCGGCAGACTTCTTGTCCAAGGCGTGAGGCTCCGGCTGGGCGCCGCCGACTGGTCGACGCGACCGGGCGGCCGCGCCGCGTGGCGGCTCGACCCCGGGCAACGCCCTGCGCTCTTCGACCGGCCGGGCTCCCTCTTCGAGCTGGTGGCCTGGATGCGAAGCGCAGCCCGACCGGCCCTCCTCGGCATCGACGTAGGTCTCGGCGTCCCCGAGGGTCATGGAGAGGGCTTTCGAGCCTGGCTCGGCAGCAGCGACCTCCCGGTAATCGAGCGGGTGGCGCCTCGGGCCGAGGCTTGGAGCGTGGACCGCCCCTTCTTCCGGGTGCCGGCAGGCCCGGGCGGGCTCGGTGCTTTTCGGGCCCGGGGGCGGCTGTCCCGCCGCCTGGACGAGGCGGTAGGGGCCAAGAGCCCGTTCATCCTCTCCGGCATTCCGGGCTGCGTGGGCTCGAGCTGTGCCCAGATCTGGGAGCAGCTGCGCCTCGAGCCCGGATTCAGGGTCTGGCCTTTCGACGGGCCCTTGGACCAGCTCCTCGAGCCGGGCGAGGTCGTGCTGGCAGAGATCTATCCATCAGCGCAGCTGCGGGCGCTCTGTCCCGGGCGTCGCCTCCGTAAGTCCCGTGCCGGGGATCGGGCGGAGGCGCTAGGCTCGGGACTGCCTCGACCACCGGACGAGCTCGTGGCCCACACCCTGGCCTCGGAGGACGTGTTCGACGCCTGGGTGGGCCTCAGCCACCTCGCCTTGGCAGCGGAGGAGGGCTGGCTGGAGCCGGAGCAAGTCGACCCTGTTTTTGAAGGTGGCCTGCTGGGAGGCCTGCCGTGACGCCTCTGCTGCTGCTCCTGCTGGCGCTAAAGCCCCCCGCAGTCGAGGTCGGGACGGGGATCGAGTGGCACAGCGAAGACCTGCGGATCGAGACTCCGGGACCCGGCCGCTTCCTTCCGGCTTTCGACGCGCTCGGCGTTCCGGTGGAGCTGGTCGTGAGGCCCTGGGTCGGATGCGAAGCCGGGATCCTGCGAAACCTGCGCGCCGAAGGGCGCTGGCTTCGGACCCTGCCCCAAGCCGTCCCCCACAGCGGGCTGTTCGCCGTCCACGAGCGCTTGGACGGTCGTGTGGGAAGTCTCTTGGGGCTGGGCGGGTCCACATCCCTCGGATTTCACGGGATGGCTGTCTGGGCTCGTACTCGGCTCGGCGGGGCCAGCGTGCTCGAGCCCCAAACCCTCCGCGTCGGCGGCGGCGCGAGCCTCGTATACGAGGGCGTGCTTCGTTTCCGGGCTGGGGCGGATATCGGCTATTTGGCGGCGATCTCGGGCTTGGGTCGGGCCCTATCCGAGGAGGACGGCTTTGGGGTCGGTGCGGAAGCCGAGCTCTCGGGCCGCGCGGGACCCGTCCGGCTCGGCGGGCGGCTCGGGCTCTCTACGCAACGAAGCGGGCCCGGCGGAGCTGGCGCGACCTGGAATCGCATCGGACTCGGCCTCCGTTTGGGCTGGGAGGTCGACCGGGCAGGGACCGGATCCGAGGACGGAATTTGAATCAGAGGCTGAGGGCGTAGAGCTCGACGACCAGGGACTCGTTGATGGCGAAGGGGCAGTCGCCCTTTTCGGGGCTGCTCTTGACCGTGCCCCGGAGGCCGCTCGGGTCTCGCTCCAGATACGGCGGAAGAGCGAGGATGACGGGACCGGCGACCTCGGCCGCGATTTTCTCGCGCATCTTGCTGCCCTCCCGAACCTGAATGACGTCGTTCACGCTGACCTGAAAGGAGGGGATGTCGGTGCGCTGCCCGTTCACCTCGATGTGGCCATGGTTCACGAGCTGGCGGGCGGCCCGGATGGTGCGCGTGAAGCCGAGCCGGAAGATGACGTTGTCGAGACGGCTCTCCAGCATCACGATCAGGTTGGTCCCCGTGTTGCCCTTGGTCCGCTTTGCCTGAACCATGTAGCGACGGAATTGCTTTTCGCCCACGCCGTAGTGGTGGCGAAGCTTCTGCTTCTCCCGGAGCCGAATGGCGTAATCGGAGAGCTTGATCCGCTGGGTTGGACCGTGCTGGCCTGGAGGGTAAGGGCGGCGAAGCTCCTTCGAGACGAAGAGGCCCGGCAGCTCGGCGCCGCCAAGACGCCGCGCGATGCGCAGACGCGGTCCGGTATAACGCGACATGGGCCCGGGTACGTAGACGAAGGTGGCCCAACTTGCAACCGGATTGACTCAACCGGCCTCGTCTTCGAGCGCCCGGATCAGCTCCCGAACCTCCGGGTTCTGGCGGAGCAGATCAATGGCGGCCAGCACCGCCTGACGGTCGGGCAGCTGGGCGCTCTCCACCTTATCCCGGAGCATGCTCAACAAGGCGAGCAGCGCCGGCTCGGGCTCGACCCGGCCCACGACCCCCCGGGCTCGGGAGGGCGGCGCCGTTCGCCCCGGTGGGAGGGTCTCCAGGTCGCCCGAGGAGTCCGCAGCAGAGCCGCCGAAGGGCGGAGGCCCGTCTTCACCGAAGATGGCCTCCCGGGTGGTCAAGATGGTCGCCTCGGCCTCCTCGTCTGGGGGGTCGAGGTCAGGCGAGGGCGCGCCCTCGGGCGGCGACACCCAAGAGCTGCCACGAGGCGCCGGGCGGTCGGCGGGAAACCGAGGGATCTCCGATGAGGGCGGAGTGGGATCGAGCGCCTCGGCCTCTTCCTCGAGGGGCTCGAGCGCCGAGGGATCCAGGAGCTCGGGTTCAGGTTCAGGCTCGGGCTCGACCGGCGGAGGCGGCGCGGGCTCGACGAGAAGCGCCTCCGGTACCTCGGCCGCCGGCAGCTCGGTGCCCTCGATGTCCATCGAGGGGCTGTCCGGGATGGGTCTCGGGCTCATGGAGGGCCGAGGCGCGCTGGGTTCGGGGACCGGGAGCACGGCCTGATACAGAAGAAGCGTCCGGCCGATCACGATCTCGTCGTCAGGCGTGAGCACCACGGGGTCCACGACGTACTCATCATTGAGGAGCGTCCCGTTGGCCGAGTCGAGGTCGTACAGGGTGTAGCCTTGATTCTCGTAGCGGATCTCGGCGTGGCGCTTCGAGGCTCGCTTGTCGTTCACGACGATGTCGTTGTCCTCGGCCCGGCCCACGGTACAGATCCACGTCAGAGGCACGGTATATTCGTGCCCTTCCAGCCCGATGTGGACGATCCGCGGTCCGGCCGGGGCCGCAGGCTCGACTCCCGCCGGCGGCTCCGACTCGGCCGGCGGCGCTTCGATCGTGTCCGCCGGCGCGGACGGCACCGGAGCCGAGGGCGAACGCGAGGCCGCGCCGCCGCCGCCGCCGCCCCCGAACGGGCGCTCCACGGGCCCGACCGCCTCGATCGGCTGGTCGTTGGCGGCCGCCGCCACCCCCGCTTCGGTCAGGAAGGCGATGTCGGGTCCAAAGGTGTTGAGAAGGCCCCGCCGGACCAGCTCCTCGAGGGCCGGCTCTGCCTTGTCTCGGCTCAGGTCCAGGTCCTGCAGGGTGAAATAGACGTCCAGCTGACGGTTGGTGCGGCCCTCGGCGTCTCGAAAGAAGCGATCCAGGAGCTCCTGAGCCAGCTTGACGGCCTGCTTACTCACCGTTCGAGACCATAGGAGGGAAACAGCCAAGACAAAAGGGGGCGGAGCCCCGTTCCGGCCATCACGCCTCCTCCGCCTCCAGCCGCCGCCGAAGCCCATCCAGGAAGCGGTTCCCGGTAGCACCGTCGATGACCCGATGGTCGTAGCTGAGCGCGGCCATCATCATGGGGCGGACAACGATCCGGTCCTCGCCATCTTCTTCAACCACCACCGGCCGCTTCACCGCCGCGCCGAGGCGAAGGATGGCTACCTCGGGGGGGCGGATGATCGAGACGCCGAACAGGTTGCCCGAGCGTCCGGGGTTGCTGAGGGTGAAGCTCCCGCCGCGTTGGTCCTCGGCCCGCAGTGTGCCGGTTCGGGCCGCCTCGGCCAGGGTTTTGATCCGCTCCTGAAGGCCCTCCAGCGAGAGGCGCTGGGCGTCTTGGATGACGGGGACCACCAGGCCCTGCTCGGTGTCGGTCGCGATGCCCAGATTGATGCGTCGACGCCGGATCAGCCGGTCGTCCTGCACGGTCGCGTTGAGGTCCGGAAAGGCCCGCAGCTGCTCGACCAGAGCCCGACAGACGAAGGGCAGGACCCCGAGGCCTCGTGCCTTTCGCGCCCTTTCCACCCGGCCCAGATCGATCTCGGCGACCGCGAAGACATGAACCGCCGTCTCCAAGCTCGTGCGGAGGTTGCGTCCTATGGCCTGCCGGCGGGCGCTCAACGCCAACACTTCGTCCTCGGGTTCGGCCGGCACCGAAGGCCAAGACGAGACGGGCGCGGCCGGACCCGGTCCGGAGCGGTCGAGGTCGGCGAGCGTGACCCGGCCCCGTCGTCCGGACCCCTTCAGCTTGGCGAGGTCCAGGCCTTCCAGCCGGGCACGCCTGCGTACGGCGGGCGAGGTCCGCGCACCCGGAGCTTGGGGGGCGAGTCGCCCGCCCTCATCGGGGACGGAAGCCTCCAAGGGGGGCGGCCGCGGAGCCTCGGACGCCGCGGGGGCGGGCGGCGAGGGTCGCGCCGACCCTTCGGCCAGCTCCGCGAGCGGCGTCCCGACCGGCACCGTCTCGCCCTCGCGGACCAGTAGCGCCCGCACGACCCCATCAGACGGGCTGGGGACCTCGTTCGTCGCCTTGTCGGTCTCGATCTCGACCAGGGGCTCGCCGCGACGCACGGTTTGGTCTGCCTGGACGTGCCACCGAACGACGGTGCCTTCGACGATGCTCTCGCCGAGGCGGGGCAGGGTCACGCGCACCGGTCCGAGGTAGCACGCCTCCGGCGCCTTGACCCGATTTTCGGGACCAGGCCATGACCCCTCGGTGACCGTCCGCCATCCCCAGCCGCCTCCGGCCGAGGTCCCGCCGCTGTCGTCCCCGGCCGGTCTGGACGAACGTGTTCTCCACCGCTGGATGGCGATGGCCCGGGCGATGGAGCATAGAACGGTCGAGCTCTACCGCCAGGGCGTCATCACCGGGGGGTGCTACACCGGCATCGGCAACGAAGCGACCAGCGTCGGGGCGGCCCTCGCCCTGCAAGACGGCGATGTCCTGGTGCCGACCCACCGGGACCTCGGGGCCCATCTCGTGCGCGGCCACGGTCCCCTCGAGATCGCCCGGCAGTACCTGAAGCGGGACTCGGCCCAGACCCAGGGCCGGGACAGCGGCCTGCACCTGGGGAGGGAGGGCGGCGACGTGGTCGGCATGATCAGCCACCTCGGCCACATGATGCCGGTCGCCTGTGGAATCGCCCTCGCCGAGAAGCAGGTGGGCTCGGACCGGGTCGTGCTCACCACCATCGGCGACGGCGCGAGCTCCCTCGGCGACGTTCACGAGTCCTTGAACTTTGCCGCCATCCATCGGCTCGCCGTCGTCTTCGTCATTGAAAACAATCAGTACGCCTACTCGACGCCCACCACCCTGCAGTATGCCTGCGAGCGGCTGTCGGACCGGGCTCCGGGTTACGGGATGCCCGGCCGATGCCTCGACGGAACCGACCCCTTCCTGGTCCACGCGACCGTCACCGAAGCGGTGGAGCGCGGGCGGCGGGGCGACGGCCCCAGCCTCATCGAGTCCCGCACCATGCGGATGAGAGGCCACTCGGAGCACGACGACTTCGCCTACGTGCCCTCCGAGCTCATGGGCTCCTGGGCCGCGTGGGATCCGCTGGGTCGACTGCGGGCTCACCTCGAGGGGCGCGTGCCCTCCGAGGAGCTGGAGGCGGTCGAGGATGAGCTTCGGCGCGAGGTCGACGCCGCCTTCGAAGCCGCCCGATCGGAGCCGGATCCGGACCCGAAAGGGGCGGGGGCCGGCGTCTTTCGCCGCTGGAAGCCCGATTGGACGACGCCCGACGGAAGCGAGTGGGAGCTGCCGTGATCAGCTACGTCGACGCGATCCGACAGGCGCTGGAGGACGAGATGAGCCGAGACGAGGCGGTGTTCTTGATCGGCGAAGACATCGGCCACTTCGGCGGCGCCTTCAAGGCCACCAAGGGACTGCTGGAGCGCTTTGGTCCCCTGCGCGTGGTCGATACGCCGATCGCCGAGTCCTTGATCATCGGCACCAGCATCGGCGCCGCCCTCCGCGGTCGCCGGCCGGTGGCGGAGATGCAGTTTGCCGACTTCGTCAGCTGTGGCTTCTCCCAGCTGGTCAACAACGCCGCCACCTTTCACTATCGGCTCGGCGTATCGGTCCCGATGGTGGTTCGCCTGCCGGCGGGCGGGGGCTTGGGCGCGGGTCCGTTTCACTCCAAGAACCCCGAGGGATGGTTCGGACAGTCTCCGGGACTGAAGATCGTCGCGCCCACCACCGTCGAGGACGCCTATGGGCTCCTGGTCCAGGCGATTCGGGATCCCGATCCCGTGCTCTATTTGGAGCAGAAGTACCTGTACCGCCGGGTGAAAGGTGAGATCGCGGGGGAGGGCGAGCCGATCGGTCGAGCCTCCGTCCGTCGTCCCGGTCGAGACCTGAGCCTGATCAGCTACGCCAACGGTGTCCCCATGTGCATGGAGGCGGCCGAGTCCCTGGCCGAGCAGGGGGTGGAGGCCGAAGTGATCGACCTGCGCAGCCTCGTGCCCTGGGATTGGGAGGCGGTGGCCCATTCGGTGGCGAAGACCCACCGGGCGCTCGTGGTTTCGGAGGCGAGCCGCTTCGGCGGCGTGGCGGCGGAGGTGGCGGCCACCCTCTCCGATCTCGCTTTCGACCGCCTCGACGCGCCGATCCGACGCCTGTGCTTCCCAGACGTTCCGGTGCCATCGGCGCCGGCCCTGGAGTCCGCGCTCCGACCCGACGCGAAGCGCATCGCAGAGACCGCCCAGAGCCTGGTGGCGTGGTGAGCCTCGACTTCATGGCCCTCGCGGTGGAGGAGGCCGAACGGGCGGCGGAGAAAGGCGAAGTACCCGTGGGGGCCGTCATCGAGCGGCAGGGGGTGGTGGTGGCCAGGGCTCATAACGACAGGGAGCGAAGCTGGGATCCGACGGGACACGCGGAGCTGGTCGCCATTCAGCGCGCGGCGGTGGCCCTCGGTCGCTGGCGGCTCGGCGACTGCACGCTTCACGTCACGCTCGAACCCTGTCCGATGTGTGCAGGCGCCATCCTCGCCGCGCGTATTCCACGCGTCGTGTTCGGCGCCCGGGACCCGAGGGCCGGGGCGCTGGTCAGTCTGTATGCGCTCGGGGGGGACCCGCGCCTGAACCACCGCTTCGAGGTCGTCCCGGACGTGGACTCCGCGCGATGCGCGGCCCTGCTGAAGGACTTCTTCCGCGCTCGTCGCCGCTGAGGCCCCAGGATTTCGGAGAGAGAGGGATTCGAACCCTCGGTACCCTTTCGGGCACACGCGATTTCCAGTCGCGCACCTTAAGCCGCTCGGCCACCTCTCCAGAGCGGGTCGACATAATGGACGAAGCGGCGGCTGACAACCGGACTCGTTCGAGCTTGCACGGGCCAGCGGCTCGTGACTAACGTCCCGCCCTGGTCGCCGGGTCCTACGCAACGCGCGGCTCTGAACCCCGCCAGGTCCGGAAGGAAGCAACGGTAGGAGTTTGCGGGTGTGTTGTAGGGTGCCTGGCGATCACTTTCCGATCTGCGAGGGCCGAACGTGAGCTATGTCGTTCTCGCCCGGAAATGGCGGCCTCGATTCTTCGAGGACGTCCTCGGCCAAGCCCACGTCACCCGGACCCTGACCAACGCCATCGAGGCGGGTCGCATCGCCCACGCCTTTCTGTTTACCGGGCCCCGGGGCGTGGGCAAGACCTCGGCCGCCCGCATCCTGGCCCGGGCTCTGAACTGCACCGCTCAGGACGGGCCGACGCCCCAGCCCTGCGGGCGCTGCCCGCAGTGCGTGGAGATCGGTGAAGGGCGATCCACCGACGTATTCGAGATCGACGCCGCGTCCCATACCGGCGTCGACAACGTCAGGGAGATCATCGACAACGTCCGCTATCTCCCGAGCTCGGCCCGCTTCAAGGTCTACGTCGTGGATGAGGTCCACATGCTCTCGACCGGCGCCTTCAACGCCCTGCTCAAGACCTTGGAGGAGCCTCCGCCCCACGTGAAGTTCGTCCTCGCCACCACCGAGGTCCACAAAGTGCCCACCACCATTCTGTCCCGGGTGCAGCGGCATGACTTTCGGCGCATCCCCTCCCAGGCCATTGTCGAGCGCCTCTCGGCGATCCTCGAAGCCGAGTCCCTCCCCCATGACCCGTCGGCGCTCCGGGTCCTGGCCCGGGAGGCCGACGGCTCGATGCGGGACGCCCAGAGCCTGCTCGAGCAGGTGCTCGCCTTCGCGGGGGAGCGCCGCCTGCAGGCTCCGCTGGTCCGGGAGGCCCTAGGGGTGGTGGACGCGGGGGCCGTCGAGGACGTGGTGGCCGCGCTCCTCGAGCGGATGCCGGCCCGGGTCTTCGACGCGGTGGCCGCGGTCCACGCCCGGGGCCTGGACCTGAACCGCTTTGCCGAAGCGGTGGTGGAAGAGCTCCGGGACCTGCTGGCGGCGCGTTGGTTGAGCGAGCCCGGGACGGCCGTGGAGCGGCCCGAGGACGAGATCGAGCGGCTCCGGCAGCGAGCGGCCGAGGCCGACCCGGTCGAGCTGGAGCGGCTGTTTCACCGCTGTTCGAAGCTGGTTGAGGATCTCGCGCTCAGCCCACATCCGCGCTTCCTGCTCGAGATCGGGTTGGCTTCCTTGGCGGAGGCGCCGGCCAGGGTCGACCTGCCGACCCTCATCCAGCGCCTCGATGGCCTCGAGGGCCAGCTGGGGCCCGGAGGCTCGGCGCCTGGCGGAGGGGGGGGAAGCCCGAGCCGTTCCCGCAGCGCACCGCCGGCTCGGCCAGCCCAAGCGCCTCGGGGCCGCTCGGGCCAGCATTCAGGGCAGCCGGGCCCGTCGGCTTCCCCGGCTGGGGCGCTGCCCGAGGCCCCACCGCCGCCGGGCGCGGCCGACCAGCAGGGTCCCCCGAGCTTCCGCGGATTCGTGGAGCAGGTCCGGGCGGCCAAGCCGGCCCTGGCCGCCAACCTGGCCCAAGTGGAGGTGGAGCGCTTCGAAATCGACGGCGTGGTGCTCCTCTGCCGCACCGCTTTCGATTTTCAAAACCTCGGCAAACCCGAGACGCAGCGCTTCCTGCAGGCGCAGCTGGCGACCTATCTGGGCAGCGAGCCCGTGCTTCGGATGAAGCGCGCCCCCGAGACCGGTGGCGGTCCATCCACCCTGGCCGAGGAGGACGAGGCCAAGAAGCGGGCCCGGACCGAGGCGAAGCGTAAGGCGGCCCGGGAGAACGTGACCGTTCGGACGGTGGCGAGCGAGTTGGGTGGCTCCATCGAGGACGTCCGGGTACGAGAGGAAGAGCCATGAACATGCAGGAGATGATGCGCCAAGCGAAGCGCATGCAGGCGCAAGTGGAGAAGATGCAGGCCGAGCTGGCCGACAAAACCGTCGAGGGCACGGCGGGCGGCGGCATGGTGAAGGTCGTCGCCAACGGTGCGCAGCAGTTGGTCTCCATCGACATCGAAAAAGACGTCGTCGACCCCGAGGACGTCGAGATGCTCCAGGACCTCGTCACAGCCGCGGTCAATCAAGCCCTGGAGCGCAGTCGTGAGATGAGCAACGAGGAGATGAGCAAGCTCGCCGGCGGCATGGGACTTCCGCCGGGCATGCTGTGATCGAAGGGCCCGACGCCTTCGAGCGCTTGGTCGACGCGCTGGGTCGCCTTCCCGGGGTTGGCCGAAAGTCCGCCACCCGCCTCGCCTTCTACGTGCTACGCCAGGGCCCGGACTATGCGCGAGAGCTGGCGTCGGCTCTGGTCGACGCGACCGAGCGCCTTCACTTCTGCCGGCGATGCATGAACCTGACCGAGCGAGAGGAGTGCGCCATCTGTAGTGACGCTCGACGGGACGAGGGCGTCCTCTGCGTCGTGCAGACGGTGCAGGACCTTCAGGCGATCGAGCGGACCTCGGAGTTCGAGGGTCGCTATCACGTCCTCCACGGGACGATCGCGCCGCTCGACGGCGTCGGACCCGACGACCTGAAGATCAAGGAGCTCGTCGATCGCCTGGGGGGGCCCGACGCCTCGGTGCGGGAGCTGATCCTCGCTACCCACCCCAGCGTGGAGGGAGAGGCCACGGCGCTTTATCTGCAGCGTCTCTTGGCCCGGCAAGGCCTGGACATCAGCCGCATCGCCTCCGGCCTGCCCATGGGGGGCGAGCTCGAGTACGCCGACCCCGCCACCATCAGCCGCGCCCTATCCAATCGGCGGCCGATGTGAGGCAGGACATGCGCCATGCCCCTTGGATGTGTACCGTCGGGGGCGGTGGAACGTTCAGGAGACAGATTGGGGGGCGCGTTCGACCGCCTGGCCGAAAAGAGCGTCGACGGCATGGTCCTTCTCAGAGCCGGCCGCTACGTCTACGCGAACCGCGCCTGGGCCTCCTGGCTCGGGCGCGAACCTGACGAGCTCGCCGGTCAGCGCTTCCTGGACCACGTGCCGGCCGAAGATCGGCGAAGCTTGGAGGCGTGGCTGGAGGGCAAGGACAGCGAGGACGTCGCCGAGTACCGCTTCGCGAACGAGGCGGGAACGACGACTCTGCTCCAGGTGAATCGGGTCGAGGTCGACCAGGAGACGGTCGGCCTCGTCGGCCGAGACCTGACCCGACAGAGACGGAACCAGGCCAAGCTGCTCCTGGCCGATCGTATGATGTCGGTGGGCGCCCTGGCCGCGGGGACGGCCCACGAGATCAACAACCCGCTCACCTACGTGCAGGGGAACATCGGCTTCGCGCTGGAGGAGGTCCGGGCCAACCGCTCCATTCTCGGAGACGAGAAGGGCGAGGAGCTTGAGGAGGCGCTCACGGAAGCCCAAGAGGGGGCGGAGCGGGTGCGGGTGATCGTGCGTCGCCTCCACGCTTTCTCCCGAGCGGACCAGGACGAGCTCCGGCGAATCGACGTGAACCGAGTGGTCGACGAGGCCGTCAACATGGCCTTCACCGAGATCCGTCACCGGGCTCGGCTGCTCAAGGAGCTCGGCGCAGAGGCTGTCGTGCAAGCCAACGAGGCGCGCTTGGGCCAGGTGGTCCTGAACCTCTTGCTCAACGCCGCCCACGCCCTACCGGAGGGCAAAGCGGAGGAGAACTTCATCCGGGTCGCGACCAGCAGCAGCGGCGGCGAGGTCCGGCTGCAGGTTCAAGACTCGGGCCCCGGCATCCCGCCCGAGGTCCTCGGGCGGGTCTTCGACTCCATGTTCACGACCAAACCGGTGGGCGTCGGGACCGGGCTCGGGCTCTCGATTGCCCACAGCATCGTCACCGACTTCGGAGGCCGCATCGACGTCTCCAGCACCCTGGGTCAGGGAACGAGCTTCGAGGTCGTGCTGCCCGCCGCCGAGCGCCGGAAGAAGCCTCGACGCTCTCGGAGCAGCATCGAGCCCTCCGATGCCGGCCGGCGGGCCAATCTACTGGTCATCGACGACGAGCCGCTCATCGCGGCCGCTCTCAAACGCGCCCTGCGCGAACACGAAGTAGAGGTGGCCGGGAGCGGTCGCGCGGCCATCGAGCTTCTGATGGCGCGAAAGGGGGCCTTCGACCTGGTCTTCTGCGACCTGATGATGCCCGACTTGACGGGGATGGACGTCTACGAGTGGTCCCAGGCCAACTTGCCCGGCATCCAGCCCCGCTTCGTGTTCATGACAGGGGGCATCTTCACGCCCCGGGCCCAGCGCTTCTTGGAGTCGGTTCGCCTTCGGAATCGTTCGATTCAAAAGCCCTTCGACCTGGGCGAGATCCGGCGTTACGTGCGCCAGCGCCTGAGCGGAGAGCTCACTGGCGGACCGTCAATCGACGATATTTGATCCGCCGGGGCACATCGGCGTCGGTGCCGAGGCGCCGCTTTCGGTCCTTTGCGTAGTCCTCGTAGTTGCCCTCGAAGAAGGTGACCTTGCTGTCGCCTTCGAAGGCGAGGATGTGGGTCGCGATCCGATCCAGAAACCACCGGTCGTGGCTGATCACGACCACGCAGCCCGCGAACTGCAGGATGGCGTCCTCCAAGGCCCGCAGGGTGTCGACGTCCAGGTCATTGGTCGGCTCGTCGAGGAGGAGGACGTTGCCCCCCGCGCGCAGCAGCTTGGCCAGCTGAACTCGGTTGCGCTCGCCGCCCGAAAGGCTGCCGACTCGTTTCTGCTGGTCGTTGCCCTTGAAGCCAAAGGCGGCCGCGTAGCTGCGGGCTGGGACGGTGCGCTTTCCGACCTCGATGACGTCTTGTTCGTCCGAGATCTCCTCCCACACCCGATGCTCGGGATCGAGGTCGTCCCGGTTTTGATCCACGTAGGCGAACTCGACGGTGTCGCCCGTGCGAAGCTTGCCCTCGTCGGGTTCGTCCTGGCCCACCATCAGCCGGAAGAGGGTGGTCTTGCCCGCGCCGTTCGGGCCGATGACCCCCACGATCGCGCCCGGGGGCAGCTTGAAGCTGAGGTCCTCGAACAGGATGGTGTCGTCGAAGGCCTTGCGGACCTTTTCCGCCTCCACCACGAGGTCACCGAGACGGGGCCCGGGTGGAATTGGAATCTCGATGTCCTGCAGCTTGGCCTGCTGGTCGGCGTTGGCCAACTCGTCGAACTTCTTGATGCGCGCCTTGCTCTTGGCCTGGCGTCCTCGGGGCGACTGGCGGATCCAGTCGAGCTCCCGCTCCAGGGTTCGGGCTTGGGCCGAGGCCTGCTTCTCCTCCTGCTCCAGTCGTTTGCTCTTTTGTTCCAGCCAAGAGGAGTAGTTGCCTTTCCACGGGATGCCCTGTCCGCGATCGAGCTCCAGGATCCAGCCGGCCACGTTGTCGAGGAAGTAGCGGTCGTGGGTCACGGCCACGACGCAGCCCGGGTATTCGGCGAGGTGATGCTCGAGCCAGGCGACGGACTCGGCGTCCAGGTGGTTGGTCGGCTCGTCCAGGAGGAGGAGATCCGGCTTCTCGAGAAGGATCCGGCACAGGGCGACCCGGCGACGCTCACCGCCGGACAGATTGACGACGGGCGAGTCGGGGGGCGGACAGCGCAGCGCGTCCATCGCTCGATCGAGGAGGTTCTCCAGCTCCCAGCCGCCCACGGCGTCGATCTGGTCCTGCAGCTCACCTTGCTTCTCCAGGAGCTCGTTCATCTCGTCGTCTTCCATCGGCTCGGCGAAGCGAGCCGAGACCGCCTCGAACTCCTGTAGGAGGTCGCGGACCGGCGCCACGCCCTCTTCGACGTTCTCGCGCACCGTCTTGTCGGGGTCGAGCTCGGGCTCCTGAGGGAGGTAGCCGACCCGGACCCCTTTTCCGGCCTGGGCCTCGCCGGTGTACTCCTCGTCGACCCCGGCCATGATCTTCAGCAGGGTGCTTTTTCCCGCGCCGTTGGCGCCCAGGATCCCGATCTTCGCGCCAGGGAGGAAGGCGAGGGTGAGGTCTTTGATGACCTCCCGTCCGGGGTAGGCCTTGCGGACGTTCTGCATGGTGTAGACGAACTCGGCCACCGGCCTTTCCTGCCCTCGACCAAAGCTGCGTGCAAGCGTTGACGGGTTTGGGTCGGGCCGATAGGCCACAGCTCCCATGAGCGAGCCGGCGGGTGGCCTGGAACAGATCCTCCGGGTCCGGCGCGAAAAGCGCGACAAGTTGGCCGAGCAGGGGTGGCGACCCTATCCCAACGGGCTATCGGTCACCCACCACACGAGCGATGTCCGCGCGGGGGGAGAGGCGCCGAGCGAGGTGGCCGAGGGCGCCCCTCGCTTTCGCCTCGGCGGACGCCTGCTCTCGATCCGGGGCATGGGCAAGGCCGTCTTCGCCGACCTCCGGGACCGGGACGGCAAGATCCAGATCCAGGTGCGCAAGGACCTGGTCGGTGAAGAGGTCTTCACGCGGACCAAGCTCTTGGACATCGGTGACCTCGTGGTGGTGGAGGGGCCTCGCTTCACGACTCGCCGGGGCGAGCTGACGATTCAGGTCGAGCGGATCGAGCTCGCGACCAAGAGCATGCACCCGCTCCCGGACAAGCACGCGGGGCTTCAGGACTTGGAGCAGCGCTACCGGCAGCGCTACGTCGATCTCGTCGTCAACCGGGACGTCCAGACCGCCTTCGAGCGACGAAGCACCATGGTCCGGTCGATCCGTGACTTTTTGGACCAGCGTCGCTTCCTGGAGGTGGAGACCCCGATCCTCCACGAGCTTCTGACCGGTGCCGCGGCTCGGCCCTTCAAGACCCACCACAACGCCCTAGACATGCCGCTCTATTGTCGAATCGCCCCCGAGCTTCACCTCAAGCGCCTCATCGTCGGGGGGCTGGAGCGGGTCTACGAGATCGGGCGGAGCTTCCGAAACGAGGGGCTGAGCACCCGCCACAACCCCGAGTTCACGATGCTCGAGTTCTATATGGCCTTCGCCACCTACGAGGACTTGATGAAGCTCACAGAGGAGATGCTGGCGGAAGTCTGCGAGCGTGTCACCGGTTCGACCATGGTGCCCTTTGGCGGCTGGAGCGAAGGCGAGGCGCCCATCAGCTTGAACCTAGCCGGTCCCTATCCCCGCATCCCGGTCCTCGACGGCATTGCCGACAAGCGGCCCGGCCTGGACCTGAAGGATCCAGAGGCGGTGGCGGGGGCGCTGAAGGAGGCCCAGGTCGAGGCCGACCCGACGGCGGCGCTGGGCAAGCTCCAGATGGAGCTGTTCGAGACGCTTTGGGAGGAAGAGCTCCTCCAGCCGACCTTCGTGGTGAACTTTCCGACCGCGGTGTCGCCTCTGGCCCGCAAGAAGGACGACGATCCCGAGTTGACCGAGCGCTTCGAGCTCTACGCCGGCGGGCGCGAGATCGCGAACGGCTTTAGCGAGCTCAACGATCCCGAGGATCAGCGGGCGCGATTCGCCGAACAGCTCGAAGCGAAGCGCCGAGGAGAAGAGGACACGATGGACGCCGACGAGGACTACTGCCACGCCCTCGAGATAGGCATGCCCCCCACCGCGGGAGAGGGGATCGGCATCGATCGACTGGCCATGCTCTTGACCAACGCCCCCTCCATCCGCGACGTGATCCTCTTCCCGCTGATGCGGAAACTCACGTGAGCAGCGCCGGTCTGGGCCTGCGCATCGCCCTGGCGGCCCTGCTCCTTCAGCTCGCCATCGCCGCCGCGCCGAGTCTGGGCACCAATCTTCAAGACCTGGCCGTCGGCGGCTGTTGGTCCCTAGCCGTGCTCCTGGGCCTGGGCGGTGTCCTTCGGCCGGGCTTTGGCTCCATTCTGGCGGCGGGGGGCGTGCTCTGCGTCGCGGGCCTGGTCGGGGCCTTCAGCGGCGCCGACGGCAGCTTGGGCATGGCGGCCACCGTCGATGCGACCCTGCTCCTTCCCATCGCCGCTCTGTGGGCCGGGGCCGCCATTCGGCGTGGCCTTGGTCCGGGCAGCCTCGCCGTCCTCCCGATGATCCTGGGTTGGGGGGCGGCGGTCTTCGCAACTTCTCACTTGGCCAGGCTCGCCTTCTTCGACTCCGGCGCCATCACCGCCGCCGTCTTGATCGCGGCGCTGCTCGCCTTCGTCATCGCCAGCGGCGCGCTGGCGGTAGCGCTGCGCCGATTTCCCTTCGCCGAGGTCGTTCTCGCCACCCTCTTTGTCTCCGTACTCGGAGAGCTGGGGGTCGCCATCTGGCCCGAAGGCCTGCAGGCCGCCACCAACGCGCCTTTGGAGCAGGTGCTCGTCATGCCCGCCACCCTCCCGCCGATCGTGCTGGCGGCGGCGGGAACGGTAGGCGCGAGCCTGGGCTTCCTGTTCAACGGGCACGGGCAGTTCGAGCCCGGTCTGCGCTACGAGCTCGGTATCGCGCTCCGGTATCTCGGTGCCCACCGAAAGAGCGGCTTCTTTGGCGTCATCAGCATCTTCGCGGTCGGGGGCGTCTTCTTGGGGGTGCTGGCCCTCGTCGTGATCCTGTCGGTCATGGGCGGCTTCGAGGGCGATCTCAAGCGGAAGATCCTCGGCGCCCACGCCCACATCGTCGTGAACAAGCACGGCGACGATTTCACCGAGTACGAAGAAGTCGAGCAGCGCCTGGACGGTCTCCCCGGCATCGAGACCCGCGCCGCCTTCGTTCTCGGCGACGCCATGATCTCCACCGACAACGGGCTGTCGGGGACCCTCGTCAAGGGCATCGACCCGAGCCACGCCGAAGGGACGGCTGAGCTGGCCAACTCTCTCCAAAGCGGCCGACTGGAGCATCTCCTTCACCCGGAGGACATCCCGGGAGCCTGCGGCTTCGACCCCGAGCCTGGTAAAGACTGCGGGCGGGTGCTGCCCGGCATCATCATCGGGCGGGAGCTGTCCCGTATCCTCCGGGTCTACGTGGGGGACGTCGTGAAGCTCGTCAGCCCTGTCTCCGATGAATTGGGACCGATGGGGCCGGTGCCGAAGCTGGAGCGCCATCGCGTGGCCGGCGTCTTCTTCTCCGGCATGTACGAATACGACGCCAAGTTCTCCTACGTATCCATGGAGCAGGCCCAATCCTTTTTCGGACTCGGCCCTCGGGCGACCGGCGTCGAAATCAAGATCGCCTCACTCGACGACACGTCACGCCTCGTTCGCGCCGTCGAAGACGTTTTGGGCGGCGAGCCCTACACGGTCCAGGACTGGCGAGACATGAACCGGGAGCTGTTCTCGGCCCTGTTGCTCGAAAAAGTGGCCATGTTCATCGCTCTCATCATGATCGTCATGGTGGCGAGCTTCCTCATCGTGGCCACCTTGGTCATGATCGTCCTCCAGCGAGGCAAAGAGATCGCGATCCTCAAGTCGCTGGGCGCCAGCGACGCTTCCATCATGAAGATCTTCGTCATCCAGGGCCTGATCATCGGCCTCGGCGGGGCTCTTCTGGGAGTCCTGGGCGGCTTGCAGCTGTGCAGTCTCCTCCAAACCCATGGGTTGCCCCTGGACGAGAGCGTCTTCTACATCCAGGAGCTGCCGGTCGACATCAGCCAGGTCGAGGTCGCGATCACCGCCGTCGCCGCGTCGACGATGGCCTACCTGGCGTCGATTTATCCGGCGTGGACGGCGGCGCGGCTCTCGCCGGTAGAGGGACTGCGTGACGACTGAGGCGCTGGTGCGGGTGCGAGGCCTGACCAAGCACTTCGTGCTGGAGGGGCACCGAATCGACGTCCTGCGGGGCGTCGACGTGGACATCGAGGAAGGGGAGCGGGTGTCCATCATCGGCCCGTCGGGCAGCGGCAAGAGCACCTTCCTCCACGTGGTGGGCACCCTCGACCGTCCCAGCTCGGGGAGCGTGCGCATCGGGGGCCGGGAGCTGAGCGAGATGGGAAGCCGAGCCCTGGCGTCTTTCCGAAACGAGACGATCGGCTTCGTCTTTCAGTTCCACCACCTGCTTCCCGAGTTCTCGGCGATCGAGAACGTCGCCATGCCTTCCAGAATCCGCCGCATCTCGACCGCGGACGCAGATCGACGGGCTCGGGCCATGCTCGACCGGGTCGGCCTCGGCCACCGCCTTCATCATCGCCCCGGTGAGCTCTCCGGGGGCGAGCAGCAACGGGTCTCGATCGCCCGAGCCCTGGTGATGGAACCCAGGCTGCTCCTGGCCGACGAGCCCACCGGCAACCTCGACGAGCGGAGCGCCGAAGGGATCCACGGACTGCTCGATGACATGAATGCCGAGCTCGGGCTGACCGTCGTGCTGGTCACCCACCGCTCGGAGCTCGCCCACCGCATGCCGCGACAGCTCCGGATGCATGCCGGAGGCCTGGTCGACGCCAGGGACTCGAAGAGGGCCGAGATCAGCTGAGCCAGCCGCGCTTGTTCTTTTTGGTCTTTTCTTTTCGGAGGGTCGAGATCCGAACCTCGGCCTTGGCTTCGGCGTTGCTCCCGTCGAGGTCGAGAACCCGCCGGTAGTAGCGCAATGCTTCGTCCGAGCGTCCGAGCGCCTTGTTGAGCTGAGCGAGGACGAGGAACCCCAGACTGCTCTCCGCCGTTCCCAGGATGCTCGCGATCTCTTCGATCGCCGTCTCCGCCCCTCGGCTCCCGTCGGGGCTGGTCGCTTTCAGGTAGCGGGTCTGGACCTGCAGGATCCGATAGTCGACCTCGCCCGGACAAAGCTCGAGCGCCTGCTCCAGGTGCTCCAGGGCCTGGTCGTACTTTCGCACTCGGACCAGGATCTCCGCCTTCTTGTAGAGGGTCTCGGCAGTGAGGGCGTTCATCGCCTTCTTTTCCGCCTCCCTGGCGTCCGGGCTGTCCTCGGCCAGCTCCTCGGCCCGCCTCTTGCGCTTGGCCTCGGAGTCCAGCCCCGAGAAGGCCTCGCCGATGCGGGCGAAGGCCCGCTCTCGAAGCTGGCGGAGCTCCGGGAGAGCCTCCCGTCGAAGGCCGTCGGGGTGATATTTCTTGGCGAGCTCGGTGTAGGCCGTTCGCACCTGCTCGTCTTTGCTGTCGACCTGGACGCCGAGGACCTCGAACTCGTTGGCGCCCTCCAAGCGCTGCAGCTCCTTCCGCAGCTGTTCGAGCTGAGCCTTCTCCTGGCGGTGGAAGGGGTCGTCGCCGAGAACGACCAGGCCCGCCTCGGTAGCAAAGAAGACAGCGCGAAGGATGTCGAAGGTCATCTCGTCGGAGTGGCCGAGCTCATCCAACAGGTCGCCGAGGTTCCGGGCCCCGTTGACCGCGTTCAGAACGCGGAGCTCTCGGGGCTTCAGACCGAGGGCCTCCCAGGTGAGACCCTCGACCTGGGACAGCACGAGGGGCCGGGTGCGGGAGGGCATGAGCTGCTCACTCAGCTTGCTCCGTGGGAGCAGACGGATCGCCTCCAAGTACACGCCCAAGCGATCGAGGCTCAAAGGGATGGAGGGCGGGGGACCCGGATCATCTTCGAAGCTGGTTTCTCCCCCGCGGAGGAAGACCTGCGCCAGGACCGAAAGAGCCCAGTTCACGTAGGCTTCGAAGAAGAGATCCCCAGGCAGGGCGCCGGTTCCGACCAGGGCCCCGCCGAGATCCCCCCCGAACTCTTCGGTTCGGGCGCTGGCCTGGCTCAAGGCGTCCTCGGGGACGAGCTTGCTCCGGCGTAGATGGGAGAAGAGGGACAGCTCGTCGTCCTCCACCCGGAGCCCGCTGATCCGGCCGTCGCGGAACAGAATCCGAATCCGACTCGCGGGCCGCTCGACGGTGAGGCGCCCGTCGGCTCGGGCGGCGGCCAGGCGGGTCATGACCCCCAGGGGTCGGGCCTCTGCCGCCGCCTGCACCGCCTTCTCCACCCGCTGCGCGGAGACTTCAGGGGGGCGGGCGGTCAGGGTTTCGGACCAAGGGTTGTCGCCCTCGCCGAGTCGCTTCTTCACGAATTCGAGTCGCCCGAGGATCTCGGGCCACTCCGACACGGCCCGAAAAGTCTTTCCAGAGAGCGAGATGGGCGTGTCTTCGTCCACGACCCGGGCGTCGTAGAGAACCTCCAGCCACTGCAGGGCGATGGGACCGACCCGCTTGCCGTTCGTCCCTTCGAGATACAGGGCGTTGGGGAGGTTCACGGTTACATCCTCCCGAGCCCTGGGAGCCTGGTCAAATCCAGGACCGAAAGCCGGTCGGGGCGGCGCCATCTCATCAGGCGCTCTTGAATCCAAGGGCGGATGCCGCCTACATCAGGTGCATGTTGGCTTTCGCCGTGGTGCTGCTGGGACAGGCCGCGCCGTTGTTGGAGAAGAACGAGGTCTCGGAGATCGACTGGTCCGGCCTCAGCATCCTCGTGCAGGGCGAGAGCGCGCCGGTGGGCCCGGCGCAGCGGCCCCTCGACGAGCGCCGGTGGGCGGCCGAGACGGCCGCCAGATCCGACGCGCAGACCCGGATGAAAGAGGCCCTGGCCAGGGTTCGGGTGGCGCCCGGAGTCCTGGGCCAGGAGCGGATGAATTCGCCCGCGGTCCAGGCGCGGATCGACGGCCTCTTCGATCTCTGCTCGACCGAAGGGGTGGACTACGATCCCGAGGGCGGCGTCCGGCTGGGGCTTCGCTGTCCCCTCGGCCTCGGCTTCGGGTCGGCGCTCCTCCCGCCGTCGCGCTCCACCGAGGCGCCTCGGGCCGAAAAGAGCACCGCCGGCGTGATCCTTTTGGTCCCTGGGCCGATGGAGCCGGTGCTGGCGCCGGTGGTGCGGGGACCCGACGGCGAGCAGCTGTTCGGGGCGGAGTCGGCCGGTCCTGGCGCCCGCATGCTGCGGGGCGTGGTCGCCTACGCCCGCAACGAGGCGTCGGCCCGCATGATGGCCCGGGCCGGCAGCGAGCCGGTCGTGCTCACCGCCCAGGGCGTGAACGAGGCGGGCGAGCTCACCGTCGATGCCGAGGGCGCCGCCGCTCTCGAGAGGGCGGCGGGGTCGCTGAGCGAGGGCCGCCTCGTGATCGTGCCCGAAGCGGACGCCAAAGCCTCGACCTGAGGCCTCCGACTCAGGGCGTGTAGTTGGTTCGTCGGGCGTCGTTCCGGAAGCTCGACCACGCCCGGGTATCCATCCGACCCCCGTTCGTCTTGACGCCGATGATCCGACGACTGCCCTCGTTGATGAGGAGGATGTCGTCGTCCCGGAGCAGCGGGACCGTCCCCGTGAAGCCGTTGACCGTCGAGGTGAGGGTCCACCGGATGTCGCCGTCGGGGTCGATGGCCCAAAAGCGGTTCCCGTAGCCGAAGTAAGCCACTCCGTCATCGGCCACGGTGGGATAGGGGTCGTCCGAAAAGTCCTCGTGCCGCGCGTCCCGGAAGTTGGGCGGGAAGCGATAGGGGAGGGGGGTGGTGCTGACCTCTTCGCCTCGACCGTTCAGCTCCACCCAGTCCAGGCCGGTGGGCAGGCCCGCCTCCCGGCGCTCCATCACCAGGAGGATTCGGCCGTCGGAGCCGATGATGGGGTCCGTACGCGGTACATAGTTTTCGTCGGGGGGAGAGGGATAGCGGAAGACCTCGTCCCCATCCAGAAGCTCCACCGCGATCAGGACCCCTCCCGCTCGGGCGACGCCGAGGTTGAGGGCGGTCGAAAGGGCCATTTCCTTCGGGATGAAGGGGGTGGGCCGAGACCAGACGGGGGCCCCGGTGGCGAAGTCCAAGGCGCCAAAGCGGTTCTCGCTCCAAAACAGGACCCGAGGCCCGGCTACGCCGAGGAGCTCGGCCCAGTCGGTGGTGGAGCGGTCGTGGCGCCAAAGCGTCTCTCCGGCCCGGTCGCGCCTGATCACGGTGAAGACGTCGGGCGAGCCCGGGCCGCCCTGGCTAGGCGAAAGGACCACGCCGAGGAGGAAGGAGCCATCGGGGGTGAGGGACCAGCCGGTCTCGCCGCCGGCGGAAGCGATGGCGGAGTTCAGCACCTCGCCACTCGGGCTCAATCGATAGGAGGTGGTCTGAGGCCGGTAGCCGACCTGCTCCAGCTGACGCACGCCGACGATGACCTCGACCTGCCCGTCCGGCCGGATCTGAAGGGCCCGGCGGACGAAGCGCACCAGCGCATTGGTGCTCGGAGGCTGGTACTGAAAGAGGAAGTCCTCGGTGCCGCAGTCCTTCATCGAGAAGACCTGGTGGATGAGACCCCCGTCGGGACGGGAGAGGTGGTCGAGGCCGACGAAGCGACCATCATCCGAGAGGCTGACCTCCCGGCGGTGCAGGAAAGCTCGGGCCGGCCAATCGGTGAGCGGATAGTCGAACACGATCTCGCCCTCCGGCGCGGCTTCGATGATGTCTTCTCCCACGCAGCGCCCGGAGCGGCAGGTCGTGTTGACGGTACAGCTGTCGCCGTCGTCGCAGGGGCTGCCGTCGCTGAGCGCCGCGCCCACGCACGCCCCCGCGAAGCAGGCGTCGTTGGTGCTGCACATGTCTCCGTCGTCGCAGGCGGTGCCCGCCGCCACCGGCTCATGGAAGCATCCGTCGGCTCCGCAGCCGTCGGCGGTGCACGGGTTATCGTCGTCGCAGGCGTCTTCGTCGGCGAGGAATACGCACTCGCCGTCGGATTGGCGGCACAGGTCTCGGGTGCACACGCTGTCGTCACTGCAGGTCTTGGAGCGCCCCAAGCAAACGCCCTGGCTGCAGACCGCATCCACGATGCAGCGGTCGGCGGAGGTGCAGGCCACACCGTCGGCGAATTCGGTCACGCAGCTTCCCGACTCGACGTCGAAGGCGGAGCGGGTGCAGACGTTCTCGTCTTCGCAATCCGGCTGGGGCGATCCCGTGATGCGAAGGATCGCCTCGATTTCGCCCTCACTCGTGTCGATGCGGGCCGCCCCCAGGTAGTCGATCTCGGCGCTGGGCCGGACTCGCACCACCAGGGGCAGCGTCGCCCCCGGGCCGAGGGGCCCGAGCATGCGCGATTCGCTTTCGAAGATGTCGGTTCCCTGCCGCACCACCAGTCGGAGACCGCGGAGATCGACCTTTCGGTTGCCGACGTTTTGGATCTCGAACTCGAAGCGCTCTTCGACCCCGACCACGATCTGGGCCTCGACCTCCCTCGGCGTCAGCTGTAGAGCGCCTTCGGTCCGGCCGAGGGGGCCCTCGTCGGGGCAAGCGCAGAGGGCCAAGAGGGGAAGGAGTCCAAGACGGCGCATGGGTTCGCTCAGCGTCGGGCGGTGCCGAAGTTGTCTCGGCGCCGCCGCGGCCAAGCCGAGGTGTTGAGCCCCGGACCGCTTTCGACCCCGAACACCGTCTCGCCCGCTACAACGATGATCAGATGCTCGGGGTTGATTGTCACGGAGATGGGGTCGTTCTCGAGATAGCCGAGCTCGAGCTCGAACAAGGGCTCGCCCTCCCGATCGATGCCGATCAGCCAGCCATCCGAAGTCGCTGCGTATACGTTGCCGGCGGCGTCGCTGGCCGGAGAGTGGCCCTCCGCCCAGCCTGGCAGCGGGACGCGATAGAGGTCGGCGCCGGTCTGGGCGTTCAGTCCGACCAGGGTGCTCCCCAGGCCGGGCTCGGTGTCGATGAAGCTCAATCGGTCCCGGTCCGTGATCAGCGCGCCTCGGGGCGCCGTCGCTTCTGGCCCCAGGGGGCGCGGGAAGCCGTCACGGGTGACGCCCAGAAGGGCGGCCGACCAGAGCACTCGGCTGTTGGCGTCGATGCTGAGCTCGCCGGGAGCCAGGGTCGCCGCCTCGCTGCTCCAACGGGTCTCGGGCACATCCAAGAGACCGAGTCGAACCACCTGCTCTTCGACCGGATTCGGAGCCGGCGCCCCGGGCGGTCCAGCTCGGAGCAGGACCACCGGCGCCTCGTCCAGATCGACCACCAGGCGCCGGGCGAACCGTCCGCCCAAGCGGGCGACCAGGTGGGCCCCTCGCCGCTGCGCGCCCACCGAGGCCAGGATGCCCTCGTCCGCCTCCACCCCGGGCCGGTCCAGCCACAGGCTCAACAGGAGAGCGCCCGAGCTTCGAATGCTCATGTCCTGGATGGCGACGCTCGTGCTCGCGGTGTCGACACCGGTGATCGCGTCGAGGACGAAGCTCGACAGCGTCGCGCCGCCGTTCACGCGGTCCAGGTCGACGATTCGGTCCTCGAAGGGGACGCTGAGGCCGAGAGGCGAGATCAGCATGCTGCCTGCCCGGGGAGGGCCGAGATCTCGGCGCTCCCAGACGAGCTCGCCGCAGGGGCCCACCGCGACCACCCCATCGGCGACGCCTACGAAGGTCGTCCCGTCTACGTCGACGACCGGGTTGTCGGTGGCGCCGGGGGCCAGGGGCCCGACGCGGGCCTCCCACTGGAGCTCACCGTCGGCGGGATACGGGAAGTCCTCCAGCAGGCACTCGCCGGAGGTGCAGGTCTCGCCGTCGGTGCAGACATCGCCGTCGTCGCACATGCGGCCCTCGGCGATCTCGCCCAGCTCGCAGCGACCGTTCCGGCAGGCCCGGCAGGTCCCGCACGCCGTGAAATCTGGAAGATCCCGGTGGGTGCACCCGCTTTGGGGATCGCAGAGGTCCTCGGTGCACGGGTTGCCGTCATCGCAGGCCTCGGCGAGAACGTTCACACATCCGCTGCGGGCGTCGCAAAAATCATCGGTACAGACGTTTCCGTCGTCGCAGGACCGACCTTGGCCGAGGCAGACGCCGCCGGCGCACTGATCCTGTAGGGTGCAGGCGTCGAAGTCGTCGCAGTCCTCGACGCTGGCCTCGCTGATGCAGCGGCCGAGCTCGAAGTCGAAGCGGTCGGCGGTGCAGATGTTCCCGTCCTCGCAGTCCGGGATGAAGCGCCCCTCGCCGAGGATGGTGACGGTGGCGGTCTCGGTTTCGCCCTGGACGAAGAGCTCGGTGCGCCGCTGCCCGAGCACGCTGGGCTCGAAGCGAACCGTAAAGCTCGCCGACGCTCCGGCTGGGATCCGGCCCGCGGCCGGAAAGGCCGACAGACCCTCGCCGGCCCCTCCGCCGAAGCGGGCCCGAAACTCGAGGGGGACGCCACCTTGGGCCTCGAAGGTGAGGGTCCGGGACTCGGAGCGGCCGACGAAGACGGGACCGAAGTCGATCCTCAGGGGCTCGACCCTCAGCTGACTGGCGCCCGGGGTCAGGGGACCGTCGTCGGGGCAGGCACAAAGAAAGAGCAAGGCCCACGCCGCCCGCCGCATGACCGGACGCTGCCACGTTCCGGCCCCCCGGGACCACCGAGAAGCCTGGCCGTCGCCTCGTTTAACCCGGCAAGTCGCTCCGAGCGGTGGTTTGTCGGAGGCGATGGGTCAGGACCTTGATGACGCCCTGGGTGATCTCGAGATGATCGTTCATCAGCTCGTAGAAGGCGTCCCGCTCCAGCTTTAGAACCTTGGTCGGCGCGACGGCCCTCACGGTGGCGCTCCTGGGCTCCGAGTCGAGCAGGGCCAGCTCTCCGACGCACTCGGGCGGACTGAGCCGGGTGACCTCGCGGTCGCCCCGCCGGACCTCCACCTCCCCGCTCAGCAGGAGATAGAGCGAGTCCCCCATGTCGCCCTCCCGCATCAGCTCTGCCCCGGCTCGAAGCTCGAGCTCTTCCGCCACCTTCGCCACCCGGGCGAGTTCCTGGCCCGGGATCTGGGCGAAGAGCTCCACCCGCTTCAGGAACAGCACCCGCTCCACGGTCGAGATCATGCCTGGCCTCCGCGGGCCGAGCTGAGCCCGGACTCGGGGTTGGGCGCCGAGTCCGTCTCGTCGAGCTCCCGAATCGGGAGGTCCATGGTCGGCGTGATGTCTTCGGTCTCGAAGCCCGCCAGGGCCCGCCGCTGCATGAACAAGAAAACGGTCTGAAGGACCGCCGCAAAGGGCACCGCGAACAGGGCGCCGATCAAGCCGCCGGTACGCTCGCCCACGATGAGCGCGAAGACGACCACCACCGGGTGGATCTTGGCCGAGTCGCCCAGGATCTTGGGGTTGAGTACGTTGCCCTCCAGCAAGTGGATGCCGATGATCCACAGCAGCGCGAAGAAAGCCTTCGAGAAGCCGTCCAGGAGCGCCATCGCCACGATGGGAATGGTCGAGATGATCGACCCGAAGATCGGGATGAGGCTGAAGGCGGCGGCGAGCAGTCCGAGGATCAGGGGCAGCTTCACGGCCAAAAGCCACAGTCCGAAGAAGGTGAGCACGCCGTTCGTGAGGCAGATCAAGAACTGGCCCCGAACGACGCCCGACAGCCCCTTCGAAACCCCGCTTCGGATGGTCTCGAAGCCGTTGCGCCACTCGGGCGGAACGAGGGTGTCGACGAAGGACTCGATCCGCCTCCGGTCGACGCTGAGAAAAGCGGTCAGCATGAGGACCAAGAAGCTGCCGAAGACGATCTCGAAGGTCTGGCCGATGAGCTCTCGACCGAAGCCGAGAAGCTCGGCGGCCGAGTTGGCCGCGTTCTCCACCGCTCCAGTCAGGTTTTGCTGGAGCGCCGCCTCCACCTCGCTCCGCTCCAGGGGCAGGGCGTTCTCGATGGCGAAGGTCTCGAACCAGTCCAAAAAAGAGGCGATCCCGGCCCGCATGTCCGTCACCAGCCGCGTACTCAGTCGACCTAGCCCAGTCAGCTCGAGACCGATTTGGGCCACGGCCCAGATCGAGAAGGCCACCGTCACGCTGAGGACGACGGCGTAGATGCCGATGATGGCCAAGGGGCGGCCCAAAGGGCGGTCACGGAGCTTCAACTCGGCCAGGCGCTCCACCGCTGGCTCGATGATGAAGGCGAGGAGCAGGGCGAGCCCGAAAGGCAGCAGCACGTCCCGGTAGACGATCAGGAGGGCGGCCAGAAAGGTCCACAGGCCGGCCAAGATGAAGGTTCGCCGGACCCGGGGGTTCCGCAGCCAGGTGATCACCCGAGGTTCGAAGCGGTCGGGCGGGAACACGCCCCTCATGATTTGCATGAGCGCGGGCGGCTGGCGACCCATCTCGGCGCCAGTCCCGTCATTTTGGGTTTGTTTGCGGAGCGGGGAGCGCCATCATCGGATGGTGACGCTCTTCGTTGCGCTGTGGGCGGCTGCCGCCGCCGACCCGGCACTGGTGGCCGAGGCTCGCTGGGAGCCCGAGGCCGAGCAGACGGTGGTGGAGCTGACGGTGCCTGAGGGCTGGCACCTTTGGAGCTTCGCGCCCGGACCAGGGCCGCTGCCTCTAAAGGTCGAGGCTCCGGCGACCGAAGGCGCTTGGTACGGCCCCGCCCCCCACTTGGTCTACGACGAGGGCTTCAAGCGAGAGCTCGCCCGCTGGGAGGGGCGCACTGTCCGGCTCGTGCGGTCATCGGTCACAAAGACGCCATCGGAAGCTGGCTCCGTCCTCGTCCAGGGCCAGATCTGTTCGGCCGATACCTGTCTGAACCAGCGCTTGGAGGTGCCGGTCGACGAAGCGCCGGGCGTCACGCCGCGGCCGATGGCCGAGGTGTGGACCCCAGCCTCGCCCAAGGCGGCCGAGCCCGAGCCGAAGAAGGCGACCCAGGCCGAGACCCTGGGGAGCGACGGTTTGCTCTCGTTTCTCGCGCTGGCCTTTCTGTTCGGCCTCGGGGCCCTCGCTACCCCCTGCGTATTTCCGGCCATCCCGCTCACCGTCTCCTTCTTCTCCAAGTACCGGGCGGAGAGCGTGGGCCGTTCTGTTCGGCTGGCCGCGACCTATGCCCTCACCATGGTGCTCGCCTTCAGCGCGGCCGGCGTCCTGACCTCGATCCTCTTCGGCGTCACCGGGCTGCAGAGCTTCGCGGCCAGCCCCGTCTTCAACCTGTTCCTGGCCGTCTTCCTGGTCTTCTTCGCCCTCAATCTGATGGGCATGTACGAGCTCCAGCCGCCCCAGTGGCTGCTCGGAGGCGTAAACCGCCTGCAGGGTCGCGTATCCCAGGGGCCCGGAGGCGGGTGGCGTGACCATTTGCTCGTGGCGGCCATGGCCCTGACCGCGACCACCGTCTTCTTCACCTGCACCGTCGGCTTTGTAGGGGTGGTGCTGGTCTCGGCGGCCCAGGGACAGGTCCTGTGGCCCACCTTGGGCATGCTCGCTTTCTCTTCGGCCTTTGCGCTGCCCTTCTTCGTGCTGGCGCTGTTTCCCGCCGCCGCTGGGCGGCTGCAGGGCGGGTCCTGGCTGTCGGCGACCCGGGTCACCCTGGGCTTCATCGAGCTGGCGGCGGCCACCAAGTTTCTGTCCAACGCGGACCTGGTGTGGCGCTGGGGCTGGCTCACCCGAGAGGTCGTCCTGGCCTTTTGGGTGCCGCTCTTCGCGGTGGCGGGGCTATTCCTGCTCGGCAAGCTTTCGCTGGGACGCGAGTCCGCGACCCAGTCCGGGCGGGTGCCGGTGCCCCAGGCCCTACTGGCGGTGGGGCTCTTCGGTTTTTCGACCTTCCTCGCGGCAGGTCTTTTTCAGGGCCGAGCCTTCGGGGGCTGGCTGGACGGCTGGCTCCCGCCCACCCGCTACCCGGGCATGGTGCGCAGCGGGCCCGTCGGAGGACCGGGGGCCTCGCCGGTGGCCTGGCTGGAGGACCTCGACGAGGCACGCCAGCGGGCCGAGGCCCAGGGACGCCTCGTATTCGTCAACTACACCGGCTACACCTGCACCAACTGCCGCTACATGGAGGAGGCGGTCTTTCCGCGCCCCGAGATCGCGGCTCTCCTCGACGACATGGTCCGGGTCGAGCTCTACACCGACGGCGGTCAGCCTCGGCACGAAGAGGCCCGTGTAGACCAGGTCGAGCGCTTTGGCACCGCCGCGCTTCCTTTCTATTCGGTGGAACGAGCGAGCGGGGAGGTCCTCGCCACCTTCCCCAGCAGCACCAACCGTCCCGAGGAGTTTCGGCGCTTCCTCGCCGAGGCGGCGGCCAAGGCCGGTTCGCTGTCCATGGGACAAGCGCCTCAGCTTCGCCGGCGGTAGGCGCCATCCGCGTCATGATCGAAGTCGAGGCTGATCCAAAAACTCTCGCTTTCGTCCCGCAGCACCCAGGCCTCCAGGACCGTCACCCCACGTCGTTCAGCCGCGTCGGCGACCGCCGCCACCAGGGCCCGCCCGACCCCTTTGAAGCGCGCCTCGCTCGCCACCGCGATCTGTCTGATCATGCAGCGGGCCCCCTCCAGCCGGGCATCGACCACGCCCACCGTCCGCCCGTGCAGGCTCGCTGCCCAGACCCACCGCTGCTCGTCCTCCAGTCGGGCCTGCAGAGGCTCGAGCTCGGCCCCCTCGGGAACGAGCGCCGGCCGAGCCGCCTGTAGGATTCGGTCGATGGCCGCCGCCTGGTCCGGCGTCGCCGCCGCTACCTGGATCACGGCAGGCGCTCCAGGACCTCCAGCGCGCCGTCTTCGAGCACCCGGCCCCGGAACCGGACCGGGATGCCGAGCAGAGGGGGAGAGCAGGTCAGGCTGCAGTTGCTGCCGCGGCAGCCGGCGGAGAAGGGGGTGCAGGCGCTGGACCGCAGGTCGAGCACCCCGTCGAGACGAACGTCCGCGCGGCAGCTCTGGCAGCAGGGGTCTTCGGCCGAACAGGTCTCGCCGGAGCAGGTCGTGGGACCGGACTGGAGGGCGCCGGCGACCTCGACCACCGCGTCGACCAGCGCCCCGCCGGCGGCGGCGATCGATGCGGTGACGACCGCCTCCGCTGGCGCGTCGCAGCCCTCGGGGCCGAGGTCGCTGGACGGCCCCCCATCGTCGGCCGGACCGAGATCGCTGGGGCCCGAACCTCCACCGTCGGGCGACCCGACGTCGCCCGGTCCTAGGTCGGGGCCGAGGTCCGCGCTCCCGTCCGAGAAGCGCCAAAAGATCACGCCCCCGTCGGGGGCGGCGTCCCCTCCGGGCCCTGCCGTCTCGCTGCAGGCCGCGCTCAGGAAGAGCAGCAGCAGGGGGAGGCGCCGCACGAGCCCGACTCAGGGTGCCTGGATGACCAGGGCTCGGGCCTGCTCGGTCCCCGCGGTGTCGAAACCGCCACAGGGGAAGAACAAGAACTCGTCACAGGCCTCCACCAAGCCCATCAGTTGAGGCGAGAGGCTGTCCGGGAAAGCCCAAGCTCGCTCGAAGTCCCGCAGGGCGTCCACCGAGGTGGTCTGGGGCTGGCCTTGGGTGATCGACCGAGCCCGCTCCAGGCGCCCGATGGTGTTTTCGAACAGCTCCGACGCCAGGGGCGCGTTCCTTTCGATGTCCAACGACACCATGACCTCGTCTTCGAGGCGGCTCAGGTAGCTCGCCAGGTTGTCGGCGCTGATCCCTTCCGGCGCTGAGTCGAGGAAGGCCTGCCGAACATCGGGAGGCCCGTTCAGCACCAGCTCTCGGTAGCCGGCGCCGGACTGAACGAAGGTCACCGTCTGCACCGGGCTGCGGCGCTGTGCGCCCGGGTAGAGCGACAGCGCGGCGGTGACGACCTGCCCAATGTGGCCGTGGACGCCGAGCCGGATCCGGGAGGCGACGTAATCGGCGCCGATCTCCGCCTCGAAACCATCCGACCGGTCCCGGAAGTAGGAGAAGACGTGGAGGAGCTCGAGGGCAGTGGCGAGCTGGCTGTCGCGAAGCTCGGCCGCACCACCGGGGAAGAAGCCAATGCCGCTGTCGTCCGGGATTCCGTCCGGCCCCGAAATGCGCTCGTCATCGGAGTTGGGCTCCTGGTCCAGGGCCTCGAGCTCGGCGTCGCTGCGGCCATCGCCACAGCGCCCGCTCTCGTCGGGGGCCCGGGGGCCGTGGCAGCGCAGCGCGAAGGCCACGCTGGCGAAGTTCTGGGCGGCGGCCTGCTGAGCCACCGACAGGACGTCGGCCAGACCGCGACCGAAGCCCGGGAGGATGAGGGCCAGACCCTGGACGTTGTTGTCGTCGGAGGGGAGGGTCATCGTGAAGCGGAGGGGGCGGACCTGGACGTCTTCGTCCCAGTCCGTCCGGATCCGCAAGCCTTCACCTAGGGGCTGAATGACGTCCAGACGGCCTTCGATCACGCGGCCCACGTCCGGGAACTCGGCGTTGCTGACCGCTGGCGAAAGCTCGCCAGGGGTGAGGTTGGCGTCGTCGATTCGGATGCGGAATGGCACCCCTCCCTCGTCGATGAGCTGGAACATTCGGGTGCCGAGTGCCTGGAGGCGCTCTGGGCCCAGGGTGGTATCGAAGGAGTGAATGGAGACGATGTCCTCGGGGCGGACGGGCGGCGACGCCACGGCCAGCGCGTTCAAGACGGGCTGCAGGCGGGCTCGCTCTCTCCGGAGCCTGTCGGCCACCGCTTCTTCGAGACCCAGGTCGTCGATGGCCTCCAGGCCGACCAGCGCCTCGATGATCGGCGTGGCGCTCAGCGGCGCACCGTCTCGATCGGTGATGGCCCGGGTCAGGACCGAGTAGTAGCGGGTGCCAAAGGCCAGATCCGATTGGGGGGAGAGCACGAGATCGGACATGTTCTCAAAGGTCGGCACGACCCCTTCGACCTCCACGAAGCTCTCGGGCAAGGTCGAGGTGCCGGTCCACTCGACGAAGGCGAAGGACGGGACCCCGGTGCCGCTGCCCATCTGATCGAGGTCGAAGGTGACGGTGGAGCTGAGGGATTGGGGCTCGACCGCCACGCTCACGGGCACCCGGACCCGAGGCCGAACGGGGGCGCCGTCACTGCGCTCCAGTTTCTCCAAGGCCCCATCGATGCCGGTCGACTGCACCGGACAGCCGTCCCGTTCGCTCGTCCCGTCGGAGAGCGTGAAGAAATTGTTGGGCTCGGGGACCACCGGCGCGCAAGGGTCGTCGAGTTCGACGACCACCCCCTCGCCGCGGGACGGGGTGGGCTCGGGCTCGGGCTCGGGCGTCTCTTCCCCGCCGCAGGCGGCGACAACGAAGAGCAGCAGGCTCGCCATCAGGCTCCAGCTTCGGACCATGGGTCCCTTTTACCCACCTGAGGTCGAAGCTGGCGAGTCTCTTGACCTACTTGCTCACCAGGCTTTTCGTGGAACGCTTCGGCGAAGAGGGCGCGGAGGCGCACTCGACGTACGTCGAGCACCTGGAGGGAGCACGGTCGCGTCCGTAGGGCCGCCGAAGGCGGCAGCGCCCTGCGGATCGGGAGCCGCAGCAGGGGCCTGCCCACTCAGACGAATAAATCCGTTCTTCAGCACCCCCTAAATCCGGACGCGGAGCGAGGCCGCGATCAGGTGCTGGACGCCGCCGGTGAATCTACCCGGCAAGGAGAAGGCGGTTCGACCCTCCTCGATCGTGTTGAAAGGCTCGGCTTCTTCCTCGGGAATGTTCCGCTCCGACAGGATGACGGCCAGATAGGAGAGGTCGATGCTGAAGGCGCCGAAGGTATAGCCCGCGCCAGCGGCGATGTTGAAGCGGTCTCCGTCGGGCAGACCGGGCTCGATTGTCTCGTCGGGGATGGGGCTGAGGTCGTAGACCAGACCTAGACGGCCCGCGAAGTCGCCGAGGCGGACCTCTCCGCCGAGGCGGAACATCGGCACGACGTCCCAGTCCCGGACCTCGGCCGTGAAGTCGGAGGGCCGGCCGGAGTCGAAGTTGATCCGCAGCTCTTCGAAGCTGTCCCACAAGGTCAGCTGGGTGTCGGCCTCCAGGGTCCAGGTCTCGGTGGCCCAGCCCACGCCGAGGCCGAAGGTGTGGGGCACGGTGACCGAGCCATTGCCGGGCCCGTCGGGAAAGTTCTGGGCGGTGACGGAGGGGACGTTCGAGGGCAGGCTGAAGTCGACGTCGCCGTCGAAGTCCAGGTTGACAGCAGAGCGATATACGAACCCGACCCGGAGGTTCTCGGTCGCCTTCACCTGAACGCCGGCCGTGGCGCCGACGCCGAAGGCGCTGGCGGCCAGCTTGAACCGGCCATCCAGCTCGTCGGGGTTGGACGCAGGCAGCAGGACCTGCCCGAAGCCGGGGTCATCGGGATCGGTCACGCCCAGCGTCTGCTCCAGGACCAGCGTGGCCGGCACCAGCTGCAGGCCCACGGCGACGTTCAGCCATTCGACCGGCTTCAGAGCCACGGTCGGCGTGAAGAAGAAGGTACGCAGCTCGGTGAACTCGGCCTGGGTTCGGCCGACCCAGCGGGTGGCGTTCTGCCATTCGGTGCCGAGGCCGTAGGACGGGTAGAAGCCGAGGCCGACCACCGCCATCTCGCTCAGAGCGTAGGAGCCATAGACGTGAGGCACGAAGGCGGGCGAGGAGTTCAGGGTCTGCTCCTCGGCCGGATCGTTGGGGAAGTTCGGGTTGGTGCTGATGAGCCCCGGACCCTCGTAGTTGTTGTCGGGCCGGATCAAGGTGACCCCGGCCTCGAAGGCGGTGCCTTTCACGTTCGCGAGCCCCGCCGGGTTGTGCCAGATGGCCGAAGGATCGTCGGTGGTGGCGATGACCGCGTTGCCCCGCCCGGTCGACCGGGCCGACTGCTCGTTGATCTGAAAGCCCGCGCCGCGGGCCGATTCGGCGAAACTGAAGAGAAGCGCCATCGCGCCTGCAACAGTGCTGATTCGAAGGAAGTTCATCGGTTCTATCTCCGTGGCTTTCGGTTCAGGGGCAGGGGAGGGTGCCGCCCATCATGTCGAGAGGGCCGATCGCGGCCGGGGTTTGTGCAGGGACCGTCATCCCCCCCGAGTTGATGAAACCCGACAGCTGCTGCTGGGCGCCGACGGTGTTGCAGATGGCGTCCACGAGGCTGCTTCCGCAAACGTCCGTCGTGGGGTCGCCCATCGGATTGAAGGGGTTGAGGAGGAAGCCGTGGCAGCCTCCGGAGCCGGGGACGGCGCCCGAGCCGGGCGCGGTCGTGAAGTCGTAGATCTGAAGCTGTTCGGTTTGGGAGACCGGGAAACCCATCGATGCGTCGAAGCCGAAGCCGTAAGCCGTCGCGAGCCGGAAGTTGGCCTCGTTCGCGACCACGGGGTCCGGGATGGCGACCTGCTGAAGGATGTTGTCCGTCGTCGACAGGGCGACCGAGGTCGCCAGCGGATCGCCGGGGTCGGCGATGGTCTGAGCCAGGATGAGGAACTGGGTGAAGGCGGCGTTCTGGACGCAGCCTGCGCTCGGGTCCTGGGGGTCGTTGAGCTCGCAGATGCCCGCCTCGGCGAGCGCCGCGAAGATCGGCCCCGAGACGTCGGGCACGGTGTCGGTCAGGATCGTGGTGATCGGTCCTCCATGGACGCTGAAGGCCCCCACGCCGATGCTCGGGTCCTGGACCAGGACCGAGGAGCCGACGATGCCGCCCAGGGACTCGCCGAAGATGTCGACCTGGGCGCTGGCGCCGGACTGCAGACCGCCCTCCTGGCCCATGGGGTCGGCGGCATCGAACTCGCCGTCCCGGATGTGGTCGATGATGGTCTGGGCGTCGACGATCGACTGGCGCAGATTGTCCCGGGACGCGAAGAGGTTGAGGGCGAAGTAGCCCGTCCCCGAGGGATCCCGGATGCCGTCGCAGCTCGCTGGGCCATCGTTCGTGCAGACGTTGGACGGCAAGGGCTCGCAGGTGACCGAAGCGGGGTCGATGGCTCCGCCGGCGCAGACCTCACCGGTCGCGTTGTCGACGAGATCGCTGGCTCGCTCGCCGCTGTAAGGAAAGTCGAAGAGCACCACCGCGCGACCGCCGTTGTCGTCGCCGGTGAAGTTGTTGGCGAGGAGGAAGCCGTTTTCCTTCTGCTGGTTGAGACCGTGCAGGTAGATGCTGACCGGACGACCGCCCGCAGGCGCGGCGCCGCCCGAGATGACGTAGACCCTGCCGCGCGTGGAGCCGGGCGAGGTCACGGTGCCCTGGGAGAAGGTGCCGCCGACCCCGAGAGGGTTGCCGGAGCGCAGGTTGTACAGCTGCACGTCGTAGTGGGCCACGCGGTCGATGTTGGAGGTGCTCAGCAGGCAGCGCGGGTGGGCGAAGGCCGCCGCCGGATCCAGGGCGCACTGGGACGGCGTCACCGACACCGGCATGCCGTTGCCGTCCGGGTAGGGCGCCTGAAGAATGCCGGCCGCGCAGAGCGCGTTGCAGATGAAGCCCTGCGCGTTCTGTCCGGTCAGGATGCTGGGCCCACCGGGGACTCCGGGCAGGGGGGCGGCCTCGACGTCGGCCTCTCCGGGGAAGAGGTCGTCGTAGCCGGCGCCGCCGCCCTCGGGCGCGTTCACGAGCTGGGTGATCTGGTCGTTGAGACCGGTGACGTCCTGGGTCTTGTACGGGAAGGCGATCGCCAGCTCGGTCCGCGGGATGCCGAACATGGGATCCTCGAAGACCTCGAAGGCGGGCTGGAAGCGGCTGCGTCCCAGACCGTCCATGCCGTCCTCGATGGCGAGGAGGGTGCCGACCAACTCCGGCTCCGAGAGGGGCATTCCGGACTGGGCCAAGCTGTTGCAGTTCAAGGCCAGCGCGACGTCGGGGTCCGCCGACGCGGCGGTGGTGCCGGTGATGACGGGCTCGGGGTTCTTCAAGATGTCGAACAGTCCCGCGGACCCGAAAGTGCCTCCGCCGGGCGTCTGAATCCCGTCGTCACCGCCTTTGACGCCGACCGCGTAGTAGGTGTCCTGGGCCAGGGGTAGGACGGGCGCGATGATCAGGCTCCCACCCTGGGACAGGACCTGGATCGGATGGCTCGGCCCGGCCGGCGTGTTGGTGGCCGGATCGTACGGGACCAGAAGCACGTTGCCGGCCGCGGTGTCCGGGTCGATGTCGGCGGACAGCGGCACGATGATCGGCGAGGTCGTCGACCAGCCGTTGACCGAGCCCAAGCCCAGAACGAGGGCCTGCTGGATCCCGCTGGCGCCAGGGTCGAGGGGCAGGTCGATCAGAACGTCGTCGCCGTCTTCGTTCGTGAGCAGCGGGTTGTTGGGGAAGGGCAGGACGGGCTCTTCCGCCAGCGGGTCGAACAGCGCGGTTTGGGGGGCGGTCTCGGCGGGGACGCCGGTGCTCCAGGAGTTCAGGAAGATCAGGTCCTCCCGCCCTATGCCGGCGCCCTCGGCGACCGGCACCAGGGCGTTGAAGAACTGAAAAAGACCGAACAATGACTGGGCCGACTCCTGGAACCGCGCCTCGAAGGCGGCCTCCCGTTGGGCGCGGGTGAGGCCGGTCTGGTCGAGGGCGGCGTTGATGGAGGCTTCGACGCTGGAGCGCAGCAAGCCGGTGAGCTCGAAGCCCTCGCTCGGGTCGTTGGGGTCCCGGGGGAAGACGGGGGGGTTGATGAGCTCACCGGACGCCGACACACCGGAGCCGTTCACGAGGAGGGCGAACAGGCTCGAGGCCTCGACGGGCCGGTTCTCGGACTCGCCATCGGCGGGCACCGCCTCCAATTCGTTGGTCGCGATGGTGACGTAGCGGCGGCCCGGCATCAGCGGGGTGGACGGGACGAGCTCCATCTCCACGTTCTGGCCGAAGGCGTTGGCGACCTCCGGATCGTAGCCGAACTCGGTCTCGCACGCTGCCGGCGGAGGCATCAGGTTGTTCTGCTGGACGGTGAATTCGATGGGCGTCGGGCTCATCGGATCCGTGACGTCGAGGAGCAGGATGTTTCCGGCCACGGTCGAGGGATCGATCCGAGCCTCGAAGATCAAGGTCGGATTCAGGAAGGTCGGCCAGCCGTTCTCGAAGCCGGCGAAGGACAGGCAGGACGCCGAGGTCAGGCCTTCGCAGTCCGCCGGGGCGATGTCGGCCGGGTCGATGGCGCCGGTCATCGGGTCCTGCACGAGCCCCGTGGGCGAGGGGACCAGCTGCAAAACCGGGATCGGGTTGGTCGGATCGAATTGGGCGGCGACGATCTCGTCCTGGGCGGGGGGATCTTCGAGGTCCAGGTCCTCGGCACAGGCGATGGCGAACGCCGGGCCCAGAAGGGCCAGCGCAATGGGTCGATGCGTCTTGGGAAGGATCGTGGACATTCAGTTCCTCTCGGCGCGGACAGGTTTCGCCTTCGTGCAGGCCGGGCGTCACTTGGACGCCACAGACGAAGGGCGACTTCCCGCCTTCTCGATGGGCGATGTGACAGATTTCACGAGTTTTGGAAAGCCTCGGTCATAAACAAAGCCGGGGCCCCCTCCGCGTCCAGATGCTAGGGCTGGAAGGCGAGATGGACAGCAGCGAGCGCGGCAAACGGGCCCACGCCATGTTCCTGAAGCACCAGGACCGCATCGTGAGCGCCCTTCAGGCCCTCGATCCCGGCCATCCCTTCCGTGAAGACCGTTGGGACCGAGAAGGCGGCGGCGGGGGGCAAAGCCGGGTGCTGGAAGGGGGCGCCATTCTGGAGAAGGCCGGCGTGAACGTCTCCTGCGTCTTCGGGGAGCTGAGCGAGTCCTTCGCGGCGCAGCTTCCCGGCGAAGGCCGGCGCTTCATGGCTACCGGGGTGAGCCTCGTGCTGCACCCGCGAAACCCCCATGCTCCCACCGTCCACGCCAACTTTCGCTACCTGGAGAAGGGCAGCGAAGCAGCCTGGTTCGGCGGCGGCGGGGACCTCACACCGTGGGTCCTCTATGAGGAGGATGCGCGACACTTTCACGGCGTTTGGCGCGACGTCTGCGGCCGTCATGCGGTGGCGGACCACGCCGCTTTCAAGGCCGAGTGCGACCGCTACTTCCACATCCCCCACCGGGGCGAGGCCCGGGGCGTCGGCGGGATCTTCTTCGACTACATGGGACTGGAGCCGCCCAAAGGCATCCCGGCCGAGCTCGGCGCGGCGGAGGCCTTCGTCGACGACGCGGCCGGCTCCTTCTTGCACAGCTACACCCCGATTCTGGAGCGCCGAAAAGACACGAGCTTCACCGAGGAAGAGCGTGACTGGCAGCTGGTTCGGCGCTCCCGCTACGTCGAGTTCAACCTGGTCTACGACCGCGGGACCGTCTTTGGCCTCAAGACCGGGGGCCGGACCGAGTCCATCTTGATGTCTCTGCCCAACGAGGTTCGGTGGCGCTACGACATGAAGCCGAGGCCCGATTCCTACCAGTCGCGCCTGGTCGAGGTGCTCCAAAACCCGGTCGACTGGTTGGCCTGAGCACCCCCCTAG
>CAYZFR010000004.1:0-49606 GCA_964477875.1 uncultured Myxococcales bacterium
CGTCCGGAGCGTTCCACGGAAAGACCGCCAGCCAGACGGATGAAGCCGTTTTTCATCACACCCCTCGGGGCTGACTGCGTGCGCGGCGACTCACGAGATCCGGGTTCAGAGCAACGTCGAGGGCGCCCGAGGTCGAGTGCACCTGTACTACGCCGACCGAGGCAGCGAGGTCTCGGGTACGGCAGATGCTGCCGGCCGACTTTCGCCTTCGATGATCCCCCAGACTGCGCCACGCCCCGCGAGGCGGGGCCAGAATCGCAAGGGCGCGGGCGAGTCAAGGTGCGGGTGGGGCTCGGTGGCGCTCCCGGGGTCGAGCGGCTTCGAGGTCGCTGGGAGTCGGGGTCGAACCCCCGCCCTCAGTGCTCGTCGCCGTCGTGGTCGGCACCCGACGCCGGCGCGCCGTCGGTGTACGCGCTCGCTGCGCCGTGCCGGTAGACCAGATCGCCCCCGGCCTCGCCGGCGCGGTAGGCGAGCCCAACCGACACCAGCGTCCCGGCGACGCTGACCGCGGCAAGCGGCAGGCCGGCCTTCTTCTTCGACACCGCCAGCGCCGCGCCCATGAGGACCAGCACCACGATCGTCGACGTCATGAAGTCCTCGGCCTTCTCCTCGTGCTCGTGGATGAGGTCGTGGGAGATGACGTCTTCCACGCGGTCTTCCTCGTCCTCGCCGGCTTCCATCGCGAGGTACGTCGACCCCACGAGCAGCAGCTGCAGGCCCACCGCGAGCCCCCACAGCCGGAGCGAGAACCAGCCCCGCCACCAGCCGAGCGCCAAAAAGGCCGCGATGAGTGGCATGACCATGGCCAGGCCGAGCGGGAGATGAACCAGCTTGGGGTGGAAGAACAGCGAGTCCATTACACGAGCATGGCTGCGTGAGGTGTCAGCTGCATGTCGAGCGAAACTTGGTTGGCCTCTCGACGCTGATCCGACACGCGCGCCATCAGCTCGAGGATCTGAGGGTGCGTCATCATGACCTCGTTGAAGTTGCGCCGAGAGAGCCGGAGTATGAAGCAGTCGGTCGTCGCCGTGACGGGCGAGCCGACTTTGGGTCCCGGTGTGCGTGGGTTCGACCGCGTCACGCCGGCCGAGACGCTTCTCGACGGGCCGCTCCAAGGAGGAGGGCCGCGAGCTCCTTCGAGACTTCAAGGGCGTAGCCGTGACCGAGGGCTACATCGTCTACGACTCGCTTTCGAAGACGAACGGCATCGTGCTCGCCAACTGCTGGAGCCACGCCCACCGGAAGTTCATCGGGAACGCTGCGACTGCAGGTGCGGGATGAGCAGTCGCGGCCGATCGTGCGAGACATCGGCGAGGCGGCGGCCAAGGTGAAAGGCTTCAAAGGGAGCCCGATCGCGAAGGCGTCGCGGTACCTCGAGAATCGATGGGACCATCTGACGGTCTTTCTCGACGACCCTCGCGTACCGCTGAGGTCGAAGGCGGTGGAGCGGTCAGTGCTGGGTCGTAACAATCCTCAGGGCGTTCGTCGTAGAGAAGCTCCCTCGGCCACCCCGATGTCCTGGATGGGCACCCCTCGCGACGGGCCCAGGTGTGCAAGCACCCCCATGCCGCCTACTTCAGGTGCCGAGGCGTCGGGCCAGGGCGAGGATGCGGGCGTGCTCGGGGACCTTGACCAAGAAGCTGGTCCGGAGGCTCGAGGGCTGGATCAGGTCGGCCCGCCGCAGAAGGAGCGTGCGGGCCGACCACAAGACCTCGTCCCGTCGAGTCCACGCCTCCACCGCGTCCAGCACCCGGGCCAGGACGAGGTAGATGTACATGTCCCCCTCCTCGACCAAGCGTCCGGCCTCGAGGGCCTCGTAGGCGAGCATCGCGGTCCCCAGCGCCTCTTCACCCTCGTCGAAATCCAGGAGGATCCGGGCGTAGACCGCTCGCGCGGTCGGAAGCAGGGACGGAAATCGATCCAACAAGGCCAGGGCGCGCTCGGCCTCCTGGCGGGCGAAATCGGGCTTGCGAAGCAAACGCTGGGCGGTGGCCATGTAGAAGCGGGCCACGCCTTCGCTGCGGGCGTCACCCAAGGCGACGAAAGTCCGGGTCGCTCGAGCGATATCGTCCTCGGCCGCCTCCAGCTTCCCCTCCCGAGCGGCCGCGTAGCCGAGGCGGCAGGTGAGGATCGCCTCGGTATGCGGGAGCCCGATCGCACGCGCCTCTTCTCGGGCCGCCTCCAAGGTACGCCGCGCGCCAGCGAGATCACCGAGGCGCAGTCTGTCTTGCCCGGCTTCGCCCATCGCCGCGCAGGTCCACCGTACGTCTCCTGCGCTCCGGAAACGGCTCGCCGACTCCTCGTGGTGCGCGAGCGCGGTCGCCACCAGGCCGCGGTACGTGGCGCAGGTGGCCTTCGCTCGCTCCAAGTGGGCCGCCGCCCAGTCGGGAAGGGCCCCGCCGGCCTCCAGCTCTGGAAACCGGGCCTCCACGGCCTGGGCGGCCCCGAACTCGCCGGTGCACAAGAAGGCGATCAAGACCTCGGCCAGGCACACCGCCGCTTCGGCGGGGGAGCGCTCCGGGAGAGCGTCGAGCCGGCGAAGCCCGTCCCGAGCCGCTTCGGCCTCTCCGCGCTGACCGGCGGCGCGCATGCGGATGGTGAGGGCCCGGCACCAGACTGCGCTGCCGGCCGGCGAAGAGGCGAGGGCGAGGTCGGCCGCCTCCGCTGCGGCGTCGAACTCGCCTCTCAGCGATCGGACCTCGGCTTGGACCAGGCCCAGCTCGCCGAGATCCTCACCGCTCGCGTGGCGCTGACCCCGAACCGCTGCCTCGAGGGCGCCGTCGAAGTCGTGGGCCTCGAGCGCGGACTGGGCGGCCCGGCGGAGGTGGGGCGCCGCCCGTTTGGGGAGCCCTCCGGCCACGAAATGGCGGGCGATGTCCCGGGACGAGGCGGTGCCGGTGGCGTGGAGCCATTCGGCGGCCCGGGCGTGGGCAGCGACCCGCTCCTCTGGGGGAAGGCTCTCGTACGCCGCCTCTCGGATCACGGCGTGACGGATCGCGAACTCGACCTCGGGCCCCGAGTCTTCCGGGCCAACCCTCCGGATGAACTCGCTCTTCGAGAGCAGGTCCAAGATCTCGTCGAGCTTCTCCGGCGGCAGATCCGTCAGCTCGGCGGCCCCCCCGCGCCAGAAGCGTCGTCCGAACACGCTCCCCGCCCGCAGTACCCGGCGGGCCTCCGGGGGGGCCGACGCCAGCCGCGACTGGGCGAGCACCAGGACCGAATGAGGCAGCTGGTTCCCCTCGCCTCGGGCCACCGCTCGGACCAGCTCTTCGAGGACGAAGGGATTGCCTTGGGCGCGCTCCACGACCCTGGCTCGGGTGCCGAGGTCGCAGGTCTGGCCGAGGATGGTTTCGACGAGGCGATGGCTCGCTTCGGTCGAGAGCGGAGGCAGGAACGTGATCTCGGGATCGACGGGGGAGGGCGAGGCTTCGAAGGATCGCTCCAAGGAGGTGGTGGCGGCGGCCAGGACCCAGAACGGGCACGCCTCGAGACGGCGAAGGAGGAAGCGCAAGGTCTCCAAGGAGGCGGCGTCGGCGTGGTGCAGGTCGTCGATGACCACCGCCCAGGGGCTGGTGGCGGCGAAGCAGCCCGCGAGCAGAGCGTGCAGCTCCTCGGCTCCGGTGCGGCGGGCGCCCGACAACATCGGGGCCGCTTCGGTCGGGGGGGCGGCGGCTTGCAGGGCCCGAGCCCAGTCTCCTTCGTCGCTTCGGAGCGGGAGGTCCAGGTGCTCTCGGAGGCCTCGTAGCCAGAGCCCCTGGCTCTCGGTCCGTCCCACTTCGCCCCGCAGACGCAGCACCCGAGCGCCGCGGCGCTGGGGCTCGGCCGCGGCCGCCCACAGGACTCGGCTCTTGCCCGAGCCTTCGTCTCCCAGCAGGAGTTGGAACGAGGCGCGGCCCTCGGCCGTGGTCCGTCGAAAGCTGGCCTGCAGCGCTTCCAGCTCGACGTCTCGGCCCAGCAGAGGCGTCACGCGACCCAGCACCGGCCGCGGCTCTTCGGCCGGGGGGCGTTCCCCTTCGATGATCCAGATCGCGCCTCGGCCCGTGATCTCGTAGCGGTCCACGGCCAAGAGCGCGGTGGACTCGTCGGCCGAGACGGCGCCTGCCGGTGTGTCCCTCAGTCGAGCGAAGGCGGCGTCCATGACCGAGGGGAGGGGCAGGTCATGACCGCGTCGCACCTGACCCATGCCCACCGTGACCTGGGCGTCGGGGAAGAGATTCGACAGCTCCACCGCCGCCCGGAGTCCGCGCAGCGCCGAGGGGAGGGGAGGGGTCGGTGTCTCCAAAATGCCGATGATGGTGCCGTCCACCAGCACGCGCAGGCTGAAGCCCAGCGAGCGCAGCTGGGTGCGGTGAAGCCTGGACGCGAGCTCGGCGCCCCGCGGATCTCGGACCACCAGCACCGAGGCGATGCGCTGCTCGTCGAGGGTGACGCCCCGGGCATCCGAGGGCTCGTCGAAGGGCGAAAGCTGGAGGGACCCCAGCTCGGCCAAGATCTGGTCCGCTCCCGGCCGGTCCTCCGGGGCCTTGGCGAGCATGACCTCCACCAGCCGGATCAGGCGGGCCGGGGTGGAGGGGCGAATGCGCCCCAGGGATTCGGGCTGGCTGGCCACGATCTTCGAGAGGGCGGCCGATGGCTCGGGACCGAAGAAGGCGGGGGTCTGGGTCAGGCACTCGTAGAGGACGCAGCCGAGGCTGAAGATGTCCGTCGGCGGTCCGACGCTCTGCTGCTGCGCCAGCTCCGGGCTCATATAGCCCGGGGTCCCCTGGAGGGTGGGGCTCACCGGGTCCGAGACCAGGGCCGCGAGCCCGAAGTCGAGGACCTTCACGTGCCAGTCGTCGTCGTGGTCCAAGACGATCAGGTTTCCGGGCTTGAGGTCGCGGTGAATGATCCCGCGGCGGTGGACGGCGCCCAGCGCTTCGGCGACATGGCGACCGACCGTCACCGTCTCCTCCAGGCTCAGGCGCCGCGCGTGGACGACGTCTTGAAGCGAGGTCCCCTCCGCCCATTCCATGACGAGATAGGGCCGGCGGTCCGTCGTCAGGCCCCGGGCTACGAAAGAGACGATGCGGGGGTGACGAAGCTCGGCAAGGATCTCGGACTCCCGAGCGAAGCGCTCGGAGAAGAAAGCGCGGTTGCCCTCGAAGGTCTTCACCGCCACCGGGCGATCGGTCCGGAGGTCCCGGGCCCAAAACACCTGGCCCATCCCGCCTGACGCGGCGTGTCGCTCGATCTCGAAGCGCTCGTCGAGAACCACGCCCGGTTCCACCCGTCGAGTCTGTTCCCGCTCCTCCCCACCGGCAATGGGATCGGGGTTGGACGCGTCGATCGAACCGGCTAAGCTCCTCGCCTCCTCGGGTTTTGCCTAGTGGAGGACGAACGCATGAGCGAACCCAACTGGTATCCACGACTGGACAACCCCCTCTACGAAGGGGTGCCGCACACCGAGGCGGACGTTCTGCGCGCTTCCGCGGCCTACGAGGAGACCCTGGAAGAGGGGCAAGCGCTCCGGCGTCGGCCCTATGAGGCGGGCGGGCTTTCGAACGTCATCCGGCAGCACAGCAAAGGGCGCATGACGGTCTGGGAGCGCATCCGCGTCCTCACCGAGAGAGATCCGACCATCCTCTACCAGAACTGGGGCAAAAACCTCGACGGCGCTTCCTTGGTGACGGCCATCATCGAAGTGGAAAAAGGCCGTGAGATCGCGGTCTACGGCCACGACTTCACTGTCCGCGCCGGTTCGATGGACGCCACCAACGGAAAAAAGCTCGCCCGTCTGTTCGCGATGGCCGGTGAGCGCGGCATCCCGCTGGTGGGCATGAACGACAGCGCCGGCGCCTTCGTGCCGGCTGGCGTCGGCGGCCTCGACGGCTACGCCGACGCCTTCACCGCGCTGCGAAAGATCAGCGGGGTGGTGCCCAGCGTGATGTGCATGTTCGGTTTCAACGCCGGTGGCGGCTCCTATTTGCCGCGACAGGGCAGCTTCGTCATCCAGCCCGCCGATAGCTTCTTTGGTCTGACCGGACCGGGGGTCGTGAAGTCGGTGCTGGGCGAGGACGTCACCCCCGACGAGCTCGGCGGGCCCGGCGTGCACGGCGCCTCGGGGGTGGCGGACTTGACGGTCGACGACGAGGTGGGAGCGCTTCGCACGGTGCGGCGGCTCCTGTCCTATCTTCCGGACGACAACGCCCAGAGCGCGCCTTTCCGAGAGACCACCGATCCTCTGGCTCGGCCCACGCCCGAGATCGATACCCTCTTGCGAACCGCCTTCAGCCAGCCCGCCGGCTTCAACACGCCCTTCGACATCAAGATCATCATTCAGCAGCTCTGCGACCGCGGCGACTACTTCGAGATCCAACCCAACCGCGCGCCCAACACCGTGACCTGCTTCGGCCGCATGGGCGGCCACGTGGTGGGCTTCGTGGCCAACAACAGCGCCTACGACTCGGGGCAGATCGACGTCCACGCCTCGTTCAAGAACGCTCACTTCATCCGCTTCTGCAATCTGTACAACATCCCCCTCATCTTCATGGAGGACACGACGGGCTTCAGACCCGGCACCGAGCAAGAGCGGGCGGGCATCGTGCAGGCGGGGCGCGCGATGCTGGACGCGATCATCGACGTTCGAACACCGCGCATCCTGCTGCTGGTTCGGAACGCCTATGGCGGCGCCTACGCCTCTTTCAACAACTACGCCACCGGCGCCGACGTCGTCCTCGCGCTCCCCACGACGCGCGTGGCGGTGATGGGGCCGGCGGGCCGCGAGTTCGTCTACAAGAGCGAGATCCGGCAGCTCCGGGCTTCGGTGCCGGACCGGATCGAAGAGCGGACCAAGGCGCGGATCGAGGCGGGCTCCCCGCCCGAGTCGGCGCGGAGGGAGGCGGAGGCCGAGGTCGAGGCCTGGCTCAAGGAGCAGGATGCCGCCTTCGTGAAGCGATACGAGAAGGAGCTGATGAACCCCAAGGAGGCGCTGAGCCTCGGCTCGATCTCCCAGATCGTCATGCCGACCGAGCTCCGGGCGGTGGTCGGTCATCACCTCGACTTCATGATGCGTCACTACACGCCGACCCCAATGAGCGGCATCCAGCGAGAATTCCACTGAGACGACGATGAGCAAGCTCGTACACAGAGACCGCCGCCTCCGAAATCACTCTTCGGAGTGGGTCCGCAGCTTCGCCTGCGACGACCTCAAGCCCCTCATCGTTTGTCGAGGGCCGATTCGAAAAGAGGCGATGGATGTCTTCGCCGAGATGGGGATGGACCATGTCGGCATCCTCCTCAGCGAAAAAGACTCGATCGTCTATCCGAACGCGCTCGCCCCGGAGCTGAGAACCATCAAGCCCGAATTCGTCCACCGCGTATCCGACTACACGGGCACCACCGCCGACGAGAAGCGCGGGCGCACGGAGCAGATCGTCAACATCGCCATGGCCAACGGCTACAACGCCATCTTCGCCGGCTACGGCTTCATGTCCGAGGACGCCGAGTTCGTGAAGACGATCGAGGAGTCGGGACTCGCCTTCGTCGGCCCCTGCGCCCACACCCAGCAGGCGGCGGGACAGAAGGACGAGGCCAAGCGGACGGCGGAGAAGGTCGGCGTGAGCACTACCCCGGGCGTCGATGATCTGGAGGCTCGGGCGGTCAAGGCCCGCTTCCCCAATCCCGACGCCCTGGCCGCCGCCGCCAAGAAGATGGGTCTCGGGGTGGGGTCCGAGGTTTTCGGCGGCGACTTCGACGAAGCGATCCGCGAGTGTTTGGATGCGGCCCGCTCCGACGGACGCGATCTGGTGGGCATCGACGAGATCGCGGAGCAGGTGTCGGTCGAGGTGCAGGCGATGCTGCGCGAGCATCCGGGCCGCCGAATCCGCCTCAAGGCGGTGGGCAGCGGCGGCGGCAAGGGCCAGCGCGTCCTGCCGGTTCCGGCCTCCGACGACGAGGCGGGATGGACGGCGAGCGGGAAGAAGGCGGCCGAGCTCTTTCGCGAGGTCCTGGCCGAGGTGAAGTCCACCGGCCCCGGCGACACGAAGAACGTGCTGCTGGAGCTCAACATCGACAAGACCCGCCATCACGAGATCCAGCTGATCGGAAACGGAGAGTGGGCGGTGTCGCTGGGCGGGCGCGATTGCTCCCTGCAGATGCACGAGCAGAAGCTGCTCGAGATCTCGATCACCCAGGAGGCGCTCAAGCAAGAGATCATCGAGGCTCGGCGTACCGGCGCCGACGCTCGGGCCCAGAGTCTGACCGCGGACCTCGCGGTGCTGGAGCGGATGGAGATGGAGGCGGAGCGTTTCGGCACTGCGGTGAAGCTCGACTCGGCATCGACTTTCGAGTGCATCGTGGACGAGGACCGTCACTACTTCATGGAGATGAACACCCGGATCCAGGTGGAGCACCGGGTCAGCGAGCTCTGCTACGGTCTACGCTTCACCAATCCGGACCATCCCGAAGACAGCTTCGAGATCGAGAGCCTGGTCGAGGCGATGGCGATCATCGCCCGTCACGGACCCCGCCTTCCCCGGCCGACTCGCTACAAAAGAGCCGGGGCCGCGGTCGAGGCTCGGCTCAACGCCACCGACTGCTCCCTCAGCCCCCACGCGGGCGGGACCATCATCCGCTGGTCGGATCCGCTCTCCTTCGAGATCCGAGACGATCAGGGGATCAGCATCAAGAACCCCGACACCAACCAGTTCATGCAGTACCGACTGGCCGGCGCCTATGACTCGAACATCGCGCTCCTCGTCACCTCGGCCGGGACCCGCGAAAAAGCGATGCACCAGCTCTGGGAGATCCTCCGGGTCACGAAGCTCCGGGGTCGCGACCTGAGCACCAACCTCGAGTTTCACTACGGGCTCACGAACTGGCTCCGACTGAACGGTGTCTACGCCCAGGCCACCACCGCCTTCGTGAAGCCGTACTTGGCGGCGGTGGCCGAGGTGTTCTCTTGCTGCCAGGAGATCGACTTCGACTTTGCCGAGCGCCTCGCCCTGAAGCAGGGCGTCGAAGGCGCGCCCGGCGGTCCCGAGGGCAGCTTCGCCGTTCGCGCCAAAGAGGTGGTGGCTCAAAAGAGGACGCTGATCCGTCGGGCCGTCGACCACTTGATGGAGGAGCCCCACCTACTGGCGGGCTGGGTCTGCCGGCATCGGTCGACCTACGACCAGGTCGACGGGAGCTTTCGCTGGAACAAGAACCCGCTCGATGTCCTCGCCGACACCTACTTCTTCCTCAACATGGACTATCGCCCCGAGCTGCCGGCCGCCCACTGCATCTGGGCCCACGACGCCGAGCTGCTCGCCAGAGGGCAGAGCTTTTATCGTTCGGTGGAGAGCCGGCTCGGCACCAAGGACTGGACCGAGGTCTGCCGCGCCCTCGACCGGGCCGAGCCCTCGGGCAGCTTCGACGTCGAGACCTGGAAGCAGGTTCGCGCCGCCCACGCCGGCTACCAGCTCGGTCTGGAGGTGCTCGGCCTGATCCCTCAGGCTGCCTTCGACGTCGGCTTCTTCGACCTGCGGGTCGAAGACGATCTGAACGTCGAGATCCCGGCCAAGCTCATGGGAGACGAGGCCTACGCCAAGGCCAAACGGGTCCTCGCCCCGCCGCCTCGGACCAAGGCGGACGAGATCGTGGCCGTCACCGGCGGCATGTTCTATGCCCGAGAGTCGCCGGACCGTCCGCCGCTGGTCGAGGTGGGCGACCACTTCGAGAAAGGGCAGCCGCTCTACGTCATCGAGGTGATGAAGATGTTCAACAAGGTGGGCGCGCCTTTCTCCGGCACCGTGGACGCGCTCCTGCTCGAAGACGCCGACGGGACGGTGGTGGCCAAGGGGCAGCCGATCTTCAAGGTGACGCCGGACGAGAAGTTCGAGGTCGAAGATCCAAAGCTCGTCGCCGAGCGGCGTCAGGCCCACACGAGCCGGCTGATGCCGGCCCCCACGGTCAGCTTCTGAACAGCCGCTTCACCGCCTCGGGCGGCAGGTCCTGCCCCGCCATTCGGCTCCGTCGAGCGATGCCCCAGGCGTAGCGGTAGCTGGCGCGGTCGTAGAGCTCGTTCTCGAAGCGGATCGGGCCCCAATCCGCGTCCTGCGCCTGGAGGAGGATCGCGAGGGCCCGCTGCATTTCTGCCTCGTCGGGGGCCATGCCGTCGATGATGGGCTGGATCTGACCCGGGTGGATGGACCACATCCGCAGAAAGCCGAACTCCTTTCGGGCGCGCTCGGCGTCGGCCCTTGCGGCCTCTCCGCGGCTCACGTCCAGGGTCACGTTGTGCACCGGGACCACGCCGTTCAGCAGGGCGGCGGCGACGATCTGGGTCTTCGCTCGACGCATGATGGCGTGCTCGAACTGCGCGGGACTCCTCAGGCAGGCGCTGGACAGGGCCCCGCCGTGGTCGCTCACGAAGTCCATCGAGCCGAAGTCGAGGGTCTCGACCTGAGGGTGGGCGGCGATGGGGAAGAGGTCGTGCAGGGCCCGCTGAGACTCGATGAGGACGTGCAGAGGCCACATCGCCTCCCGCGTCCCGTTCTTGGCGATCTCCTGCATCACGGAGCTCACGTACTCGACGTCTCCCCGGTCCTTGGTCTTTGGTACCACGAGGTAGTCGACCTTGTGGCCGAGGCGACCGAGGACGGCTTCGACCTCCGTCATGAAGGCGGGGTGACGAATGTCGTGGACCCGGACGCCGATCCGGCCCTTCGAGGGCACGTAGTCGGCGAGCATGTCGCAGACCATATGCAGGTGCTGCCCTTCCTGTCCGATGGGCGCGCCGTCCTCGAGGTCCATGGTGAGGTCGAAGGGGCAACCCGATCTCGCTTGAAGCTCGAGCGCCTTCCGGATGTACCGCTCGTTGCCCGCGTAGTGTTCACAGGCCGAAAGGATCGGGACCGTTCGGCCGGTGTCTTCGAGCGCGTCCTCGGGGAGCACTGCCATCCTTGCCCCCTAACTCATCCGAGGGTCGGTGCGAAGTGATCCGACCATTCACCGACCACTTCGACCACCGCGCTGGTGAGCTGCGCCAACTCGGCCTCGCTCGCCACCAGCGGCGGCATCAAGTAGACGCTGCGTCCCAGGGGACGGACCCATACACCGGCGTCGACGAAGCGCCGGCGAAGCCAGGTCGAGGCCTCGCCGTCGGACAGCTCCACTACACCGAGCGCGCCCCGAGCACGAACGTCGACGACGCCCGGCGTCGAAGCCAGGGCGCCCAGACCTTCGCGCATGCGGGGCTCCATGGCCCGGGCCTGTTCGAGGCGCGGCTCTCGTTCGAAGAGGTCCAGGGAGGCGTTGGCGGCAGCGCAGCCCATCGGATTGGCCATGTAGGTCGGACCGTGCATCAGCGCGTCGGCCTTGTCGTCGGACCAGAAGGCCTCGAAGACCTCGGTGGTGGCCACCGTCGCGGCCAGGGGCAGGGTGCCGCCAGTGAGGGCCTTGGAGAGGGTGATGATGTCCGGCACCACGCCGGCGGCCTCGCAAGCGAACATGGAGCTTAGGCGACCGAAACCGACCGCGATCTCGTCGAAGATCAAGAGCACCTCGGCCTCGGTGCAGACCTCTCTGAGAAAGCGCAGCAGCTCGGGCTCGTGAAAGAGGAAGCCACCTGCCGCCTGCACGAGAGGCTCGACGAGAACGGTTGCGATCCGGTCCTTCCGTCGCAGCAGCCAGCTTCGAAAGCGGTCCCGCTGATCGGGTGTACGGGGCAATCGGACCACGCGACTTTGGGGGAGGACGCCGCGAAAGCGGGTATGCATGCCTTCGCTCGGATCGCAGAGCGCCATGGTAGCGAAGGTGTCGCCGTGGTAGCCGCCCAGGAACGCGACGCGCTCCGTCTTGCCGGGGCGACCTCGATTTTGCCAGCTCTGGATCGCCATCTTCATGGCCACCTCCACCGAGACCGAACCCGACTCGGTAAAGAAGGCGTGGTTCAAGGAGCCGGGAAGAAGAGCGGCGAGCCGGACCCCCAGTCGCTCCGCGGGCTCGTGGCTGAGACCCCCGAACATCACGTGGGGCATGGCTTCGAGCTGCGCGGCGACCTCGGCCCGGATGTGGGGGTGGTTATAGCCGTGGCAGGCCGTCCACCAGGAGGCGATGCCGTCCAGCAGCCGGCGACCGTCCCGAAGATGAAGCCAGCACCCCTCGGTGGCCACCACCTCCAGCGGGGCGGCCTCGGTCTTCATCTGCGTGTACGGGCGCCAGACGTGGTTCACGTGCCCCGCAGACCCAAGCGCTCGAAGAGTCGGTGATCCCGGTTCGCGTCCGGGTTCGGCGTCGTCAGAAGCTTCTCGCCGCAAAAGATGGAGTTGGCGCCGGCGATGAAGCACAGCGCCTGCAGCTCGTCGCTCATGTCCTCCCGTCCCGCCGACAGGCGGACCCGGGACCGAGGGAGCAAGATGCGGGCGGCCGCGATGGTGCGCACGAACTCGAGCGGGTCGAGGGCTTCGGTGCCGTGAAGCGGCGTGCCTTCGACCTGCACCAGCTGGTTGATCGGCACCGACTGAGGCGGCTCGGGGAGGTTCGCGAGAGCGACCAGCATCCCTGCTCGATGACGGCGGCTCTCGCCCATGCCGACGATGCCGCCGCAGCAGACTTTCATGCCCGCTTCTCGAACGTGGCCCAGGGTCTCGATCCGATCGCCGAAGCGCCGGGTGGAGATGATGTCCTGGTAGAAGTCCGGATCCGAGTCGATGTTGTGGTTGTAGTAGTCGAGGCCGGCGTCCTTGAGCCGAATCGCTTGGTCTCGACTCAGCATGCCGAGGGTGCAGCAGGTCTCGAGGCCGAGGCCTTTGACCTCGCGGACCATCGCCTCGACCTCTTCCAGGTCCTTGTCCTTGGGGCTTCGCCAAGCGGCGCCCATGCAGAAGCGGGACGCCCCCCGGGCCTTGGCCGCTTTGGCCGCCTCCACCACCTGCTCGAGGCTCATGAGGGCTTCTCGCTTTTCGGGATCGTCGTAGCGGGAAGCCTGGGGGCAGTAGGCGCAGTCTTCGGGGCAGCCGCCGGTCTTGATGGAGAGCAGCTGAGACAGCTGTACGTCCTGCGGGTCGAAGTGCTGGCGATGAACGGTTTGGGCCCGGAAGACGAGCTCGATGAAGGGCAGGTCGAAGAGGGCGAGGACATCGCCCAGAGTCGCCGCCGGAGTCTGCGCCTGGACTTCCGTGGTCATGAGGGCAACGCTTCGTTGGTCATGGCCTCGGGGTCAAGGCCTTCGGACGGGCGGGTCCGATCGCTGGAGGCGTTCGCGCGCGGAAAGCTGGAGGAGCGAGAGCGCGCCGCGCTGCGGCGCACGCTCACCCTCGTCGAGGGGGCAGGCCCGCGCATCCGGGTCGACGGTCGAAGCTACCTCTCTTTTTCGGGCAACGACTATCTCGGCCTCGCCGCCGATCCCCGGCTGGCCGAGGTGCGGGGCGCCCTCGGCGCCACCGCCTCCCGGCTCGTGGTCGGCCATCATCCCGCCCACGCCCGTCTGGAGGCCGCGCTCGCCGCCCTCAAGGGGACCGAGGACTGCCTCCTCTTCGGGAGCGGCTACCACGCGAATCTGGGGCTGGTCCCCAGCCTGGTCGGACCGGAGGATCTCGTGCTCTTGGACGAGCGCGCCCACGCCTGCCTGCACGCCGGCGCTACCCTCAGCCGCGGACGGGTGCGCCTCTTTCGCCATGACGACGCCGGCCACTTGGACGCGCTCCTGGCCGAGCTTCGGGTACGGCACCCACGGTGCCTGGTCGCCACCGAAGGCGTCTTCAGCATGGACGGAGATCTCGCCAACCTGCCCCGTTTGGTGGAGGTGTGCCGACGACACGACGCTTGGCTGATGGTTGACGATGCCCACGCGACCGGCGTCCTCGGCGCTGGGAGTGCGGCCCACTGGGGCCTCGGACCCGAGGACGTGCCGCTTCAGATGGGGACGCTGTCCAAGGCGGCGGGAAGCTACGGTGGGTTCGTGGCCTGCAGCGCCCTCGTGAAGGAGCTGCTCGTGAATCGAGCCCGTACTTTCGTCTACTCGACGGGCCTTCCGCCCATCGTGGCCGAGGCGGGTCGGGTGGCGGTGGAGCTGATGCAGTCCGAGCCCGAACGCCGGGCCCGGGTGCTGGCCCACGCCGGCCGGGTCGCGGATGCGCTGGGGCAGGCGCCGACCGGCTCGGCCATCGTTCCTTGGCTGGTCGGCGAGCCGACCCGCGCCGAGGCTCTGCAGGATGAATTGCGCGAGCGCGGGTTTTGGGTCTACGCCATGCGCCCGCCCACCGTCCCCGAGGGAACCTCCCGCCTCCGCCTCTCGCTGTCCGCCGCCCACACCGGCGACGAGGTCGAGGCCTTGTGTCGCGCTTTGGGAGAGCTGTCGTGAGCGGCGTCTTCGTGAGCGGCACCGGCACCGAAATCGGGAAGACCGAAGTCTCCTGCCGGCTGATCGCCGCCCTGCGGCGCCAGGGGGTGGAGGTCGTGCCCCGCAAGCCGGTCGTGAGCGGCTTCGGTCCGCCTTTCGCCGCCACCGATCCGGGGCGCCTGATGCAGGCGGCGGGATGGCCCGAGAGCCGCCTCGACGAGGTCGCGCCTCACCGCTTCACCGCCCCCTTGGCTCCGGGGCCGGCCGCGGCGGCCGAGGGTCGGCGCTTCGGCTTCGAAGACTTCCTCGCCGGGGCGGCCGGTACCGGCTTTCGGGTCGTGGAGGGGGTCGGGGGACTCATGGTTCCCCTCGACGAGCGACGCACCGTCCTCGACGCGGTGCTGGCGCTCGACCTGCCGCTGCTCATCGTGGCCGGGACCTATTTGGGAACGCTCAGCCACACCCTGACCGCTTGGAGCGCACTTCGGGCTCGGAGCGAAATCCCGGCCCGAGTGGTACTGAGCGAGTCCTTGGAAGCGCCGATGAGCAGCGAGGCTTGCGCGGACGCACTCCAAGCGCACCTGGACCATCGCCCCTTTCTCATTCCGCGGCAGGGCGACGGTGATGTGGACGAACTGGCGGGGTGGTGCCGACGGATGAGTCCATGTGGTTTCAACGGCCACTGAAGTGCTTTCGAATTTCAACCAACGAGGACAGAAAGCGCGATGATCCCGTATGATGGTCCCATGAGCGGGCGCCTCCTCCTCTTGTCGGGCCTTCTGTTGGGCCTCTTGTCGGGGTGCTCGAGCTTGTCGGCGTCCGACGCGAGCGACGCCGGGGGAGGAGGCTCCGGGGTCGTCGACCTCGGCGTCGATGGAGGCGCGCCCCAGCCGGGCTTGGACGCTGGGTCTTCCGATGCAGGCCAGCCTGTCATCACCCTCGAGCTGAGCGCGAGCCCTTCCGAGCTGATGGTTGGCTCCGAAGAGGTCGTCGTTCTTCGGGTCGAGGCCATCGAAGACGGAGAGCGGCGAGACGTGACGGCTGAGGCCGTCTTCGACTTCTCGCCCTCCAACGCCGGAGCCCTGGTCGACGAGATCTTCGCCCCCGGCTCTCGGGCCGGACCGGTCGATCTATCGGCCCGCTGGCAGGGGCGGCTGGCCGAGACGCGCATCCAGATCCGACCCGGCCGCGAAGAGGTGGTGGTGCCCGTCGACGGTGCGCCCGCCATCGAGCCCAGCGACGTCGAGCGCTTCGTCGATACGTCGAGCACCACCGACCCCGAGCGAGCGCCGCGGCTGGTGTACCCGAACGACGGCGTGCTTCTGCCCCGAAACCTGGGCCAGCTCGAGGTCCACTTCTTCCCGAACGGAAACGAGCTGTTCCGGGTCTCTTTCCTTCACCCCAACTACGAGCTGCGGGTCGTGACCCGCTGCGCCCCCCTCGTCGACGGCTGCGTCTTCGCCTTGGGCCAGGAGCTCTACGAGACCATTTCGGCCGCCGCCGGCGGCCAGGCCCCGGTCGAGGTCATGGTCGAGGGCCTGCCCGAGGGCGAGGAGACGGTCGGTGTTTCGGATCGGATCGAGGTCGGCTTTTCGGCCGAGGACGTGCGGGGCGCGCTCTACTACTGGACCACTTCGCGCCGCGCCATCATGCGGGTCGACTTTGGGGCCGGGAACGAGCCCGAGCAGTTCTTTCCCTTCGGCGAGGACAACACCTGCTACGGCTGCCACGCGCTGTCGCCCAACGGCGAGCGCATGACCCTGAGCCGAAACGGACAGAACGACGGGCGCCTCTTCCTGCTCGACGTGTCGGACCGAAGCATCGATCTGAACGGCAACCAGACCAATGACCGGGAGCAGTTTCAGAGCTGGTCCCCCGACTCCGAGCGCTTCGCCGCCATCTGGGCCGACGGCTCGCCGCCCAACACCCAGATCCGCATTCGCTCCGGCACGACGGGCGAGGTCTTGGAGACGATCGAGCTCGGCCACGAGCCGAGCCACCCCAACTGGTCGCCGGCCGGTGACCGCATTGCTTACACCAAGGTCACCTCGCACCGGACCTCCCAGCGGCCGGGTCGGGGCGGGATCTCCTTCGTCGAGGCGCAGGAGGGCGGCGGATGGTCGAGCCCCCAGGAGCTCATCCCGCCCGAGGACGGCCTCAACTACTACAACCCCGCCTACGCCCTCGACGGGAGCTTTCTGCTCTACAACCGTTCGGTGTGCCCCAGCGGCGACAACCGCGACCGTGCCTGCGACGCCGACGCCGACCCGAGCGCCCAGATCTGGGCCCTCGGTAGCGATGGTGGCGATCGGGTCCGACTGCTCCGGGCCGACGGGCCGGGGCTGGAGGACGACGGGGACGCGCTCACCAACACCTTCCCTCGCTGGGCGCCCTTCGAGATGCCCCGAACCGCCGATGGCGAAGGGCGCATCATGTGGATGACCTTCTCGTCTCGGCGCCAGTACGGGCTGCGCTCGCCGCCGGGGACCGGCACCCTGATGTGGATGGCGGCCGTGGATCCCGACGCGGTGGTGGCGGGGGAAGACGGGAGCTTCCCGGCCTTCGCGCTGCCTTTCCAGGACCTCGGCACATCGAACCACATCGGACAGTGGACGGAGGTCTTCGTGCCTACCGACCCCGATCCGGGCAACGGCGGCGGTGATCCCGGGAACGGGATGGGCAACGGCGATCCCGGCAACGGGGGCGGCAACGACGAGTGCCTGCCCATCGACAGCGCCTGCAGCGGTGACCCCGCCTGTTGTAGTGGGCTCGCCTGCGTCGAGGGTACCTGCATCCCGCTCAACTGAGCGGCACCAAACCCCAAACATCGTGCGGTCGGTCACGCGCGGAGTGTCTCGCTCCCACGATGTGAACGTTCGTACGGGCAGCCTTGGCTTGCTTTGGGCCGGAGGAGATCCCTTTACTCGGGTCACCATGATGCTCGAGACTGCACTGCTGCTCTCCCTGGCCGGTGGGCCGACCATTGCAACCGTCCCCAAGAACCCGCTGGAGCTGACGGTTCCCTCGGCCGAGGGCCTGGAGCAAGGGCAGGCCTATACGAAGATGCTCTACTCCGGCGCCCTCGAGGAGCTCCACGCCGAGTTCAACCAGAATCTGCAAGAAAACCTGCCGGCTCCGCTCTGGACGGCGCAGGTCCGTGCCTTTTTGCAGGCCGCCGGCCCCGAGGCCCAGGTCTACGACGAGGCGGCCTACCGGGTCGACGGACGGAACGCCTATTTCCGGTTGCTCCGTTTCCAGAACACGACTTTGTACCGCATCGCCTGGATCATCGAGGACGACGGTACGATCGCGAACCTCTACATGACCGAGGTCGCCCAGCCCGAGCGCCGAGCCATGGGCTGGGAGTAGCCCGCCCCCTCGCTCGACCTTCAGGCGACGAGGGCGGGGATGGGGCTGCTCCTCAAGAGGTCCGTGGGCAGGCCAGCGGTTTGAAGGACCGTGGTGAGGATGTGGGCAGGGCTCATCATGACCGCGGCGCCGGACGCCATTTGGGCCTCGGTGGGCCGCTCGATGGGCGCGCCAGTGACGGGGTCGGTCGCCACCGGCAGCATGCCGACGCTGGCGCTCGCGCCCACCGTCTGGCCGGCGCGTATGCCGGCTCCGGCGAGGAGGCAAGAGTTGCCCAGGTGATGGTCCCGGCCCCCGATGTCGTTGATGAGGGGCGTACGCCCAAATTCGCTGAAGGCGACGATGGTGGTCTCCTCGAAGATCGATCGGCTCGGATCTTCGGGAAGGGGGCTGTTCTTCAGGTCGCTGATCAGTGAGGCGAGGGCCGAGAAGCCCTGCTCCTGCCGGGGCGCCTGGTCGGCAGCCCAGTTGGTGTGGGTGTCCAGACCTCGGGCCACCCGGACCGAGACGGCCTGGGTGAGGTCGTTCTTGATCGCCTGGCCGGCCACAAAGGCGAGCACCTCGGGACCGTCCTGGGGCGCCCCCTGGCCGAGGCCATAGAGCGCCCGCAACCCGTCCATCTCGGGGTCTTGACGAGCGAGGTCGAAGAGCCGACCGAGCTGCTCGTCGAGATAGGCCCGGGCCCGGAGGCGATTCTCTTCGAGCTCCGAGACGAGACCGGAGCCATCCATGCGGGTGGACTCGCACGAGGGCCCGCGGTCGTGAAAGCCGCGGACCGCCGCCACCACGTTGGGCGCGACGGCCACGATCGGATTCAGCGCCACCTGAAGGTCGGCGAGGCTGTTCACCGTGAATGGCGAGGCGTAGTTCGGCAGGTCCTGGGCGTAGGCCTCCACCCCCGCCGACATGTGGGGGATGGCGGTCTCGTCACCTTGGACCGAGACGATCTCGGCTGCGGCCGAGGAGCCCACCGCCGCCACACCGCGCGGAAAGCGGCCGGTGATGAAGTAGCGGCGCCCGGCGTCGTGGGCCGCGGTGTCCATGCCCACGCCGTTCACGATGGTCATGTCCTGGGCGTGGCTCAGGAAGCTTGCCGGCACCGCCGGACCGAATCGCAGCCCGTTTCGGACGCGAATGCCCCGGTCGCGATAGGCCGCGGGGAGCTGGTCGTAGGCGGGGTCTATGCGGCTGACGCTGGGGTCGTTGCCCTGCGGGTCTCGTGGGTCGAGGCCGAGGAGGATGTCCCAGCCGCCTTCGAAGTAGGCGAAGACGAAGCGGCGCCGGGGCGCCGCCTGACCGAAGGCCGTCCGGGGGAGGCCGCCGAAGCAGAGCGCGCCGGCGCCGAGGGCGCCCAGCTGGAGGAAGGAACGTCGATCGAAGCTCATGGCCTGGTCCTTTCAGTAGAGCAAGAACTCGGGAGAAGTGGCGGCCGCGATGCACATCGCCATCGCCCGCTGTCGGGGGTTGTCGCCGGCGGCGGCCATGGCCTCGACGAGGCCGGCGACCGAGGCGTCGGCGGCGGGCCCTTCGATGCCGGTGAAGCGGAACCAGAGGGACCGGGCGTTGGCGGCGTCGCTGTCCTGACCGCTCAGGATCCGGGCCGCCTCGGGTCGCTCTTCGTCGAGCTCCCAAATGGCGTTACAGACGAAGGCCCCGAGATCGATCATGAACTTCATGAACAGCGGCGAAGGCTCGAAGGAGCGCTGGGTGATGGTCTGATAGTCGGGGCGCCCGAGGGTGAGGGCGAGGTTCGGCGGAAGCTCGATCGTTCCGATGGGGAGGCCAGCGACGACGTCCAGGGAGCGCTCCAGCTGATCGACCGAGAGCCGCCGCGGATCCTTGGCGTCGATGGTCTCCTCGGGCGGAAGCTCGGGGTGGCCGTCGAAGGGGCTGCGGTCGGCCGGAAGCTGGACCGGATCTGGCGCCGTCGGGTTCTCGGCTGGGGACACGATCTCTTGTCCGCAGGCGGTCAGGCCAACGGACAGGGCCGTCAGGGTGAGCGTGGTCTTCATCCCGCACCTCACTGGACTTCTCCGTAGGCCGGCAGCTCGACGATTGCGCGCACCATCGCCTTCAGACTGCGGCCCTGGCTCTCGAAGCGCTGCACGATCTGGGGCAGCACCTGGGTCTCTTCCTCCACCGTAGGCGCCCGGCCCATGAGCTCGGTCCACATGCGCTCGGCGAGGCAGCTTTGAATCACCCCGGACTCGACGCCCGACTCGACCCGAAGGCCGGGACCGGACTCGATGAACGCGGCCTCGCCGGCGTCTCGAAACACGTAGGCGTCGAGCATGTCCGCGAACTCCGCGGTCTCACTGCCGGGTGGGGGGTTCAGGTTATAGGCCCGCAGACAGATCTGCAGCGTGTCGACGCCGTCGATGGGGGGCTGGCAGCGTCCCCCGAACTGGGCCGGAAAGTCGTCGGCCGGAAGCTCACCGAACCCGTTCTCCATGAAGCGGCCCCAGTGGGCGGCGAGGGGCTCGAGGGTGGCGTGGCAGCTGTCGCAGCCGCAGCGCTCGCTGAGATCCTCACGCTGAGAGCAGGGCTCGAAGGGCGAGGGGAGCGGACCGTTGGGAACGAAGCTCCTGCACTCGAAGGCGTTGTAGTAGCGATGGGCCCGCATCCTGTCGACGGCGAAGCGGAGCAAGAAGCCCGGCGAGGTCAGTACGCCGGCGCTGCGCGGGCTCGCTTCGGCCACCGTCCAGTCGGCGTCCGACCAGTTCTTTTCGGGGAGGTTCCAGTCTTCGAGCTCGCCGGCGTAGACCTGGTCGCTCGTGCCCGCGATCCAGCGCATGTAGTGGACGAGGGGGCCGTTCCACTCCAGAGCGGTCTCGGCCAGGATCTGCTCGTAGGGGAGGTCTCGCTCCAGCACCCGCTCTACGATCCGCATCTGCTGTTCGACCAGGCTGCTGGTGATCTGCTGGTAGACGGTCTGGCCCGGCGCGACCGGTACGCAGTGGCGAAGGTTGGGGCCGCAGCCGCACTCCGGAGACAGGATGTTCAAGGAGCCGCCGCACTCGACCTGCGAGCCCCGGAGGGGCGCGGCCGTGAACGGGTCGAAGCTCTCCGCCCCGCGGCAGAAGGACTCGCGGAAGGGGTAGCGACCCTCCGGACCAGGGCAGGCGGTCCCGGTGAGGTCGGGCTGAGCGTCGAGGGCGCACACTCGGATGGTGGTCGAGGGATCCCAGTAGGGCGTCACTTCGACCCAGCCCTCGGCGTAGGCGACCACGTTGCCGCCACCGTCGGTGATCGGCTGGAAGACGATCCGACCGTCTTCATCGAACTCGGCGGGCTGGTCCAGGCAAGGGACGTACAGGGTCTCGGTGTTGCCGACGGTCCGGTTGTAGATGGAGCGGAGAGGGGCGTACCAGATGGGTTCGGTCCCGGTGGGGTAGGGGACCAGGAGCTGCTGGTTGGCGATCACCTCGACCATCTCGAGGTTCGGCCACAAAAGGTCGGCGTGGTGGGCCCGCATGATCTTCGAGAAGCCCTCCGACTCCAAGAAGGCGTCGATCGTCTCGCCATCGATGCCGTCGGCGGCGGCCCGCATCTCCTCGACGGTGGGCATTCGGTTCCTCAGATCGAGGCTCATGCGGCGCAGTAAGCGCGCACCGTCGAGCTTTTCGTCCTCTCGGCACTGTTCCTGCGCGCTCGCTGGCGCGCCGGCGAGCGCCAGGCCCGCCACCATCCAAAAGCGTCGAGTCATGCCTTCCTCCTCATCGTCATCATGGAGCCCGCCCGCCTGCGATCCACGCCTCGAGGACCGCGTATTCTTCGGGCGTCAGCTGCTCATCGGGGGGACAGACATCCGCCCCGCAGCGCGGCATGTCGCCGCTTCGCACTCGGGAGAGGGCCTCGCCCGCCAGGTCCGAGAACACCTCGTAGTTCGAATAGTCGCCGGGGCTGACCGAGTGGCAGGTGATGCACCCGTTCTCGTTCAGCCAGGGTAGAACTTCGTCCTCGAAGCCGACGACGGGGCTGGTGACGTCGACCCACATCTGCAAGTTATTTTGCATGACCCGGGCCACCGTGCCGTCCGAGGCGCCTAGGAGGCTGCCGGTCGAGGTCTCGGAGCGGATGGCGGCCTCTTCGTAGGGCGCCTCCATCCGGAGGAGGGTGTCTTCGGTCTGGACCCACAGGCCGCCGTCGGCGCCGCTGGCCAGATCGCGGACCGGAACCCCGAGCTCGTAGCGGGTCCAAGGCGCCTGTCCGCCCAGCGGACGGCGGAGCAGGCCGTCTCCGGCCGCCACCCACCAGGCGCCGTCGTGACCGACCGCAGGGCCGGGCGCGACGCTCCCCGGCGTCAGATCTCGGAGGGTGTAGCCCATGTCCTCGGCGAGCTCGTAGAGCCGGTCCCCGACCCGAATCAGTCCCCGGCCCCCCGCGAAGGCGAGCGCAGCAGGCGCCCCGTAGTCCCTGAGGTCGAGCTCGTCGCTCGCATCTTCGGTCCAGCGCCGAAGCTTCGTGTCCTGGGCCCACCACAAGCCCGAGAGGTCCCCGTCGCCGGGCGTGATCCAGTCCGGGCGGGCCTCGGCGTCCACGACGAGAAGGAAGGAGCCTTCGAGGGCGTAGATCCCGTTGCCGGCCGCCAGCCACGGCCCGGCCTGGCTGGTGACCACCGCCGCCGGCGCCACCGGCGCCTCTTCGCCCTCTTCCAGGGCGACGAACTCGAGCGGGGTTTGGGCCTCGTCCAGACCCCGTACCAGACCCGACGCGGTAGCCAGGACCGGACGCCCAGCGTCGAAGCCCAACAGCTGACCGGTCAGAGGCCGAAGCTCGGCCTCTCCTCCGACCATGGCCTCGACCTGCACATCGATCGTCGCCGGCTCCGGTGCGGGGCCCGACATCGGCTCGGCTCCACAGGCCGCGCACAGAAGAAGCGGAAGACCGTAGCGGCTCACGACGGCCTCAAAACCCAGGGCTTCGGAAAGTCGCGGGCCCATTCCCGATGATGATGCAAAAACCGACCCGAAAGAAAGCGATCGGTCCCAGGGACTCGCCTTGGAGCGGCAGGGTCAGGACAGCAGCTTCGGGACGCGCTCCAAAAGGCGCTCGTCGCCGATTTTCGCGCAGAATTGGCCGAGCTCTCGGCCGGGGGCGCCTCTCCACTCCAGCTCGGCGGGATCGGCAGGGAGGGGGACGTCGAGGCGGAGGGTGGCGAGCTTTCGGTAGAGGTAGGCGTTCTCGCGTTCGGCTTCCAGGGCGGCCGACAAGCCTTGGGCGCCTCGGACTTTCACTGACCAATCGCCGACGTCAGAGGGGATATCCTCCAGATGCGGGTAGGTGCCGAGGACGGCGGAGGCCCCCTTGGCGCCCCAGCGGGGGATGCCGGGGATGCCGTCCGCGCTGTCGCCCACCAGGGCCAGGTAGTCCGGAATCGATTCGGGGCCGACGCCGAACTTGGTCAGGACGCCATCGCGGTCCAGGACCAGCCGGCGCCGGCGGTCCAAGGTGGTGATCTTCTTCCCGTCCACGACCTGGGTGAGGTCCTTGTCGGGGCTGCAGATCAGGACCTGCTCCACCCGCTCGTCCTTGGCGTAGGCCACCGCGCCCGAGGCCAGGGCGTCGTCGGCCTCGAACTCCCGCATGGACCAGACGGCGAAGCCGAGGGCCTTTGCCATCTCTTCGGCGATCGGAAACTGGGCCAGCAGGTCGGGGTCGATGCCGTCTCCCCGCTTGTAGCCGGGGAAGAGCTCGTTGCGGAAAGACTCGATGACGGTGTCGAAGGCGATGGCCGCGAAGCGGGCCCCCTCGTCCCGGACCATGCTCATCAGGGAGCGGGCCATCCCCCGGACGGCGCCGACCGGCCGGCCGTCGGGGGCCTGGGCCGCCGGCGCGCCGTGGTAGGCCCGGAAAAGCTCGTAGGTGCCGTCGACCAGAAAGATCTTCACTGCGCGTCTCCGACGAGCTCGACGAGCCACTCGGGCGCGTCCAAAGGCAGATCGTGGCCCGCATCGGGATGAATGTGAAGCGGAGCTTGAAGTCGCCGGGCCATTCTCTCGCTGCAGGACGGGTCTACCAGACGGTCTCGCCCGCCTGCCACGAACAGGGTGGGCGTCCGGAGGTCGCGGGGCGTCCGAAAGCCGGAGGCGGCCCAGATCTGGGCCAGGACGTCCTCGGGGCGCGGGGGCGGGAACACGCTCCAGCGGCGAGCCAGCTCGACGTTGCCTCGATGGAGGACGCTCGTCGCTCGGAGCACGTCGAGCTCCCGTCCTACCGGGTCCATGCGCGTGGCCCCCCGGGCCAGCCGGACCGCTGCCCGCAGCCGAAAGCGGCGGCGGAGCCGGGAGTCGGCGCTGCTCGCGTTGATGGCTACCACTTGGGCGAAGTCGTCGGGGAAGCGGCTCGCCCACTCCAGCGCCGCCATGCCTCCCATAGACAGGCCGAGAACCCGCTCGGGGCGCGGATCCAGGGCCAGCCACCGGCGCCGGAGGTCGAACACGATCGGCTTCAGCGCCCCGGGGCTTCGCCGATGCCGCTCGGTCCCGAATCCGGGTAAATCCAGGCGCTGCACCACCCCGCCTGCCGATGCCTCCAGCGCCGCCGGGAAGTCCGCCCAGTGCCTCTGCTCTCGTGCGAGCCCGCGAAGCAGGAGCCAGTGCGCCACCGCCGTCCCCTTATCACGGCCTCGGCATGGCGAGCCGTCGAGAAAACGACGCCCCTCCTGCCGATCTCCGAGTCCTGCTACAAATGCCCCGTGTCCGAGCGTCGCATCGACCGCTTCATCGAGGCCATGCACCGCAAGGAGGCCGAGTCCCTCGTGTTTGGGACCGGCTTCCCCGTTCGCCTGCGCAAAGACGGCCACGAGCGGGTCATCCTCGACCAACCGGTGAAGAGCCAGCAGATCCTCGCCTTGCTGGGCCCGATCGGAGGGGACTTCGACGCCGCCGAGGGCGAGTTCGTCTACGAGGCCCCTTCGGGCCCGGTGGCCGTCCGCACCCGCAAGCGCGGCGACCAGCTGAGCGCGATCATCATGCCCTACGAGCCTCCCCCCCCCGAAGCGGCGCCGGAGGCCGCACCGGGCTTGGAGCTGATGGGGAACGAGGCCCCCGCGCCGGCCCCTCCGACCTCGGTCTTCGCCGTGCCCGAGCCCGAGCCCGAGCCCGAGGCCAGCGCGGCCGCCGCGCCGCCTCCGCCGATCGAAATGGCGCCCGGCGAGCCGGCCATCAACCGGATCCTGCGGCAGCTGGTCGCCGAGGGGGGCTCGGACCTGCACATCACCGCAACCCAGCCGCCGATGTATCGGCACGACGGCGAGATGATGCGGCTTCGAGGCTGGGAGGCCTTGAACTCCGAGACCATCGATCAGTGGATGCGGGAGGTGGCTCACGAGGGGGCCCGGGCCACCTTCGACGAGACCCACGACGCCGACTTCGCCCACGAGATCCCCGGCATCTCGCGCTTTCGGATGAACTGGTTTCGGGATCGCCTCGGTGTCTCGGCGGTCATGCGGACCATCCCGAGCAAGATCCTGACCGCGGAGCAGCTCGGCCTGCCGCCGATCATTCGGAGCTTTTGCGAGCTGCCCAAAGGCTTGGTGGTGGTCACCGGTCCGACCGGCTCCGGCAAGTCGACGACGCTGGCCGCGATGGTCGACTACATCAACAAGTCCCGCACCGACCACATCATCACCATCGAAGACCCGGTCGAGTTCGTGCACAAGTCTGTCCGCTGCCTGGTGAATCAGAGGGAGGTGCACAGCCACACCAAGTCCTTCTCCGCCGCCCTTCGGGCCGCGCTCCGCGAGGATCCCGACATCGTCCTCGTTGGCGAGATGCGAGATCTGGAGACCGTCCACATCGCCATCGAGACCGCCGAGACCGGCCACCTGGTTTTCGGGACGCTGCACACCAACACCGCCGCCTCCACCGTGGACCGGATCATCGATCAGTTCCCGACCGACCATCAGGCCCAGATCCGGGTCATGCTGTCCGAGTCATTGAAGGGCGTGGTGGCCCAGACCCTCTGTAAGAAGGTCGGCGGGGGCCGGGTGGCCTGCCTGGAGATCCTCGCCTGCAACAACGCGATCTCGAACCTCATTCGGGAGGGGAAGACCTTCCAGATCCCGTCCATCATGCAGACCAATAAGGGAAAGGGGATGCAGACCCAGTCCGACCACATGCTGGAGCTGGTGAAGTCGGGCCAGGTCGAACCCCTAGAGGCGTATCGGAAGGCGGTCGATCAGGCGACGATGAAACAGGTCCTGGAGCGCCACGGCTACAAGGTCGACGCCGCCTGAGGACAAAGTCGTACATTCCCTCCTTGTTCGCCTAGTTAGGGAACGGCCACAATTCACAGCTTTTCCCGTCCTGTGGATCTCGAGCCGCAAGGGTCTAGAATCACGAAGAAATCGAGCACACCGGATTTTCGAAGCCAGTGGATGAATGGGCGTTCGCCATGGGCCTGCCACATTGACATGGTGCTCGATTTTCATCTTCCGGCCGCGACACCAGCCAGACACGCCACCAAAAATGCCACGAATGAGAGCGAGGCGCCCAACTTGAGGCGCATGACGATCCGGTATTCCTCGGGTCGACCTCGAAGCCGCCGCAAGCTCAGATAGGACCCGATCCCGCCCAAAGCGCCGGCGGCGAATAGTCCGCTGGCGACCCACGGACGGACCGTCCAGAGGAGGGCGGCGGTGAGGGGCAGGCCGAGCAGGTACGATCCCAGGAAGAAGCGGCGCACCCCCTCCAGTCCGAAGTGGGCGGCGAAGGTCAGATCCCCTCGGGCTCGGTCCTCCTCGATCTGGAAGACCTGCGAGACCGGGTAGAGACTCAAGAGGATGGCCGCCACCCCGACCGCGGCCAGTCCCACGGTTGGGGTCAAGGGTTCGGGCCCCGCCGCCAGGTAGCCCATGAGGAAGGTGTTGGTCCCGGTCCCGACCCCGACCGCGACCAGGCTCAGCACGGGGTGCCCCTTCCATCGAAAGCGCGGCGCGCTGTAGAGCACCGACAGGAGCATGGTCAGGGCGTAGAGGCCGAGAAAGACCGGACCCTCCAGGCTCGCCACCGCGCCGCCGGCCAGCTGGACGAGCAAGCTGGCCGGCAGCATCCACGGGCGCATGGGGGGCGGGGCCTCCAAGCCCCCGATCGGGCCTTCGTCCTCGTCGTAATAGCTGTTGTAGGCAGTGAGCCCCCCGTTCAGCAGCAGGTGGACGGACGTGAACTGGATCAGCAGCGGCAGGAAGTCGAGCTGGGGCTGGAAGAGCGCGCCGAGCAGGAAGCCTCCGGACAGTATGAAGACTTGGTAGTGCCAGCGCAGGTGGACGAAGAACCAGACCAGCTCGCGCACGCCCCTTCTTCAGGGCCGTGGGTCGGCGCCGTCAATGTGCAGGCGGCCGTCACGCCAGCGGAGGGCCTCGGCTCGGGCGGGGCGGTCGGGGCACCAGCGAGCGAGCTGGGTCCGAAAGCGGGCGGCGTCGCCGGTGGTCCACATGCGACTCGGGCCCGAGATCGCCCGGGGCGCGAGCCGCTCTGCCAGATCCTCGGCTGGGTCCACGAAGGTGAACTCCGGACCGCGGGCCTCGAGGGTGGGGCGCAAAAATGGGTAGTGGGTGCAGCCCAGCACCACCACGTCGCAGCCGCGGGCGCGCAGCGGGGCCAGCGCTCGGTCCACGGCTTCGATGGCCTGGGGCCCGTCGATGAGGTCGGCCTCGATGAGGGGCACGAACGCCGGGCAGGCGACCTCGACGCAATCGAGCTCGGCGAGGGCTTGCTCGTAGGCGCCGGTCGAGACCGTGCCCACGGTCGCCAGCACGCCGACGCACCCCCGTGCGCTGCGCCGTCGCGCCGTCTCGGCGCCGGCCTCCACCATGCCGAAGACCCGCGCCTTGCCGTAGCGCGCGCGCGCGGCGTCGAGGGCCACGGCCGAGGAGAGGTTGCACGCCATCACCACCGAGCTTGCGCCTCGTTCGAACAGGAATTCGGTCTGGGCCGCGGCAAAGCTCGCGACCTCCATCACATCCCGCCCCCCGTAGGGCACGTGGGCTTGGTCGGCCACGAAGGCGAGGGCTGCGCCCGGTGCCCTCGCCGCGAGGGCGTTGGCAACGGTGAGGCCTCCAACGCCCGAATCGAACAAGCCAATCACGTCGGTTCAGCGAAGCGGGAGGGATGCACGGGTGGACCGCAAACTCACCAGCGAAAAGAGTTGTGACACGCCCTTCAACCAACGACAACAGCAGCATGAATCCTGTGCTGACCGCCCGGGACCGCTTCGCAAACCGCCACATCGGGCCGGACGAGGCCGACGTCCAGGCGATGCTGAAGGCGATCCGAGCAGACTCCTTGGATACCTTGGTCGAAGAAGCCGTTCCGGCCGACATTCGTATGGAGGGCGGACTGCAGCTTCCGCCCGCCGAGACCGAGGTCGAGGCCTTGGCCCGACTCCGGACGGTGGCGGGTAAGAACGTGGTCCGCCGCACGATGATCGGTCAAGGATACTACGACTGCGTCACGCCCCCCGTCATCCAGCGCAACATTCTCGAGAATCCCGGCTGGTACACTCAGTATACGCCATACCAGGCCGAGATCGCTCAAGGCCGCATGGAGGCCCTGGTCAACTATCAGACCATGGTGGCTGACTTGACCGGCCTGCCCCTGTCCAACGCCTCTCTACTCGACGAAGCCACCGCGGCCGCCGAGGCGATGGCGATGGCCTTCGGCATCGGTCGCCAAAAACGTCACCGCCTGGTCGTCTCGCCAAACTGCCACCCTCAGACGATCGCCGTCCTGCGGACCCGGGCCGAGCCGATCGGCGTCGAGCTCGTGGTCGAAGACCCGGCCACCGCTTCTTTGGACGACTGCTTCGCGGTCTTCCTGCAGTACCCGGACACCAAGGGGCGGATTGAAAGCCCCGAGAAAACGATCCAGCGGGCCCACGAGGCCGGCGCCTTGGCCGTCGTCGCCACCGACCTCCTCGCGCTCACGCTCCTCCGCTCGCCCGGCGAGATGGGCGCCGATATCTGCATCGGCTCGGCTCAGCGCTTCGGTGTGCCCCTGGGAGCCGGTGGTCCCCATGCCGCCTTCGTCTCCACAACGGAGAAGCACAAGCGCTTCGTGCCGGGCCGGATCATCGGCGTCTCCAGGGACGCTCGGGGGCGCCCCGCTTACCGGCTCGCCCTCCAGACCCGGGAGCAGCACATCCGCCGGGACAAGGCGACGAGCAACATCTGCACGGCCCAGGTCCTGCTCGCGATCATGAGCTCGATGTACGGCGTCTATCACGGGCCCGATGGGCTGACCCAGATCGCGAAGCGGGTCCGCGGGCTGACCAGGCTGCTTCGTGCGGGCCTTCGTGAGATCGGTTTCGATGTGGATCAGGCCCCTTCCTTCGACACCGTGACCTTCCCGGTGGAGCCGGATCGCGTCGGCGCCCTCGCCGACGCGGCGGAATCGGCAGGCTACAACCTGCGGCGGCTCCCCGACGCCATCGGGATCAGCCTCGACGAGACCACCACCCCCGACGACGTGAAGCAGGTGCTGGAGGCCCTGGCCGGAAAGCCGGTGGAACTTCAGGGGCTCGATGCCGATGCCGAGGTCGACTACGACGACGGGCTTCGCCGGACCGACGACTTCATGACCCACGAGGTCTTCAACACCTACCGTTCCGAGCACGAGCTGCTCCGCTACATGCAGGCGCTCCAGAATCGGGACCTCTCCTTGACGTCCTCGATGATCCCGCTCGGCTCCTGCACCATGAAGCTGAACGCGACCTCGGAGATGCTCCCCGTGAGCTGGCCGGAGTTCGCCAAGATTCATCCCTTCGCGCCCGAGTCCCAGCAGGCCGGCTATCAGGAGATGTTCGAGCAGCTGGAGGCTTGGCTGGCCGAGATCACCGGCTTTGCCGCCGTTTCGCTGCAGCCCAACGCGGGCAGCCAGGGCGAGTACACCGGCCTGTTGACCATCCGCGCCCATCATCGGAGTCGCGGTGACGAACAGCGGAACGTCTGTCTCATCCCCGAGTCTGCCCACGGCACCAACCCAGCCTCGGCGGTGATGGCGGGGATGAGGGTCGTCGTCGTCAAATGCGACGAGGCCGGCAACATCGACCTCGAAGACCTCGAGGGCAAGGCCGCCCAGCATAAGGAAGCGCTCGCCGCCCTCATGATCACCTACCCGTCCACCCACGGTGTGTTCGAGACCGCGATTCGTGAGATCTGCGGGGTCGTTCACGAGCACGGCGGGCAGGTCTATCTCGACGGCGCGAACCTCAACGCCCAGGTTGGTCTTTGCCGGCCGGGCGACTACGGCGCCGACGTTTGTCACCTGAACCTGCACAAGACCTTCTGCATCCCCCACGGCGGGGGGGGACCGGGGATGGGACCGATCGGGGTGGCGGCCCACCTGGCGCCCTTCCTCCCCGGCCACCCCGAGCGCAGCTCCGAAGACACCGCCATCGGACCGGTCGCGGCCGCGCCCTACGGAAGCCCCAGCATCCTGCCCATCAGCTGGATGTACATGGCGATGATGGGGCCGGATGGCTTGGCCGACGCGAGCCGGATTTCGATCCTCAACGCCAACTACATGGCCGAGCGGCTGCGGGGGGCCTATGACGTGCTCTACACCGGCCGCAGCGGTCGGGTCGCTCACGAGTTCATCCTCGACCTGCGGCCCTTCAAGGCGGTGGGCGTCGAAGTCGACGACGTGGCGAAGCGGCTGATGGACTTCGGCTTTCACGCCCCCACGATGTCGTGGCCGGTGGCGGGCACGATGATGGTGGAGCCCACCGAGAGTGAATCGAAGGCCGAGCTCGACCGCTTCTGCGAGGCGATGCTGGCGATCCGGGAAGAGATCGAAGCCATCGAGCAAGGTCGCCTGCCCAAAGACAACAACCCCCTGAAAATGTCGCCTCACACACAGCACATGGTGTGCGCCACCGAGTGGAATCATCCCTACCCCCGGGAGCAGGCGGCCTTTCCGAGGCCCTGGGTTCGGGACGCGAAGTTCTGGCCCTCGGTGGCCCGGGTCGACAACGCGTGGGGCGACCGAAATTTGATGTGCACCTGCCCGCCGATCTCGGAGTTCGCGGAAGATTGACCCCGGCTGCGGTCAGGGGGCCCGGGAGGTCCTCGAGCCGAGGACGGCCGGCCGGCCCCGACCGCACCCCAAGGCGGTCCCGCGCGAGGTCGAAAGCCCAAGAAGCGCTTGCCTCGGCGGCCTCAAGCACTAGCCTCGGGGCAATGACGCCTCCCGACGCCGTCCGCGACGAGCTGGCCCACACGGTGGCCAACCATCCTGTCGTTTTGTTCATGAAAGGAAAGCGGCGCCTGCCGCAGTGTGGCTTCTCCGCCCAGGTGGTGAAGATCCTCGACGAGTTCCTGGACGACTACCAGACCGTGAACGTCCTCGAAAACCCGGAGGTCCGGGAGGGCATCAAGGCCCTCTCTTCTTGGCCGACCATTCCCCAGCTCTACGTGGACGGGAAGTTCATCGGCGGCTGCGACATCGTGAGCCAGATGTACCAGCAGGGGGAGCTGGCGCCTCTTCTGGGCGTGGAGCTCCCCGAGGTGGACGCCCCCCGGGTCACCGCGACCCCCGAGGCGATCAACGCGCTGAGCCAGGCGAAGGCCCAGGAAGGTCTGGAGGGCGAAGTCCGCATCTCGATCGACGCCCAGTTCCGCCCCTCCCTGGGCATCGACCAGCCAGGCCCCAACGACTTCGTGGTTGAAGCCGGTCCGATGCGCTTCGTACTCGACCGCATGAGTGCCGCCCGAGCGAACGGAATCCGGGTGGACTTCGTCCTCGGGCAGGCAGGCGGGTTCCGTATAGAAAACCCGAACGAGCCGCCCAAGGTCCGCAGCATGAACGTCCAGGAGCTGGCGCGCCGGCTGAAGCAGGGGGACGACCTGCGGGTGGTCGACGTCCGAACCGAGGAGGAGCGCAAGACCGCCTCCATTCCCGGCACCCTCCATTTCGATGAGGCCCTGGAGGCCGAGCTCGCCGAGCTCCCCGTCGAGACGCCGATCGTCTTCCACTGCCACCACGGCCAGCGCAGCCGTCAGGCGGCCCAGCGCTTCGCCGAGCGGGGCTTCTGGCGGGTGTATAACCTGGACGGGGGCATCGACGCCTGGTCCCAGCAGGTGGACGCCGAGGTCCCTCGCTACTGAGCCCAGGCAAGAACCCTGGCGCCCCGGTTCGGGCCCTGACAGGCTTCCGGCGTGGAGACCCCCGTCGTCGACTTGATGGGCCTGGAGCTCGCGGCCTGGGACCAAGAGCAGCTCGTCGATCACGTCATGTCCGAGCTCGAGGCGGGCCGAGGCGGCTGGATCGTCACTGCCAACCTGGACTTCCTTCGTAAGTTTCATCGAGACGCCGCGGTGCGCCGGCTCTACGGCGCCGCCGACCTTCGGATCGCGGATGGCATGCCGCTGGTGTGGGCCTCCAAACTTCAGGGCGAAGCGCTTCCGAGTCGCATCGCAGGCTCGACCCTCACCGGACGCCTGGCCGGTGAAGCGGCGACCCGGGGCCGCAGCATCTTTCTCATGGGTGGTCAGGATGGGGCGGCCGAGCAGGCTTCCCGGGTCCTGAGCGCTCAGCACCCTGGTCTGCGGGTGGCTGGCTTCGCCGAGCCCATGATCGGTCAACCTCCGAGTGTAGACGAGCGGGAGGAGATCGAGGGGCTCCTTTCACGGGCCGGCCCCGACCTGCTCTTCGCAGGTTTCGGGACGCCGAAGCAGGAGCAGCTTCTGCAGCATCTGCGCGGGCGTTTTCCGCGCATGTGGATGGTGGGGGTGGGCGGCACCTTCAACTTCATCGCCGGCCGTGTCCGGCGGGCGCCCACATGGATCCAGGATAACGGCCTGGAGTGGGTGCATCGCCTGGCCCAAGAGCCCCGGCGTCTCGCGAAGAGGTACCTTTTGAAGGACCTTCCCTTCTCGGCGGAGCTTTTTGCGTCGGCTTTGGTTCGAAGACGGGCTCGGGATTCGACCTCGACCGAAAATCACCGATAGAGTTGTCCCATGACGCGACGGCTTCTCATTGCGCTCGCCCTGGTGGTGCCGGCCTGCTCCAGCAGCGAGCCGCCGCCGCCCGAGAAAAAGGTCGAAGAGCCCACCCCTGAACCCGAGACCGAGACCCCTGTCGACGCCGAGGCCGCCGAGGCCGCGGACGCCATGAAGATGGCGCTCCTGGGCGGCGGCGAGAAGGACGAGTCGGAAGCGAAGGAGGAGCCCGAACCGGATCCGGTCGAGGCGTCCAAGCCGGCGCCCCGGCGAACGCAGCGGCGCAAGCCCAAGCAGCGGAACGAAGAGCCTTCTTCGCAAACGAGGCTGCCCCCCAGCCCCTCGCTTCCCGAGCCGCCGGCCCGGTTGTCCGATGCCCAGTTCGAAAGCGTGGTCGGCGACTGGCGGGGCGTGAAGTCCTGCGTCGCCACCAACCGCCCCCGCGGCGGCGAGGTCCAAAACGGCGCCCTCAGCGTCCAGTTCACCATCGCCGGCAACGGCGCCGTCGAAGCGGCCCGTGTCGAAGAGGCGAGCGGCGCCTTCGCCCAGGCCCTCGCGCCCTGCGTCGAGCGCAAAGCCATGCGCCTGAGCTTCCCCGACTTCGGCGGCAAGGAAGCCGTCACCCGCAGCGCCAAGTTCGTGTTCTGAGGCCGCGTCTTTCAGACGTCGAGCCGGGTCTGGTTGATGGCGTCCATCAAGAATTGGATCTCGGTCTTATTGAATCTTCTGCAAAACTCCCCCGCCGTCGTGGGGTCCGGGAGCATCTCGACATCCCCCTAGGCTAGCCTAGGGGGCCCGACTCGTCGTGCTGGTCCCGGTGGCGGTTCGCACCTCGGTCTCGACCCTCTCGACTTCCACCGCGGTCTCCGGACCGGACGCGAGCTCCAGGCCCGTCCGCTCTACCACCGTCCGCTCGGTGCGCAGCACCCGGGCCAGGGCCACGGCGTCGTCGCGGTGAGGGTGCTCGACAGGCACCCGATCCAAGCGCTTCAGCACCGGGTCGTAGGCATCGGTCGTATAGTCGGGCGAGGTGGCCCGAGCCTCTTGAAAGGCCCCCAGCGCGCCGTCCCACGGATCGACCTCGGGCTCCGAAGCGCAGGCCGCCGCGAAGAGCGGCAGGCATGCCCCGACTCTCAGCGATACCAAACGACGTACACGCTGGAGGAGATGTTGCCGCCCCCCGGCGCGCCGTTCGCGCCGAGCGTAGCCGTGTAGTCGAACTGGTTCTCCGCCCCTAGCGTGACCAGCTGGGTGATGTCCTGTCGGATGTGCTCGACCGGTACGCCCGGACACCAGTAGGCCCGCTGGGGCGCCCAATTTCCGAACTGGCCGGGGCTGGCACCGTCGGCGGCAGCGGTGGCGCAGCCGTCGATGCTCCCGATGCCAGGGCGTGACCGCACGACGGGCAAGGCCTGATCGTTGATCGTGTAGCGGTGGCGGTGGTCGCACCACTCGGCGCAGTTGGTCGTCGCGTCCTGACCGTGCCCGCTCAGGATGCTCACCAGCTCGACTCGGGTCGCATCGGCGGGCACCTCGAAGGGGACCGGCTCCCGCTCGTTGTAGCTGGCGTCGAAGGTGCCGCCGCCGGCGATGCGAACGGCCCCGACCGCCCGCTCGTCTTTGCCTTCGTTAGAAAGACGGAGGGCGATGCGGACGCTTCGCTCGGTCTTACGCTCCCAGCCTGGCCCCATCTCGATCCTGAAGGTCTGGGGGCCCCCATCGCCCACCAGGCCGAGGAGGGCCGAGGCGTCCATGATCCAGCGGCGGTCGCCCCGCCGCCAGTAGGGCGTGATCCACCGGACCACCTCCTGGTGGCGCTCGCAGGCTTCGGTCTCGCAGACGGAGATGCGCGCGATCCGGTCCCACTCGGAGCAGGCGAAGACGTTCCGCTCCTTGCAGTTCACCATCACGTCGAAGGCCATGGTGTCGAAGCCGGCCATGGTCTCGGCGTCGGGCAGCTGTACGGTCTCGACGAAGATCCGGTCGGTCACGGGCTGGTCGAGGAGGACACGCTCGGTGGCTGGGGCCTCGGCCTGGTCCGCGACGTCGGACTTCTGCTCGTAGAAGAGCGGCAGGTAGGAGGCCATCCGAAGGTGGGGGGAGCCGCCCACGAACTGGGCCGGGCTACCGCCGGCGTCCCAGCGCTGGAAGCGGTCGATGCCGAAGAAGTAAGGCGCCGGCGAGGGCGCCGAGCCTCGGTCGCCCAAGTCGACGAAGCTCGCCGGCGTGTGGCGCCAGCTGAGGTAGTCCCGAAGGAAGGCCCCCACCGAACCCTCGATCTGGGAAGCCTGGTCGGTCACGAGGTGAAAGCGCCGCCACTGGGCGTCCCGCTCGGCTTCGGGACGGGCGGCGATGGCCTCTTCCAGCCGTCCCCGTACGAGGTCCATGCGGCGGCGTCGTGTGTCGGCATTGGTCTCGTCGCTGATGAAGAAGAAGTGGCTGTTGAGCGGGGTGTTCTCGACCACCTCGTCGACGGGCGAAGCGAAGATCGAGCCGCCGGTCGTGACCCGTCCGATGCCGATGGGTGCGTCGAGGTCGGGCGGGAAGTAGCTGACGAAGACGTAGGACTCGCAGCCGGTGAAGTTCTCCCGGAAGGACCAGCTCGAGCCGTCGAGCTCGGTGACGGTGAAGTCGCCGGCCACGTCTCCGAACATGACGCCCGGGTCGGTCCGGTAGTCCCGCCGGGTGAGGGCCATGTCGTCGCAGATGTCGGGCGGAGGCGGCGGCACGCCGGTGTCCTCTTGTCCCAGATCCGGGCCCGGCCCCATGTCCTCTTCGACGACCGGGGCGCCGAGATCCGGCTCGGGGGCGCCCATGTCGCTGGCGGTGGGGCCCGTGTCGGCTTGGCCAGCGCCGGGACCACCCTGAGGGTCGGGCTCACGGGCGTCACCACAGGCGGTGAGGGCGAGGGTGAGGACGAGTACGCGGCGCATCGCGGCGAGACCTTAGGCCTTGCTTGGGGGCTTGTCACGCCTGACCCGGAGGCCCGCCGTCAGGACGGGCGAGGCCGGAAGAAGAGCTTGGAAAACCAGCGGCGGTTCCGGGCGACGCACCAGTACCCCAGCTCGATGGCCCAGATGATGGGGGGTATACGCCCTATACGGGCGATCAGCTTCCAGCCTGCCGCCTCCAGGGCAAAGAGGACAGCCCGTCCCGCCCGATACACCTGTCCGTCCGCCGCCACGACATGGACGGATTTTCGGCAGGCCTCGGCCAGCTCCGGGGTCATCGGCGGCGACGGGGCCTGCTGAAAGGGCATGGCCTCGAGCTGCCCTTCCCGGTCCCGGGCCAACAGCCAGTCGACGGAGCGCCGGCAGAAGCCGCATTCGCCGTCCCACAGAACCAGGTGCTTCCCGTGCACCCAGGGAGGGTGACAGGCCTCGAAGCGGAGAACCAACGGAAGAACCTGTTTTGACACGGGCGCTCAGGTCGGAAATAGCCTCGCCCGGTGTCGGACGACGAGGCAGCGGCGCGGGCGCGCATCGAGCGCTTCTACGCCTCTTTGCACAAGCGGAATCACTTCGATCTGCTGGGGGTGGACCAGGAAGCCAGGCCCGAACAGATCCGCCAGCAGTTCATGAACCTCGGCAAGTCCTGGCATATCGACGCCTTTGCCGGGATCGAGCTGAGCGAAGAGGAGAAGCGCAAGGTCGACGAGATCTTCCAGACCCTCAGCCAGGCGCACGAGACCCTCAAGGACCCGGCGGCCCGGGCCGAGTACCTGGTGCTGCTGGAGCGCAAGCAGCAAGGCCTGGCCACCGACGTCCACGCGGTACTTCGGGCCGAGGGCCTGGTCGACGACGCCCTTCAGGCCATGGCCCAGCGGCGATGGCCGGACGCGATCTCCAAGCTGGACGAGGCTCGAGACCTCAACCCCGACGACCCCCTCTACGAGGTCTACCGCGCCTGGTGCACCTACCAGAGCCAGCGCAGCTCCCATGCTGCCCAGAGCCAAGCCATCGAGCAGCTCAAAAAGGCGCTGAAGAAGCAGGAAAACATGCCCCTCGCCCATCAGTACCTGGGCCAGATCCATTTTGACCGAGAGGAGTACGACCAGGCCATCAAGCGCTGGCGGATCTGCCTTCAGCAGGATCCCAAGAACATCGAGGCCACCCGGGGTCTCCGCCTCGCCAAAGGCCGGAAAGAAAAAGCCAAGGGTGGCCTCGGCGGCCTGATCGGCAAGCTCTTCGGCAAGTGACATCCGGCGGGCACTGGCGAATGTCGGCAGCGCCCACCGTGGCCTGAAAGGCCACGCCTGTTGGCACGCCACCTGCTCCTCGTGCGGGCATGATCGAAGCCCTCCGCGAGCACCTGATCGACGAAGTCCTCCGTCTGTGCCCCGAAGCCGTCGAGGGCGCGGTGGAGACCGTGGGTGCACCCGACTATCGTCGCCTGGACGTCGGCGGCCGAGCCCTGGCCTACCTTCGGCTGCATCGGAAGTCCGCTCCCGGCGTCCGGGTCGATCTCACGGGCTGGTTCGGCCCGGTTCAGAGCGAGCGACTTCGTCCGTCGGCGGGGGGCGTAGGAACGCTGTGGGTGCGAGGAGAAGCCGACCTGGGACCAGCGGCGGAGCTCTTGGCGCGACTGGCCGCAGGCCGGTCGGCGTCAGGCGCCGCCGAAGCTCCGAAGCATGAAGAACACGAGCACGCCGGTGACGGAGACGTACAACCAGAGGGGGAACGTGAAGCGTGAGACCTTCTTGTGCTTCTCGAAGCGGTTGGTCAGCGAGAAGAAAAACGAGGTCAAGACCAACGGGAGCGCGACGGCGGAGAGCACGATGTGGCTGATCAAGATCGCGAAGTACAGGGGTCGGATCCAGCCCGTCCCCAGGAAGGCGGTGTCGCCGTGGAGGGAGTGATAGACGACGTAGGAAATCAAAAACAGGGTCGAGGCAGCGAAGGCTGCCACCATGAAGTTCCGGTGGGCGGTTCGGTGACCCTGCTTGATCATCACGAATCCCCCCACCAGACAGAGGGTGCTCACCGAGTTGAGGCTGGCGTTCACCGCCGGAAGAAAGGCAACCGCCTCGGCCTGCCCACCGCCGAGGGGGTTGAAGTAGATGATCCAGACCAGGAAAGCGAAGGCCGCGCCGCTGACGGCGGCGATGAGGGCGAGGGGCCGAGCGTCTTCCTGGAAGCCGGCGTCGTTCACGGCGCGAAGATGCACAAGCAGCCGGAGGCCTCCAAGCAAAAGTGGATCACTGTCCGCCGCAGCTCGAGCCGCTCCCGGCCGTACAGCCGAAGCAGTGGGCCGCAGTCGCGATCCGGCGTCGCCCGAAGGCGACGGGGTCGAAGTCTCGGATGTGCGTCCGCTCTTCGACCGGCATGTCCAGCATCTGGTTGAAGTCGCAGTCGTAGACCCAACCATCCCAGGACACGCTGATCGTGTTCCGACACATGAGGCCCTGGACGGTAGCCGGGTTGTAGGCGTGGACCAGCCTCTCCATGTAGGCTTCGAAGTTGCCGCTCTCCTCGAGCCACTGCAGGAAGCGGCTGATCGGCATGTTGTTGAGGCCGAAGAGGCGATCGAAGCTGATGCCGTGCTTGCGATGAAGCGCGCGTTTCCACTCTCGCTCCATCGCGAGCTGATTCCCGTTGAGGAAGGCCCCCGCTGGGTTGGACATCAGAGTCAGAATCCGCTGCGGGTCGCCCTGTCCGTAGCCAGCGGCGTTGAGCCGCCGCAGCGCTTCGATGGACTTTTCGAAGGTGCCGTCCCCGCGCTGGGCGTCGGTGTTTCGGAGGGCGAAGTGGGGCAGGGAGCACACGACCTCGACCCCCCGCTCGGCAAACCACTCGGGGAGGTCCTCCATCTTCCGGGTGAGGAGGATGGTGAGGTTACAGCGGTCGATGACCTTCTTCCCCCGGCCGACGACCTCGTCGACGAGATACCGAAAGTGCGGATTGAGCTCGGGGGCGCCGCCGGTCAGATCCATGGTGTGGGCGCCGCTGCGGTCGAAGGCCCGCAGGCAGTCTTCGACCGTGCCCCGGTCCATGTTGGCCTCGGTCTGGTCGGGCCCCGAGTCGACGTGGCAGTGCCGGCAGGTCATGTTGCAGAGCTTGCCGAGGTTGATCTGGAAGATCTCGAGCTGGGCTGGGCGCAGCTCGGGGGTCCCGGACTCGGCGAGAGCGGCGTCGAAGTCCGCCCCGTGGTCCGCGGCCCACGCGTTCAAGCGAGCCAGCTGCTGTTCGGGGGGGGCGAGCGGGTCTCGAAGCGCCCGCAGCGTCCGGGTCGCCCGAGGGCTCTGGTCCAAGATGGGCAGGCTCACGCTGCGCTCTCCGCGACGAGGTCTTTCATTTGGAGCCCGTGGACCAGGGCGGCGCCGCCCCGAATCGCGTTGGCGACGTGGACGGCCTCGGTCATCTGGCCCAGGTTGCCGCCTGATTCGCCGACGGCTCGGGTATGGTGCTCGATGGCGTAGGGGCACTGGATCGCGTGGGCGCAGGCGAGCCCGATCAGATGCTTCTCCAGACCTTCGAGCCCCCCGTCCCGAAAGACGGCCCCGGCCCAAGCTTCATGACTCGCCCAAAGCTCGGGCGTGGCGGCCGCGTGGGCGCCCCGCCCTTGCACTTGTCCCCGAGCGAAATAGGCGGGGCTGGTCTCCACCGGCTCCCCGCCCATGCCGAGCTGGGCCGCCTGCCCGAGCATCTGCAGGCCGTAGCTCATCACCGAGGTGGAGCGGACGGCGGCCGCGACGTGGACAGCCTCGGTCATCTGCTCGAGGTCGGCCCCCGCCTCCAGGCTGCCCCGGGTGTAGGCGTCGATGCAGTAAGGACACTGAACGGCGTGGGCGACGGCGAGGGCGGTCAGGCTCTTTTGTCGGCCCGACAGCTCGCCGTCCTGGAAGACCTGGCCGTAGTAGGCGAAGAAGGCCTTCGCCAGCTCGGGCTGTCCTTCGGAGATGGTGCTGAATTCGGCTAGATGCCGCCGGTCGAAAAAGCTCGGTGAGCTCACAGGGACTAGCCTCCCGGAAAACGAGGCGTCCAGCAGCAGAAATTCATCTCACGTTCCGGACCTGCTTCGAAAATCTGAGGTGGTTCCCCGGCGAAAGGGTGCTTCTCGGGGCGGCACGGGTCTTGTTAGAGGTTGGAGCATGAACGCGTCCAACATGACCCGATTGTGGGTCCCTGCTCTTCCCCTAGCGGCGGCGGCGGCCCTTCTCGCCCCGGCCCCCGAGGCCCACGCCTGCGGCTGCGTGGCCCCCCAGTTCCCATCGGTGCCCGTGGTCCAGGCCGGCGAACGCATCGTCTTTGCTCAGGACGGCGACCGGGTCGAAGCCCACATTCAGATCCAGTACGAGGGCCCGGCCGAGGAGTTCGGTTGGTTGGTTCCGGTGCCCGACGTTCCGGAGCTGCTCTTGAGCACCGACGAGCTGTTTACCCAGGTCACCCAGGCCACCCAGCCCACCTATCGGCTGAACCGTGTGTTCCCGGATCAGTGCCAGCCCAACTCGGGTCGGGGCGGCTCGGTCCCGGTCGCTGATTCCGGCGGCTTCGAGAGCGGCGCCCCCGACTCGCCCCTGGTGGCCCGTCAGGTGATCGGCAGCTTCGATACCGCCACCCTCCGCGCCGACGATCGGCAGGCCATGTTCGACTGGCTGGAGCAGGAGGGCTTCTTCGTTCCCACCGGCACCGAGGACGTGGTCGGTCCCTACATCAAGCCCGGCGCCTACTTCGTCGCCGTCAAGCTCGTCTCGGGCGCCGACACCGGCGAGATCCAACCCCTCGCCCTCCGCTATCGCAGCCAGTACCCCATGGTCCCCCTCATTCTGACCTCGGTCGCCGCCAACCCGAACATGGGCGTGCAGGTCTGGGTGCTCGGCGAAGACCGCGCCATCCCGCGTAACTACCTCCACACCGTCATCAACGAGGAGCACATCGACTGGTTCAACGCCGGCCAGAACTACAACGAGGTCGTGATCGCGGCGACCAACGAGGCCGAGGCAGGCCAGAGCTTCGTCACCGAGTACGCTGGCAGCAGCGACCTCATGGATCAGCGCCTCTTCGCCCCGGGTCGCTTCCCGCTCCGCAGCGAGCTGAGCAGCACCGCGGATCCAGTCGACTTCCTGGAGCAGGTCATCTGGCGCTTCCCGATCACCGGGAGCCTCCAGGCCACCCTCGCCGAGGCTCTCCCAGTTCCGAACGAGTTCATCGAGCAGGGCTGGGACGCGATCGGCTTCTATCAAAACGCAAGCTGGCTGACCCAACAGTGGGCCGAGGCCGACCCCGAAGCCTACCAGACCTGGGCCGATGAATTCGACGCCGCGGCCACCACCGAGGCCCTGTTCGAAAAGGAGGTGCAGCCCCTTCAGCATGCCCAGGACCTCTTCGACGAGCACCCCTACATGACGCGCATGTACACCACTCTGTCGCCCGACGAGATGACCCGGGACCCGATCTTCGCCTTTAACCCCGATCTCGAGGACGTCAGCAACACTCACGACGCCTTCTTCGAAGTATCCTGTGACGGGACCGGCGGTACGCTGGAGCTGCCGGACGGCCGAGAGTTTCGGGTCAACGACGGCGCCCGCTGGGTCGAGACCCGGGTCGCGGCCGAGGTCCCCTTCTCGCGGCGCATCGAGCGGCTGTTCGAAGAAGGCGCGCCAGTGGTGGCGGTCGACAACGATGATCGGGTCAGCAGCGGCCTCACCCAGGCCAGCAGCGGCTGCCGCTCCACCCGGCCGGAGGACGCCGCCCTGCTGCTCGGCGTCGGTCTGCTGTTCCTCTTCATTCGCCAACGTCGGCTTCAGGGCTGAGGAGATGACCCGCCGCTCGCTCCCCTTCGTGTTCGGTCTCCTCCTCTCGGGAGCCTGCGGCGGCGGCCTGACTCCTCCCAGCGACGCCGTCGCCGTCCGGCTCGGCACCGGCCCTGAACGGTCCGGCGACCCGAGCTACGAGCCTCGCTTCGAGCCCGTACCCGAAGGCGGCAGCGTTCTGCTGGCCACCGGCGGACAGGGCGCGGTCTACCACGCGCCGGTGGCGCTTCGGGTCACGGATCCCGAAGCCGTCTTTCCCGACCCGGTCTGGGTGCGGGGCGAGGGCCGGCGAGGCTCCGACGGCCTCTTGGTGGCTCGGGTTTCGACCTTTGTGCGCATGCTTCCCGATGAAGAAGGCTTCATCAGCGACACGCCGGTGCGGGTCCTGCTCTGCCCCACGCCGGTCGGGGAGAGCCTCATCGACAGCACCGTCGACCTGGAGCTCCGGCTCGAGGACGACGGGGGTACGGCCGTCTACGGCTCCGGGACAATGAGCTTCGACATCCGGTGCCCCGACGTGCTTTGCGAAGAGATCTGCGCCGGACGGTAGATCCAGCGGCTTCAGCACCCCCTTAGGCCGGTTGGCGAGCTCGACCCGATTGCAGCACCGACGCCACGTCCACTGCCGGACCGTCTGCCGACGGAAGCTCGACCTCCAAGAGATCGGCCCAGACTCGCATGTAGCGTACGACGTCCTCTCGTTTTCGGCGGGAGAGGTTGCGCTCACCGGGCGGCAGCGCCCGCAGGACCCGGTCGCCGGAGAGTTTTTCGAGGTCGGCGAGATCGGTGGTCGAAAGCCCGAGCTCCAGCATCGACTGGATCACGTGGTCGATCGGTAGCCCGCTTCCGGTGCAGAAGGACAAGGACTGCTCGGTCCAGTCTCCCGCCCGCTCCAACGCGATGGCGTGAAGTCGCTCCTTGGGCAGCCGGGTCACGGTCTGGGCGAGGTGCCCGCAGTTGCAGCTGCCCATATGGGTCCAGCGATAGCTGGCCCCCCTCTCCAAACGGTCGGCGGTCTCGCGCAGGGCCTGGACGAGGTCTCGATTCGGTCGGGCCATGCCGGGCAAAGTAGCAAAGAGGACCCGGGATGGGACCACGGAAAACGCCCAAGGACCGACGCAGGTGCTAGCGTGGCCGCATGGCCGGGCGTCGTCCCCTCCAGCTCTACACCAAAATTCTGATCGGCATGGCTTTGGGCGGCGTTCTCGGACTCATGTTCGGGCCCACCGGCGCTTTGATGCCCGAGGACGCAGTGCGCTTCGGGGCGGGGGACGTTCGCTCAGCGCCCGACGGGTCCGCAGGGCCTGTGCCGCTGGCCGCCAAGGCTCGCTCGGCGCCGGTCATCGCGCGCCAAGGGGACTGGGCGAGGGTGAAGATCCGGCTCAAACCGCGAGACCTGGTTCGCCTGCGGGCGGAGGAGGTGGAGGGGGCAGGCGAGGCCCGAGCGGGTCAGGTGGTCGAGGGCTGGGTGGCGACCGATGCCCGAACCGTCCGTCCCTTCTCCCAATGGGGCCAGTACGCCGTGGACGCGACCGAATGGGTCGGCCTGCTGTTCTTGGCCCTGATCAAGATGGTGGTGGTGCCCCTGGTCTTCTTCTCGCTCATCGTCGGAGTGGCTTCGCTGGGAGACATCCGCAAGCTGGGGCGGCTCGGTCTTCGAACGCTGGGCTTTTTCACCTTCAGCACCGTGGCCGCGCTGACCATCGGCGTCGGGCTCACCAATCTCCTCCGGCCGGGCAAGCTGTTGTCCGAAGACGACCGGGCAGCGCTGCTCGCGGACTTCGAAGGCGCGGTGAGCAGCACCATCAGCCAGGCAGCCAGCGCTCCCTCTCTGATGGAGCAGATCGTGGGCATCGTCCCCACCAACCCCATCGCTTCATTGGCCCAAGGCGACATGCTCCAGGTCATCTTCTTCGCCTTGATGCTCGGGATAGCGCTCACGCTCCTACCTCAGGAGCGCTCGGAGCCGATGGTGAAGCTCGTCGATACCGCGAACGAGGCCATGGTGATGCTCGTTCACATCGCCATGAAGCTGGCGCCCTACGGCGTGGCCGCCTTGATCTTCAAGGTGGTCGGCTCGACGGGGCTATCGGTCCTCGTCGCCCTGGGCGCCTACGGTCTCACGGTGATGCTCGGCCTGGGTCTTCACATCGCCGTCAGCTACGCGAGCGTGGTTCGCTTCGGCGCCCGCCTCCCGGTCCTGGACTTCTTGAAGGGGCTGCGGCCGGCCCTGCTCCTCGCCTTTTCGACCTCGAGCTCTTCCGCCACCCTCCCGGTGACCAAGGAATGCGTCGAGGACAACCTGGGCGTGCCGCCGGCGGTGAGCAGCTTCGTCCTGCCCCTCGGGGCCACCGTCAACATGGACGGCACCGCCCTCTACCAAGGGGTGGCGGCGATCTTCATCGCCCAGATCTACGGCCTCGGCCTCGACCTCGGGCAGCAGCTTACGATCATCACTTCGGCCACCCTGGCTTCGGTCGGCGCCGCCGGCGTCCCCGGCGCCGGCCTCGTCACTTTGGCCATGGTGCTCACCACCGTAGGCATCCCCGCCGAAGGTCTGGCCTTGATCCTGGGCGTCGACCGCCTCCTCGACATGATGCGCACCACCACCAACGTCATCGGCGACTCCACCGCCACCGTCCTCGTCGCTCGGATGGAAGGCGCCGAGCTCGCGCTCACATCCTCCGATCAAGACTTCGGCAGCCCCGACCGAGGCTTCGAAAACCGCGTCCGCCTCTGAGAACACCCTGCGCATCGGAACCCGCAGCAGGGAGCAGGCCCCTAGCGGGGTGATACGATCGTGACGCCGCCGCCCTGCTCCACGCGCAGGCGCAGGTTGGCGCGGACGTTCCCCAACACCTGGATCTGACCGTTCGGCCAACGGATGGTCACCTCTCGCCCTCCCGGATCGTTGCCCAAGGGGAAGTGGAGGGTTCGGCTGGGCTGGACGTTGTAGTGGCCCTGCCCGGCGACCACCTGGCGCAGCGGCGTCCCGGCCGAGGTCTCCATGGTGACCTGCGCGCCCGTCGCATCCCGGGGGCCGTTCGCGACGAGGTCGAACTTCAGCCAATTGCGGTCGTTGCCGGCGTCGTTTCGGAACACCCGACCGGCTCCTTTGGGCATGAAGAAGTCCAGGTCGCCGTCACCATCGAGATCGGTCCAAAGGGTGGGGCCGGGCCGGCCGATGTCGACGCCGGTGGTCGCGTAGTCCTGCCGGACGAAGTTTCCGTCCGCGGTCGGCGCGTAGAACTCCATCTTGGTGTTCCGAAGCCGGGACATGGCGAGCTCCATCCGACCGTCCTGGTCCACGTCGACAAAGTGGGGATGGATCTCGTCTTCGGCCCACTCCAGGCCGCGCTGCTGGCTCTCTTCCGTGAAGCTTCCCCCTTCGTTGACCCAAAGCAGGGTGCGGTCGCTTTGGGGATAGTCGGGGTGAGCGATGGTGGCCGCGATCAGATCGAGATCGCCGTCGGCGTCGAAATCGGCGAACTCGCAGCCGAAGCCGTTGCCACCGATGGGGGCCGGCATGGTCACACCCGAGAAGACGAGGGGGGCTTCGTCCTGGGTCATCGTCCCTCGCCGTGTCGCCGCGACGCCGAGCTCGACGCCAACGTCGACGAAACGCATGTCGCCGTCGTTGCGCCACAGGAAGTTGTGGTCCCAGTACCAGGGCGGGCTGTTGAAGGCGGGGCGGCCGGCGCCGTAATTGTTCACGAAGAGGTCGAGGTCGCCGTCGCCGTCGTAGTCGCCGGTGGCGAGGCCGTAGGCAGCTCGACCGGTGTTTGCGAGGCTGCCTTCGGAGCGCGGACTCCCGAGGAGGCGGTTGGCCTGTCGGGTGAGCGGGTTGAGCTGCTCGGGCAGGGTCACCGCCTCGAAAGCGCCTCCTACGTTGTGATACAGCTGGTCGTCTCGGGGAATGGTGCTTCCGATCTGGTTTCCGTTGCGGACCTGGGTGTACCAACGGCCCAGGTACAGGTCCAAGCGGCCGTCGCCGTCGAAGTCGGCCAATGTGGCGGCGGCGGGCTCCTCGAAGGCCGTCGCCCCAAGCTGGGCCGATGCGATGCCCCAGTCGCCGTCGTAGCTGAAGCGGCCGCTGCCGTCGTTCAACCACACCCCCTGCTGTCCTTCGGGAGAGCGGGCGCCGGTGAAGCTGAGGGCGTCCTGATCACCGTCCTCGTCCACGTCGCCGAACAAGAGCAGGGTGGCGCTGTTGGCCTCCAAACCGGTCTCGAAGGTCGCGAAGCCGAAGCCGCCGTCGCCGGCCAGGTTGCGCAGGACGACCGGCTGGAGGGGGAGGGCGGTCACGGGAAGTCGGACCAGATCGTCGAAGCCGTCCCCGTCCACGTCGGCGAGCATGGCGCGGGTGTCCGGGGACGGCTCGCTGAAGCCCGCCTCCTCCGAGACCTCGACGAACCAGGGGGTCTCGGGCGGCTCGACGGGCGGGACCTCGCCGATCGGACCGACGAGCTCCCAGGGCTGCACTTCGATCTCGATCCGAGTCTCGCCTTCCCAGACCGGGTCGCCGCAGGCCGCCCGGGCCGAGAGGCGCAAAACGCTGGGCTCGCCTTTCACCAGCCCGCTCACGCGGACGCGAAAGCTCCGGTCATCGACGGGCTCGACCGTGGCCGAGCCCGGGCCGTCCACGGAGGCGGTGGGGTCGGCGATCGGGTCGTCGAAGGAGAGCTCGAGCTCTGCATCGCGAGCGTTGCTGTCGACGGCCGAGGTCCCGGGGAGGGGCACGCTCGGCGTCGGCGCCTCGCAGCTTCCATGTCCGGCGTCGGAACCGACGCCCGTTCCGGTACCGGCGTCTGGGCCAGGCTCGGAGGGGTCTGTGGTGCCGCAGGCCGGGCCGAGGAGGAGCCCGGCGACGAGGGCGGGCAGGATGCGTCTCATGGATGATGGCTCCCGCAGACGCTGCGGAACTGCAAGCCGTTCTTCGGTCTCGATGGGGTCGAGGAGCACAGCCCGCTCCTCCGGGACAGCACCAAGGACGGCCAGCGCCCTCCTCAGATCCCGAAGAGACCGCTGGCGTGGTCGAGCAGCTCTTCGCAGGTGGCCTTGCGGGGGACCCGTGTCATGCGGAAGTAGTGCTTGTTGGAGGCGGGATGGGGGCGAGAGGGTGGGGTGGACTGGAGCATGTGGCTGCTCGCCTCCAGCACGCGCTGCTCCGAGTTCCAAGTGACGCGACCCTCGATCTGCTCGGTCGAGCGGACCACCCCCTCCAGCTCCGACCAGCCCCGCTGGACCAGGTAGACCTCGCCGGTGACCCAACCCTCGACCCGAACCGTGAGACCGGGGTGGCCGTCGCCATCTTCGTCCAGGACCCGAGGATCGGCGGGGCCGTCCGGGAGCGTCTCTGTCTCCGGGTCCTCCAGGCGCACGCCGGAGGAGCGGTAGGTGCGAGCCTCGAAGTAGCGCCAGCGTCCGTCCTGCCATCGCAGGCGAGCGTGTCGCGCCCAACCGGACAGGGCCTGGGCGAAGCGGTCGGGATACTGGGTCTGGAGCACCTTGGTGGGACCGTCGGATTCGATGCCGCAAACCGTCTCCACGATCTCGATGTCTTCCTCCTCCTGCTCCACGTCGAGGAGGGCGATCGACACGACTTTGGCCTCCGACTGGCCTTTGAAGGGGACGTCGACCAGCGAGGTGATGACCTGCACCTGGGCCCAGCGGCCCCGTAGGTTGGGGAGCGCCTTGGCGTGGGCGAGGGCAGGCAGGAGAACAGCGGCCAAGACGAGGGCGCCTCTGTTCACTGGTCTTCCCACATGCACCGAACGGCCTCTCGGCCCGAGAGCACGGCGAGGGGCATGCCCCCACCAGGATGGGCGCTCCCTGAGGCCAGGTACAAGGATCGGACGCTGCGAACCCGGTTCGAGGGGCGCTGAAACGCGGACCAGGTGCCGTTCGAGGCCGCCCCGTAGATCGCGCCTCGGGTGTCGGGAAATTGGGCCGCTAGATCGCCTGGCGTCCGCCGCCACACCACCTGGTCTTCCGCATCGATCATCTCCACCTCCCGCAGTCTCTCCACCATTCGCTGCTCGAGGGCGGCATGGATGCGCGGATCTCGCTTTTCGCCCTTGGGTTCGGCGGGAGCGTTCGCCATCACGAACAAAGGTTCGTGGTCGGCCCAGCCCGTGCGGCCATGGGCCTTCTCGGAGGCGCAGACGTAGACGGTGGGGTTCTCCGGCGGCCGATCGCGGTCGAAGATGTCCTCGAACTCCTGCAGATAGGCCTTTGGAAACAGGACCTGATGGGAGGCTCGATCGGGTCGGCGGCGGGCCTTGAGGATGAGGTTCACCGCCGACATCGACGGCACCTCGCCCTTGGCTCTCGGAAGATCGACCCAGCGGCGGAGGTGGTTGGCGTCGCAGTTGGCGATCACCGCCCCCGCCTCGACCGGACCATCGTCGGTGTCGACCCCCGTCACCCGGTCGCCGCTCATTCGCAGCCCTCGGACCGGCCGGTCGTACTCGAACACCACCCCCAGGTCCCGGGCGATGTCGACCAGGCTCCGGACCACGGCCTGCAGGCCCCCCTGGACGCCGCGGCCCCCGATCCCCATCTCGACATGGGCGATGCAGTTCAAGGTGGCGGGCGCTCGGCGGACGTCGGAGCCGTTGTAGGTGGCGTACCGGGCGAGGACCCAGCGCAGTCGAGGGTCTCGGACCTGCTTCTCGATGGCGGTCCACATCGTCCGCATGGGGTCGATGTGGCGAACCGCGGATAGCCCCAAGACGCCGAGCTTCATGATCGATGTCGCGGAGGGCGCCTGGCCCATCACGAAATGAGGGGCGGCTTCGGTCCAGATCTTGGCTGCGTAGTCCAAAAAGCTCGCGAGCTCGGCCCGGGCGCCGGGGCCCAAGGCCGCCTCGGCCTCGGCCAGGGTCTTCGCCCGCTCCGGGTGTACGTGAAAGCGGGTGCCGTCTTCGAAGCGGTAGAGGAAGTGCCCGCCGTCCGGGCGAAGCTCGGGCCGCGCGGAATCAGGTCGTGGCGCCAGGGCCCAGAGCTCCTCGAAGATCTCGGGCAAGGTCAGCAGGCTGGGGCCGGTGTCGACCTCGACCCCGTCCACTTCGACGACGCCCGCTTTTCCACCTGGCGCCCGGCTCGCCTCCAGTACCTGGACCTGGGCCCCGCGGTGGGCCGCGTGAATGGCGGCCGACAGGCCCCCCAGTCCAGCTCCGATGACGACCAGCTTCAAGGCGTACCCTCGCGAACGCCGGTGTAGATGCGCCCTCGCCACGCGATCCGGCGCCGGAGGCTCCAGCGCAGTGAGTTCAGACCGATGGCCACGAAGGCGAGGATGCTTACGGGGTGAAGGAGCACGGTGTCCAGCCGCTGGCGAAATCGGAAGGCGATGCCGAGCCGGAGCACGAAAATGGCCCCCGCTCCGAGGAGGCTCGCCGCTCGCAGCTCCGGAAATACGACGAGCAGAAACGGCAGCAAGAAGGCCACCACGTATAGGCCGAGGGCCAGGGCGAGGCGGTGCGGCTTGGCTCCCAGACCGACGTATAGGTTCTTGGAGAAGCCCTCCCAGACCTCTTTGGGGCTGCGGTACATGCGGCAGCGGGCCAGATGCCGTCCGTCGGCGAACAGCACTCGCCGTCCCGCGCGCTTGGCCTGGGCGCAGAAGGCCATGTCGTCGACGATCGCGTCCTTGACCGAGGCGAAGCCGCCGATGGTGCGATAGGCCTCTCGGGCCACGAAGAGCAGCTGGCCGTTGGCGGCCAAAAAGCGGGTGGAGCGGGTCCAGGGCACGAGAAGGAGCGGGAGCCAGCTCATGTAGGTGAGGTGGAGCAGCGGCACCACGGCGCGTTCGAACCATCCACCCATCAGTTGGGCCGGCAAGGCGGTGAGCACGTCGGCGCGGTGGGCCTCGACGAGTCCGAACATGCGCTCCAACGCGTCGGGTTCGAGGCGGACGTCGGCGTCCACGAACAGGATCCAGGGCGAACGGGTGGCCTCAGCCAGGCGATGACACGCCCGCACTTTTCCGACCCATCCCCGAGGCAGAGGGGCACCCCGCAGAACCCGTAGGCGCGAGGACCGCCTCCTTCGGGTCTGCAGGATTCCGAGCGTACCGTCGGTCGACTCGTCGTCCAGCACCACGACCTCGTCGGCGCCGGTGGCGAGGGCTGCGTCGACCGCCGCGCCGATGTTCCGCTCTTCGTTACGAGCGGGGATCGCGATGCTCACGCCAGGGAAGCTCCGAGGAGCGGAATGGCTGCGCCGTCGCCGGCCGGCG
>CAYZFR010000005.1:0-18776 GCA_964477875.1 uncultured Myxococcales bacterium
GCGAGACCGTCTTCATCCACACCGGCGGGATCTTCGAGCTGTTCGCCTTCGCAGACCAGATCTAGGGGCGTGCTGAAAGACTAGGGGGGTGCTGAAAGACTAGAGGGAGGGCGCGAGGGCCTTCAGGAGCGCCTCGAGGCTCGTCTTGCCCCAGGCGAAGCCTCGTTGGCCCTTCAACCCCGGCACCTGGCGGAGGTCGATGCCCCTCGGCCCCTCGTCGTGAAAGGTGGCGACGGTGAAGTGACCTTTTTCGTCGATCGCTGCCACCCGAGCGCGCTTCTCCATCTCGCGGAGGAGGAACTTCTTGTCCGACTTCTCTACGTTCTTTCCGAGCTCGAGAAGGAGCAGCTCGGGATGGGGCCGGGTCAGACCCTCGAAGTAGGTCTCGCGAAGGCGCTCTTGCCTCTGGACCTGCCCCGCCGCGAGCTCGTCGAGCTGGCGTTTCAAACTTGCCGGCTCCTGACCGTCGACGAGGCTTCGAACGATGCCGAACAGCAGATCGATATACGGGCCGCTCTTGAGCTGCACCGAGGCCTCGTCCATGGCCCAGGCCAAGCGTCGTCCCCGCTCAGAGACGCTGAAGCCGTGGCCAGGTGCGTCGGCCCAGCGGGCGTCCTCGTCCGCCTCGGGATACGGGCTGCGCCCCTCCAGCAGGAATTTCGCCGCCGCTACGCAGCCGTCGAAGTCGGCGTGGGCCCACAGGTGCTCGACCGGCTGCGCCCGGGCCACGATCTCGGGATCCACGAGCTGAGGGCAGGCCCGGGCCTCGACCTTGGACACCAGCCGAAACCGAGGGTCGTCTCGATAGCGAGGCCAGACCTCGTGGTCGTGGTGATCGATCCAGATCGAGAGGCGCTCGCCCGCGGCGTCGATGAGGGGCTTGGTCACCCGCTCGAAGGCCTCGCCGTTGGCGAAGGCCAGGTCGACCAAGGCGAGCCGCCCGCGCTCGGGCACCGGGGGAAGTTCCTGGGGGCGGGCGACGAAACGCAGCTTCACCGCGTTCAGGCTCGCCCGTTCGCCCGCGATTGAGAAGCAGAGCTTGTCATCCCGAGGCCGCTCCCCCAATTTGGTGGACGTGATGAGGTGGTTGCGCTGGACGGGGATCAGCGTGGGGCTGATCCTCGGCGTGCTCGTCATCCTTTTCCTGGCCTACTTCTTGCCGTCGGCCGAGAAGGTCGTGATCACGGGAACGGAGGTGAAGCGCATGGACGTCGAGCCGTCGTCCAAGTCGGGCGCGAGGACTCGCGACGTGCGTTACATCGTCACCCGCACCCTCGACGGCGCCACGCTGGTATTCCGGAATGAAGACACGGGTTGGGGGTGGCCGCCCTACTTCAAATTCAACAGCGGCGATCTCATGGGCCAGGCCACCAACTTCGAGGGCGAGCAAGAGGGCGCGGTGGTGCTCGTTCGCTACTACGGCTGGAGATTCCCCCTCCTCGACCAGTATCCGAACGTCCTCTCTCTGGAGCTCGTCGCGCCCGAGCATCAATACGTCCCCCGGGTCGCCATCACGGTCGTGGTCCTCCTCTTCGGCGGCGGCGCCTATGTCGCCTTCCGCACGTGGCGCGGGCGCCGTCGCCGAAGGGCGAAGCGCGCCGCGAAGACTGGGGCCTGACGGGCTGGACCCTCCTCGGCCTATCTGATCAAGCGAACAAGCCTTCGGTCGACAGGTAGCGCTCGCCAGTGTCGTAGGCGTAGGTGAGGATCCGCGAGCCAGCCGGATAGTCGTGCTGCACCTTGGCCACCGCGGCCAGGGATGCGCCGGTGGAGATGCCGCACAGGATGCCCTCGGAGCGGGCGAGGCGCACCGTCATGTCGAAGGCCGCCTCCTCCCTCACGGCGATGGCGCCGTCGAGAATGCCGCGATCGAGGATCTTTGGGAAGAAGCCGGGACCTATCCCTTGAAGCCGGTGAGGCTGAGGGGCGCGGCCCGAGAGGACGGCCGCCCGTTCCGGCTCCACCGCCCACACCTGGGTCTCGGGCCAGCGCGCCTTCAACACCCGCCCGACGCCGGTGATGTGACCGCCAGTCCCGACCCCGGTGATCAAGGCCGTGACCCCTTCGGGAAAGTCGTTCACGATTTCCTCGGCCGAGGCCCGGACGTGCACGTCCACGTTGGCGTCGTTCTCGAACTGGCCGGGCATCCAGGCCGGCGCCAGCTCCTTCAGCAGGCTTTTGGCGCGGTCGATCGCGCCCTGCATGCCGTGCTCGCGACGGGTCAGGTGAAAGCGCGCGCCGTAGGCGGCCATGAGTCGGCGTCGCTCGGTCGACATCGACTCCGGCATCACTAGGACCAAGCGGTAGCCCTTCACCGCCGCCACCATGGCCAGACCGATGCCGGTGTTGCCGGAGGTCGGCTCGACGATGGTCGTCCCGGGCTGCAGCACGCCCTCGGCCTCGGCGCGCTCCACCATCGCCTTGGCGATGCGGTCTTTGATGCTGCCGCCGGGGTTCGCCGACTCGAGCTTCATCCAGACCTCGATGTCGGACCGAAACAGCCGGCGTATGCGAACGTGCGGGGTCTGGCCGACCCCATCCAGAATGTCGTCGAAACGCACGTGAACCTCAGATGTGGAACTCGAGTCCGTCGTCGGGCTCTTCGGTGTGGCGAATGCGCACCGTGCTTCGGTGGTAGACGACTGACCGGGGAGGTACGGATTCGGTGAGCCAGACGTTACCGCCGATCACCGCGCCGTCTCCAATGCGCGTATCTCCGCCGAGCACGGTGGCGTTGGCGTAGAGGACGACGTCGTCTCCAATGGTGGGATGGCGCTTCTCGTCGGGCTGGGCCTTGTCGACGCTGAGCGCGCCCAGGGTCACGCCCTGGTAGATCTTCACCCGATCTCCGATCTCGGTCGTCTGGCCGATGACCACGCCGGTGCCGTGGTCCAAGAAGAAGGGGCAACCGATTCGAGCGGCGGGATGGATGTCGACGCCGGTGCGTTCGTGCGCGTACTCGCTGATCAATCGAGGAAGCGTAGGGACCTTCATCAGCCACAGCATGTGGGCGATCCGGTAGGCGGCGATGGCGTAAAAGCCAGGGTAGGCGAGGATGACCTCGTCGAGATCGTTGGCGGCGGGGTCGCCGGCGAGGATGAGCTCGGCGTCCTCGCCCAGGCAGTGGGTGATCTGAACCAGCCCCTCGAAGAAGTCCTGGGCCACGGCCTCCTCGTTCGGGTGGCCGACGCCGGCCAAAAGCTGGAGAAGATCCGCCTCCAGTCGGATGGCGTCCGAGCGAAAGCGGGATTGACAGTCGTCGGGGTGACCGCCGGAGATGAGCAGCGAGAAGGCGCTGTCGCAGAATCGAGCGGCCTGCTCCCGTCGGATCCCGATGCGGCTGAGTCGAGGCCGGGCCTCGGCCAGCTGCCGCAGCGTGGCTTCGTCCATGGGGTATTGGCGCCGAGGCGACGGCGCTCTGACAACGAGGAACGAGCCCTTCGACTCGGAGTCCCCCCGAGCGTTGCCCCGCCCTGCGTCCTCCCCTATGCCTTGTCCTGCCGTGGAGAGAGGTTTTCAGCGGGACTACCACGACGCCGAGCGAAGCCACTGGTGGAGCGTGGGCCGGCGAGACATGCTCCTTCGGCTGCTGCAAAGGCACGGGATCGGCGGGGGCACCCGGGTCTTGGACGTCGGTTGTTCCAGTGGCCGCCTCGTCGCGGCCTTGGAGGCCGAGGGCGTCGAGGCCCACGGGGTCGACCTCTCTGTGGCGGCGGTAGAGGCCTGCCAGGCCGACGGACTGAAGCGGGTGCGGCGCCGGCCGGCCGACGACATCGACGCTCCCGACGGTCACTTCGACGCCGTCATCGCCTCCGACGTGCTCGAGCATCTGGACGACGACGTGGCTGCGCTCCGGGAGTGGCGCCGTGTTCTCCGCTTCGGAGGGCGACTATTCGTCTTCGTGCCCGCCCACATGATGCTGTGGAGCGACCACGACGAGATCAATCACCACCGTCGTCGCTATAGCCGACTCCGCCTGAGCGACGCTTTTTCGGCCGTGCCGGGCCTGCGGGTCGAGCGGATGTCGGGCTGGAATGGTCTCTTGCTGCCCCCGGTGGCGGCGGTCCGCACGCTTCAGCGGGTATGGCGCTCCGATGACGAGGAAGACCGGGAGCACGACTTCAAGCCGCCGAATCCCGTCGTCAACCGCGCGCTGATGGCCCTGATCCGGGCCGAGAATCGCTGGCTGACGCGACGGGACGCGCCCACCGGCGTCAGCCTCTTCGCGGTGGCCCGGAAAGAGAAAGCCGCCTGAGCGACACGGTCGAAGAGCTCCGAATGAGACAGCTCGGGCGCCCTGACCTTCCCCAAGAATGGAAAGAGGTCAGTCGTCAGGCGAGCTGAAAAGGGAGGGCCCTGAGTCGCTGGCCGGTGAGAGCGAAGAGCGCGTTGCCGACCGCAGCCGCGATCGGCGGTAGTCCGGGCTCACCTACGCCGGTCGGCGGCTCCTGGCTGTCGACGATGTGAACCTCGATGTCGGGACAGTCGCGCATGCGCAGCACCTCGAAGTCATGGAAGTTCGACTGCTGGACCGAGCCGCCCTCGAAGGTGATCGCCTCCTTGGTCATCGCCGCGCTGAGGCCGAAGACGATGCCGCCTTCGATCTGGGCTCTCACGCCGTCGGGGTTCACGACGGTGCCGCAGTCCACCGCGGCCACCACCCGATGAACCTTGGGTCGGCCCTCTTCGACGGAGACTTCGGCGACCTCGGCCACGTAGCTCCCGAAGCTGTGGTGCACCGCCAGCCCCCTCGCCCGGCCTTCGGGGAGCGGCTGTCCCCAGGCTGCTTTCTCGGCCGCCAGCTCGAGGACGCCCAGGTGGCGGGGGTGGCCCGCGAGCAGGGCCCGCCGGAAGGCCAGCGGTTCCTGTCCGGCCGCGTGGGCGAGCTCGTCGACGAAGGACTCGACCACGAAGCCGTTGTGGCTGTGGCCGACCGCTCGCCAAAAAGCGCACTTCACCGGGCTTTCGGCGCTGGCGTATCCGACGCGCAGGTTCGGGATGGCGTAGGGCAGATCCTTGGCCCCTTCTACGATGGACGGGTCGTCGGCGAAGGTCTTCATTCCCCACACCAAGCCCTTGGCCGCGAAACGCGGCATGACCTCGTTCAGCATGTCGGGGAAGACGTCGTACATCGCGGTCTGGGCGACCATTCGGTGCTCCCAGTGGCTCGGCGCACCATCCTTCACCGCTCCTTTCAGGCGGTGAAGAGAGGCCGGCCGAAAATAGCCGTGGCGAACGTCGTCCTCTCGGGACCACTGCAGCCGGACCGGCTTGTCCCGCTTCATCGCGATCTCCACCGCCTCCGAGCCGTAGTCGACGTAGGTCTTTCGACCAAAGGCGCCGCCTAGGAGGGTGGAATGGATTCGGATGCTCTCCTGATCGAGTCCGGTGATCCGGGCCACCGCCACCGCCACGCCGCCGGGACCCTGGGTCGGAAGCCAGACGTCCGCCCCCTGCTTTCGCACCCAGGCCGTCGCCACCGGCGGCTCCATGGGTGCATGGACCAGAAAAGGAAGGCAGTATTCGGCCTCCAGGACGTCTTCTTCGTCGTCGAGAGCCGAGCCCTCGGAGCGGATGTCCGAAGCCCCGCCCTCGTCGAGGGTGGCAGCGTACTCGCTCCACATGACCTCGGTCGAGAAGCTGGAGTCCGACCACTCCGTGTTCACCTTCGCCGCACCATCGAGAGCTTCGGGATAACCGGTCGCCACCACAGCGACCCCGCTCGAGATCTCGAAGACGGCGAGAACGCCGTCGACGGCCTTGGCCCCCTCGGCGTCGAAGCTCTGGAGCTCGCTGCCGTAAGGCCCCCGCACCACCACCGCCACCTCGGCGTCGGACGGGCCCGCGTCGGCGCCGAAGGTCGCCGTGCCGGTGGTCTTGGAGCGGTTGTCGAGGCGGGGCTGCGATCGCCCGAGCAGGCGCCACTCGCTGCGCGGCTTGGGCTGAGCATTGGCGTCCAGGTGGGCGTGGGCGGAATCGACCAGCTCCTTGAAGTGCAGGCTGCGGTCGCTTCCGGCGTCGAAAAGTCGGCCGTGCTCGAAGCGGACCCGAGCACGGTCGACCCCGAAAGCTGCTGCCGCCGCCCCGACGAAGGCCTCCCGCATCACCGCCCCCGCTTTTCGGAGAGGCTCGAAGGAGCTCGCGGTGGAGGTGCTACCGCCGGTGGCCTGAACGCCGAAGACCGGATTGGCGTACTTCGGGTCGGCGGGGGCGAAGTGGATCTCGATCTCCTCCGGGTCCATATTGAGCTCTTCGGCCACGAGCATGGTCTCGCTGGTCAAGGTGCCCTGTCCCATCTCGACCCGAGCGAGGTTGAAGATGATGGAGCCGGTCGAAGTCGCCTCCAGAAAGGCGTTGGGCTCGAAGCGGCCCGTGTTGTTGGACCGGTTCGAGCTGCAGCCGGGTAGATGAAAGCCGACGTACAGAGCGGCCGAGGCGCCGGCGGTGCCCTTCAAGAACCCGCGTCGGGTCGTCATGGCTGCTCTCCTTCGGTCGGGGCGGCCTGAGCGGTGGCCTGGATCTGGCGGGAGGCCCGGGCGATGGCCTTTCGGATCCTTGGGTAGGTGCCGCAGCGGCAGATGTTGCCGGACATGGCGTCGTCGACCTGGTCGCGACTCGGATCGGGGTGGGTGTTCAACAAAGCGACCGCCGACATGATCTGGCCGCTTTGGCAGTAGCCGCACTGGGGCACGTTCTCTTCCATCCAGGCCTGCTGAACCGGGTGCTCGCCCCCCAAGCCCTCGATGGTGGTGATCGCCTTGCCCTGTGCCGCCGAGACCGGGGTGACGCAGGAGCGGACCGGCTTGCCGTCCAGGTGGACGGTGCAGGCGCCGCACAGCGCTTTGCCGCACCCGAACTTGACTCCGGTCGTGCCGACGCTCTCACGCAGCACCCAGAGGAGAGGAGTGTCGGGTGCGCGATCGATGGTCCGCTCGACCCCGTTCACATTCAGCCGGAGGCTCACGGAAGGCACCGTCGTGACCGGACGACGGCTTGTCAAAGAGGAGGTCATCTTCTCGCAGAAGCCTCTCAGCGCGAGATTTCTCACCTGGATAAATCCAGGACAGCATCCTGGGCCGCTTTTCGTCCGGTCCTGTGGCGAAGTCTTTCAGTCGAGCTCGGGCTTCCTTCGCATGGACTTCTTCTCGGACTGAGCACGCTTGGCCTTCAGCCGTCGCCGCTCGCTCCCCCGGGTCGGCCGAGTAGGCCGGCGTTTCTTCGGGATCCGCAACGCCCGATCGAGAAGCTCTCGGAGGCGATCGTGGGCCAGGACCAAGTTACGGGACTGCACCCGAGTGTCGTCGGCCGAGACCAGTAGCTCCTCCGACTTGGTCAGTCGCGAGGCCAGCTTCGACCGCAGCCTCTCCTTGGTGGCTTCGGGAAGAGAGGAGTCGGCGAGAGACCAGCGAAGCGTGACCCTCGTCTCGGTCTTGTTGACGTGCTGCCCGCCGGGCCCCGACGAGCGACTCGTCTCGACCTGAAGCTCGCCCTCGGGAAGGACGGCACCCGTCGAAAGCCGCAGATCCATGACCCGATCCTGAAACGGGTACCGGCGAATGAAAAGAAGAGTCCGAAGGGGCGGGCCAGCGCCGAGCCGTAGACCCAGCGCCGACCCCACTTGGGGTCAGGGTGCAACACCACCGTTGGTGATGAGGAGGTTATCGATCCGGGCCGCATCGTCACGGCTCGAGACGGACCCGTCCTTAGGTCATGCCGCCGCAGTCGACGTCGGTCTCGTCTCCGTTCTGGAGGCCATCGGTGCAGGACTGTGACGCCGCGCAGACGCCCGCCTCGCAAAGACCAGACTGGCAGTCGTCGGCCAAGCGGCACGTCTCTCCAAGGCGGCAGCCGAAGCATTCCCCGCCGCCGCAATCCACGTCCGTTTCGTTGCCGTTCGTGATCTCGTCACCGCAGGTCGCGGTCGCTTCGTTGGATCCCCCGCAGGCCTGTAGGCTCGCTGCCCCTAGGAGGAGCCCGAGCGTCGTGATGAATTTCACCAGCGGTGCGCTCGAAATGCGCACTTTCCCCAGTGTCCCAGCTATGCCGCACAGAAGTGCGTCCCAAAGTGATTTACGGCAATCCGTGAAAACCCCTAACGGACGGTAAAGTGATGGTCCTCGGACAGCTGAGTTCTGACGGCGCGCTGTGCTTCGAACGACCCTGAGCTGCCCGTTCCAGGTGCGGGTCCATTCCGGGCCGACGCCGCTCCTTCGTCGACAGCCACTCGGCGGACGCGCTACCTCCCTGTGAGATGCTGGTCTTGAGCTTGGTGCTTTGTCTCTCCGCTGCCGACAGCTCGACGCCGCTGTCCAATCGCGATCAGCAGCGGGTCGATGCCCTGACCAACGACCTCAACAGCCCCTTCTGTCCGGGACGAACCCTGGCGACCTGTCCCAGCCCGAAGGCCGCGGAGTGGCGCAACGACATTCGGAGCTGGGTGAAGGAAGGCGTGGGCGCGGAGAAGATCCAGACCCGGCTTCAGGAACGTGTGCCCGATTTCCGGCTGTCGGCGCGCCCGCCCGGCGCGTGGTCGACCGCGGTCCCCGCTCTGGTGCTCGCCGCCTTGACCCTGGCCTTCGTCGCCGTGGCGCTGAAGCTGCGGCCCAAGTCAAAGAGGGCGCCCCCCACCGAAGACCCTGCGACCCTGGAGCCCGACGGAGACAGCCCAGCCCACACGGAGCTCCGCCGGCAGCTGGCCGAGATGGACTGAGCCGAGGCCGGCCTCCTGAAGCCCCAGACCCGTCTCCGGTCGGGCGGTGAGCTTCTGTACGGCGGCCCAGTCGGTGTGTGCAGTCATGGCCCGCTGAGCGTGGGCGGACTGGATGGCAGCTTCGAGCTGCAAGCGGCCGGGTAGGCGGTTGACGTTCGAGAGTCCGGCCAGGACTTTCCGACGGGTGACGATGGAGTCGGAGGGCCTTCCGCTCTCGGAGAAGGTCGGATACGCGCTCGGGGACACCGCGTCGAACCTCTACTTCCAGTTCTTCAATCTGTTCCTCTTCTACTACTACACCGACGTCTACGGTCTGGACCCTGCCGCCATCGGGACGATGTTCCTCGTCGCCAACTTTTGGGACGCCGTGAACGACCCGCTCATGGGAGCCGTCGCCGATCGCAACCAAACTCGCTTTGGAAAGTACCGGCCCTTTCTCCTCTGGTTCTGCGTTCCCTACGGCGTGTCGGGTTACCTGATGTTTGCCAATCCGGACTTTAGCCAGACCGGCAAGCTGCTCTTTGCCTACACGACCTTCATCGGCTTCAAGATGATCTACACCGCTATCAACGTACCCTATTCAGCGATGATGGGCGTGCTGACCGAGGACGCGGGACAGAGGCTCAGCCTGTCCAAGTTCCGCTTCTTGGGCGGGATCGGTGGCGGCTTCATCGTCTCCCTGCTCGTGCGGCCACTGGTGCGCTTCTTTGGAGGCGACGATGAGCTGCTCGGCTTTCAGATGACGATGGCAGTCTTTGGCACCGCCTCGGTCGCGTTGTTCTTGTTCACTTTCTTCACCACTCGCGAGCGACTCGCCCCCCAGACCGAGCAAACAGATATCCGAAGCGACGTCGGCTTCCTGCTCCGAAACCCACCCTGGATCGCCATCGCCGGGGCGAGCCTCTGTGTGATGTCCAACATCGCGGTCCGAGGCGCGGTGACGGTCCATTACTTCAAGTACTATCTCGGATTCGGCGACACGGTCGTCGCAACCCTCGGCGACCCCGACTCCCCTTTCCACCTCGACTTCGATCGAACCACCGCCTTCCTGTCATCGGGGATGCTGGCCTTCTTGCTGGGCGTCGCCCTCACCGAGGTGGTGGCGAAGGGTTTGGGCAAGAAGTGGGGCTTGATCGCCTGCAGCGCCCTCAACGCAGCCTCTCTGTGTGCCTTCTTCTTCGTACCGCCGGATCAGGTCGGCTTGATCTACGGCCTGAACCTTTTCGGAAATCTGGTGGCGGGCCCCATGCCGGCCTTGAACTGGGCCCTTTACACCGACGTCGCCGATTATGGAGAATGGAAGTTTGGGAGCCGTGCCACCGGCCTCGTCTTCTCGGCCGCGATGCTAGCCCTCAAGATGGGTCTGACCGTCGGCGGAGCCGCGTCGGGCTGGATCCTCGACGTGTACGGCTTCGTCCCCAACGAAGACCAGCTCCCAGACGCGATCATGGCGATCCGGGCTCTATTCTCTCTCCTCCCCGGCAGTCTGGCCCTCGGCGCGGTGGGCTTCCTGCTCTTGATGCCCCTCAGCGACGAGCGCATGCGGGCCATTCAGGCCGAGCTGGCCGAGCGGAGAAGGCGAAGCCCCCTCGCCTGAACCCGACGCCGGCGCGGCGACGGGGGCGGCTCAGTGCGCGGGGGCATCCTGTGCGCCGCGCAAGCGCTGGAAGAGGGCCACGACTCCGACGACGAGCCCGCCCAGGACGACGCCGACCAGGCCGTCGAAGAGGACGAGGCCGACCCAATCCAGACTTCCCAGAAGGTGTCCGAATTCTTCGGCGAGGTGATGCAGCAAGGGGATGCCGTGGCTGTAGATTCCGCCGCCGACCAGAAACATGGCGATGGTCCCGGCAATGCCGAGGAACTTCATCAACAGCGGCGCGAAAGCGAGGACACCCCGGCCGAGTTGGCGGGCAAAGGAAGACTCCGAGGCCTGTAGCATCAGTCCGACGTCGTCCATCTTCACGATGGCGGAAACGAGCCCGTAGACCCCGGCCGTCATGATGAGCGCGATGGCGACCAAGGCCCCGAAACGCTGAAGGACCGGGGCTTCGGTCATGGTGCCGAGAGCGATCACGATGACTTCGGCCGAGAGGATGAAGTCGGTCCGAACCGCCCCCTTGATCCGCGTCTTCTCTCGCTCGGCAGATGTCTGCTCGGTCGCGCTCGCTTCGGGCCGCTTCTGCTCCTCGTGATGCGCCCCCGGGACGAGCTTGTGCCAGACCTTTTCAAAGCCCTCGAAGCACAGAAAGGCGCCCCCGAGCATCAAGAGGGGCGTCACCGCCCACGGCGCCACCGCGCTGATGACGAGAGCGGCGGGGACCAGGATCGCCTTGTTGACCAGGGAGCCCTTGGCCACGCCCCAGACCACCGGCAGCTCTCGCTGTGGCCGAAAGCCCGTCACCTGCTCGGCGTTCAAAGCCAGGTCGTCGCCCAGCACCCCAGCCGACTGGTGCGCCGCGGTCTTCGTCAGCCCCGCGATGTCGTCGAGCAGGCTGGCAATGTCGTCGATGAGGGTGAGTAGACTCGCTCCCGCCACGGCCCGAATGACCTAGCACGACCTGGCCCTGCTGACAGGTGGGAGGCGCCCCCTCATCGGCCTGAAGGAGGCCGAAGGAGGTCATCGAAGAGCGGGCGCCGGACGCCCTCCCAGTCAGCCCCGTTTCGCAAGACAGCCTGCAAGACAACGCCGTCTCGGGTCGAGGCGGGCTCGCGAAGGCGTAACCGGCGCCGAGAACGGCGACGCCGGCGGTCGCAGCGACGACCCTACTCGCCCGCCCCTGGGGCAGCCAACGACCGAGGGGCCAGGCCATCTGCTCGAAGAAGTCCCGGGGAAAGCGCTCCACCCCAGCGAAGCCGATGCGGGCGGGAGGCTGGTCGGGCATCTTGGCCGTCCCGAAGAGCCAGTCCCAAACACTGAAGATGATCCCGAAGTTTACCGTCGTCCGGCTGTCTCCGTCGAAGTCGTGGTGCCAGATGTGCATCCTGGGGCTGTTGAGCAGGTATTTCAAGGGACCGTAGTCCCACGCGAGGTTCGAGTGGTTGAGGTGTCCGATGAGCGTCCCGAAGATGGCGTGGAACATGATCGCCTCAGGACCGAAACCGAACCAGGCTAAGGGCAAGAAGAGGGCCGTCCGATAGACGACGACCTCGGCCCATTGGAAGCGGAAGGCCACGATCCAATCCATCTCGCCGTCGACCACCGAGTGGTGGGTCTTGTGAAACTCCCAGAACAGCGGAACGCGGTGGAGCAGGTTGTGCACGCACCACTGCAAAAAATCGATGACGAAGAGCGCGACCAAGATCTGCACCCACAGCGGCCAGCTCGCGGCGGCGTCCCGATGGAGCGAGTCCGTCCACCCGTTGGCGGCGAGCCAGCGATCGAGATGGGGAAGGATGCGGTGGGTCGCGATCCCGTAGATGATCACGCCGAGGAAGTGGCCATTGAACACCAGGTGCAGCAGGTCGCTCCACAGACCCCGCCGAAGCTGAGGCTGCTCCTTGCGCCCCTTGAAGGCGGCCTCCAAGGCGATGGTCAGGAGCGAGATCCCGGCCAGGGCGACGGGGTAGAGCCACGGGCTGGAGAGGATCGAATTCACCTCACGCCTCGATCCCGGAAGTTACGACGCCGGGCGCGCTGCAGCAAGGGCCGGCGGGTCGGGGAGAAGCTGCTCCGCGTCGATGGTGAGAAGGCCGAAGCTTTCGAGCCAGAGGCAAGCGACGAAGCCGAGGTCGGGCTCCCACTGGCGGAAGGAGAACTTCGCCGAGCGGGGGAAGCGGTGGTGGTTGTTCTGCAGCCCCTCGCCGAAGACCAGCCAGGCCACGACCAGGTTGTTCCTGGAGTTGTCGTCGGTGTCGAAGTTGCGGCCGCCCACCGCGTGGCCGAAGGAGTTCACCAGGCCGCCCTGGACCGGGTGGCTCATCATCCCCAGAAAGTAGGCCAGGCCCAGCAGCCAGAGTCCCGAGACGGCGATGGCCAGTCCCACGGCGGCGTGTAACGCGTAGGGCAGGTACCAGCGCCGGGTACGGTTGGCCCAGCTGATGTCGAAGTCCAAGCCCTTCGCGTGGGCGAGGTACTTCGGGTCTTCTCGCTTCAGCCCGCGAAGGACCCGCTCGTAGCTTCGAAGCTGGGCCATCGCGATGCCGACGAGGCCCACGTTCTTCGGGCTGTGGGGGTCCTCGGGCGTGTCGGAGTAGGCGTGGTGCATGCGGTGCATGACCGCCCAACCCTTGGGGTCTAGGCCCGTGATCCAGTTGCCGGTCGTGATCACGAACCGGCGAAGGGCTGGGTGCAGAGTCACCGCCCCGTGGGCGAGGCCGCGGTGGTACCCCACCGTGATCATCAGGACGTTCAGGAGGTAGGCGAGCCCAAAAACGAGCAAACAAGTGACGATGTACATGGAGAGGCTTTCTGACAGATGAGCTTAGCTACGCATCCGTAGCCTTCGGTTGCGTAACCTACGGAACCGTAATAGGTCTGTCAATCGTGACCGAGGGAAAAAAGCTGCGGCTGACGGCGAGGGAGCGCCGGGCCCAGCTGCTGGAGGTGGGGCGACAGGTCTTCGCTCAGCACGGCTACTCGGCGGCCTCGATCGAGGAGGTGGCCCGAGCCGGCGACGTGTCCAAACCCGTGGTCTATGAGCACTTCGGGGGCAAAGAAGGGCTGTACGCGGTCATCGTGGACCGAGAAATGAGTCGGCTCGTAGAGCGGATCGCGGCCGAGATCAGCGAGGGCTCGGCGCGCCGCCGCTTCGAACGGGCGGTCTTGGCATTCCTCACCTACGTCGACGAAGAGCCGGACGGCTTCTCGGTGCTCACCCGGGACGGGCCCCCGACGACGCCGGGCAGGGGCATGCAAAGCGTGATCAGCGACCTGGCGGAGCGGGTGGGCGACGTATTCGCCGAACAGCTCGCCGCCGCGGGCCTGAAGACCGAGGTCGCCGCCCTGTACGCCCACGCGTTGATCGGCATGGTCACCATGGTCGGCCAGTGGTGGATCGACAGCGGGCGCAAGCTGGACGTCAAGACGGTGGCCCGCCACACCGCCGCCGTCGGCTGGATGGGCCTCCGCCACATGCCCCAGACCCCTCACTTCGAAGACGATCCACCACCCCGATCGAAGGGCCATCGCAAGAAGCCTTGACGGACAGAAGGACTCGATGACCGTCCGCTCAGGCGATCGCTCTCGCCCTGGGCCCCAGGTCGTCTTCTTCGCCGAGGAAGTAGTTGAAGTCCTCGGCCTCGTCGGCGTGGAGCAAGTGATAGGCGTGGGCCGGCGATTGGGCCTCGTACAGCTGGTGCCGGATGCTCTTGTCGCCGGCGATGGCACGAGCAAAAGCGGCCAGAACCTCCAGATGCCGGTCCCGCTGGCTGCTCGGAGTGGCGAGAAGGACCACGCAGTGAACCAGCTCATCGGTGTCACGGGAGCGAATGCCTGCTCGGCTCAGGCCCATGACGCCGAAGATCTGCTCGCCTTCACTCAGCTCTCCATGAGGGATGGCCAATCCCTGCCCAAGATAGGAGGAGGCCTCGTCCTCCCTGCGCCGCACAGACCTCAGATAATCTTCCCGACCCGCGGGGTCGAGGCGATGGGTCGACCACATCAAAGCTGCGAGCTCGTCCACCGCCTCGCTCACCGACTGAGCCTGGAGGCGGGTGACGATGTTTTCTTCGTGAAGGAAATCGATGACCCGGGGCCGATCTTTGCCCGCCTCACCCGAGCGCTTCAGGGCCATTCTAGCGGTCAAGGGACCCACGAGCTCGTTCAGCAGAACCGAGGTCAGGCCGACCGCGAGCAGCAGCGAGCGAACCGGCGCGAAGGCTTCGGCTGTCTGCAGAGACAACAGAAGGCCGACCGAAAGGCCCGCCTGCGGGATCAGCGCCCAACCCAAGTAGCGCTGCACCAGCCTCGGCGCTCCCGCCAGCTGCATGGCGAGGCGGGCGCTGCCGAGCTTTCCAGCGAAGCGAGCCACGAACAGCCCCAGAGTCAGCATTCCAGCCGGGACGAGATACGAGAAGTCGAGCTCCGCCCCGGCCAAGGTGAAGAAGACGGCGAGGATCGCCGACTCGAAGTTCTTGAAGACCCGATCGCCGATCTCTTCTTTGTCCGGCGTGACGTTGGCTAGAACCAGCCCGAGGACCAGGCAGGCAAAGATGGAGGACAGTCCCCATCGACCGGCCAGGCCGATGGTGAGGAGGATCGCGATCATCGAAGCGGTGGCCAGGTGGTCGGAGCGCACGATGCGAGTGGTGGCGAGGATCAGCACAAGCCCGATGCCCGCGCCGAGGACGACGCTCCCGCCGATGGTCACGAGGGGACCGGACAGGGCGCCCATCACGCCCTGCTGGGCGGTGGCGCGGACCCAGGCGTTGCCGAGCTCGAACAAGCAGAGGGTCGCGATGTTGTTGAGGGCCACCGCCGCCATGAGCGTCCGTACGTAGACACCCTTGGCCCGAGCCTCGCGAACCAGCGCGAGGATGGTGGCAGGCGCGGTCTCGACCGCCAGCGCGGCAAGGATCATCGCGACGACCCAGCTGACGTCGAAAAGCAGGTACAGCGTGGTGAACACCAGCACCGGCGTCACCGTGCTCTCGAAGAGGAGGAGCAGAAACAGCCTGCGCTTGGCGACCAAGATCCGGGTCAGGTGGAGGTGGCTCCCCACCGTCACCGCGATGAGGCCGAGGGCGAAGTGGGTCATCGGCTGGAGGGTCTCCAGCTCGTGGTGGTAGAAGAGTCCGAAAACGGCGGGGCCAAGGAGTATGCCGGCCAGGATCTGTCCGGTGACCCCCGGGAGCCCGACGCGCTTGGCCATCTGGCCCCCCGCCACGCCAGCGACCAATACCAACGCCAGGGTGAAGAGGGGATCCTCCGCCACCATTCGGACCGCGTATAGCCCAGGCCCGAGGCCCGGGCGAACAGGAGCCGCCTTCGGCTCTCGTCAGGGAACTGCGGCCAGCGCCCGAGCGAAGTATTCGGGAGGAGGCAAGCCTTTGTAGGCCCGGACGTCCTCGGGCATGACGGCGAGCGCGCGCCTCAAGCGCGCCCGCTCCGCGGGAGCCAGCGTCGAAACGGGCGTCATGTGCACGCGGATCAAGAACAGACCGCTCCGCGTCCTTGGCTGCGGCACCGTCACCTGCCGCTCTACCCGAAGCCAGAGCTCCGACTCCCTTCCCCAGGCGGCCTGCCGATCGAGACGGTCCGGATGCTGATCCAGGTCGGGCACCGGTGAAACGGTCCAAACGAAGCGGACGTACGGACCGCGCTCGGTCATCGCCCGCACCATGGCCCGGGCCGCCTTCTCGTCGCCCGGAAAGCCCGGGACCGGCCCGTGGATGGCCGTGAAGTCGGCCTTGGCGAGGCGCTCGGGGCGCCATCCGCTCGGGAAGCACACGTCGACGAGCAGCGTCTCGCCCCGCCCGTCCGTCCCTGCGCCGAGGAGGGCAAAGTCTTCCTGCACGAAGCCGGCCAGCTCGGCGAGGCCTTCGTCCACATTCGGGGTCTCGGCGGGGAGCGGGCGCTCGGGATGCTCGCGGGACCAAGTACTTCGCATCCACGACAGGGCCTGGGCCCGGGCCTCGTGGGCGTGGGGCTCATCGCCTGAAACGAATCGTACGCTCGGAGGCGCGACGGCCTTCTGGGCGACGAACTCTTCGTAGCGCTCGTCGACCTGAAAATAGAGCTGGTCGAGTGACCCCTGCCCGAAGTCCGTTCCAAACTTGGCCAGACTAGGCGCCATGCGCAACGGCGCCTCGCTCACCGGAAAGTAGCGCGGCGGCGCCATCATCGGATCCGAGGTATCACAGGGCCGGGCTCGGAGCGGAGCGCCATCCGTGCACTGGAGCGCCAGCTGGAACCCGAGCCCGAACCTTCAGAGAATGTCGGGGTGACAGGATTTGAACCTACGACCTCTTGATCCCGAACCAAGCGCTCTAGCCAAGCTGAGCTACACCCCGGAGGCGGCCTGCCGGATGGCCTTCATGGCCTGCCGGTAGTCCTTCTGGCCGAACACTGCCGAGCCGGCGACGAATAGGTTCGCTCCGGCCGTGGCGACGTCGCCAGCGGTAGCCGGGGATATGCCTCCGTCGACCTCGATGTCAACGCTGGAGGCGCGTTCCGCCGCCACCAACTTCTCCCGTATCCGGCGGATCTTCGGGAGCATGCTGCGGATGAAGCTCTGGCCGCCGAATCCGGGGTTCACGGTCATGACCAGGACCAGGTCGATGTCCTCCAGCACATAGTCGAGAACCTCGGTGGGGGTGCCGGGGTTCAAGGACACGCCGGCCCGGCAGCCCAGCTCTCGGATCCGCTTCAGGGTCCGATGTAGATGGACGCTGGCCTCGGGGTGGACCGTCAGCGTGTTGGCCCCGGCCTCGGCGAACGCCTCGATGAAGGCGTCAGGGTTGGCGATCATCAAGTGCACGTCGAGGGGCTTCGACGTCGCCTTCCGGACCGCCTTCACCACCAAGGGTCCGATGGTCAGGTTGGGGACGAAGTGCCCGTCCATCACGTCGACGTGGATCTCGTCGGCCCCCGCTTCGTCGACGGATCGGATCTCTTCGGCCAGGCGACCGAAGTCGGCGCTCAGGATCGACGGCGCAATCCGAATGGTCATGGCTGGCGAAGCTACGGGGCCAGGCCCCTCTTGACCACGGCAAAGCCTCCAGTTGGGGGCCGTTGACCCAAGACGACGGACCTGGTGCTTCGCGGCGGTGGCGGATGCACGGGATGTGGCCCTCGAGGTCCTCCGGCGCGTCGACGCCGAGGCCTCCTTCGCCGCCCCCGTCCTGCGCGCCGAGGTCGAACGCCGCGGCCTCCAGCCCGCCGACGCCGGCCTCGCCACCGAGATCGTCTACGGCCTCCTCCGAAAGCGCAGCTTCATCGACGCCGCCCTCGCCCACGTCTCCGGCCGAAGGATCAAGGACATCGACCGCAAGCTGATCGACATCCTTCGAATCGGCGCCTACCAGCTGATGGAGCTGGACCGCATCCCCGACCACGCCGCCGTCGACGTCGCGGTTCGCCAGGCCAAGCGGCGCAAGGCCCACGGCGGCTTCGTAAACGCCGTCCTCCGCAAGCTCGCCCGCACCCCGGCCGCCGAACGCCTTCCCCCGGGACCGAGACCGGACGCACCGCCGGAGCAGCAGGTTGGCTTTCACGGCGGCGTCCCCCTCCGACTGGCGAGACAGCTGGTCGGCGACCTCGGCCCCGACGAGGCCCTCGCCTTCGCCCGCGCCAGCCTGGAGCCGGCGCCTCTCACCTTGCGTGTCCATCCGCGGGCCGAGCCTCAGGCCATCGCGGCCGAGGTCGGTGGCCGCATCGGCGCCCTTCCCTACGCGATTCGACTTCCAGGCGGCGGCCTGCCGGCCGAGCTCGACTGCGTGCGCCGCGGAGACGCCACGCCCCAGGACGAGGCTGCGATGCGCGTGGTCGAGCTCCTCGACCCTCAGCCCGGCGAGACTGTCCTCGACCTCTGCGCCGCTCCCGGCGGAAAGACGACCCACATCGCGGAGCGGCAGGGCGGCCAGGGCCGCGTGGTCGCCTACGATCGCCTCCCCCGCCGGCTGGCTCGAGTCGCCGAAAGCGCCGCCCGCCTGGGGCTGAGCGGCGTTGAGACGGTCGAAGTCCTCCCGCCGGATGATCTTCGCTTCGATCGGGTGCTCGTCGACGCGCCCTGCTCGGGCCTGGGGACCCTCCGGCGCCACCCCGAGCTACGCTGGAAGTTCGACCCGGACGCTCTGGCGGAGCTCGCCTCCATCCAAAGCGAGTTACTGAGCCAAGGCATGGCGCGAGTGCGCCCCGGTGGCGTCCTCGTCTACTCCGTCTGCACGATCACCCGGACCGAAGGCGAAGATCGCCTGAAAGACCTCGGACCTCACTTCGTCCTGGAGCAGACTCTTCGCACCGGTCCTCACCAGCCCGGCGCACCCGACGGCTTCTTCGTCGCCCGCCTCCGGCGGTCTCTCTAGTGCCGCCTTGGGCGGCCCTCCGGGCGCGACCGTCCTGAGGCGGTCGTCCCAGACTGAAGTCGTCTCGCTTCCGGCCGATGATTTCTTCGTGGGGGAGCCC
>CAYZFR010000005.1:18876-42884 GCA_964477875.1 uncultured Myxococcales bacterium
GTCCCAGACTGAAGTCGTCTCGCTTCCGGCCGATGATTTCTTCGTGGGGGAGCCCGACCTGGACGGAGCGGAAGTCGTCGCCATCTCGATGCGGCTGCACCCGGGCGAGCTGCTGGACCAGGACCGCTCCGACGAGGCGTGGGCGAGCCTGCAGGCGCTGATCCCGTGGCCGGAGCGGGCCTGTCGTCTTACCCGAGGACGCTTCGACTTCCTCCTGCCCTGCACGCCGTCTTTTCGGGCGGACGTCAGTCTTCGCCAGCTCGCGACCGCCCTGCTGGAAGGGGGTGAAGACGCCGACCCTCGAATTGGCGCCAGCTTCGGCCACGCCTCCGGCCCCGCCGCCGAAGCCAAAACCCTGTTCGAGGCGGCGACGAGCGCCCTCGAACAGCTCGGTCATCACTTCGGGGTTCGGGCCTTCGACCCCGAGGAGCGAGCCCGCTACCTCCAGGATCTCGAACTCCGCGCCTCGCTGATGGAGGCGCTGGATCATCGACTCGACTTCGGCGTCCACCCGCTACGGGACCGGAGCGGTCGCCTCGTCGGCGGCGTCCCCGGCTTCGGAACCCTCCCGGCGGCACTCGCGTCGTTCCGTACGCGAGCGCTGTTCGCGCTCGCGGAGAGGGCGGGGTGTCTGGACCGTCTCTGGATGCAGGCCACGCGGCGGGCGGGAGAGGCGCTGGCCCGGATCGACGGCGGTGGACGGACTCGCCTGTGGGTCGAGGTCCCGGGCCCCGCCCTCCGGAACCCTCATTTCGAGGCGAAACTCGGCGCAACCCGGGAGTGGCTGGAGCCGCTCGACGTAGACCTCGGGCTCCGGCTCGGCGAGCTCCCCAGAGATGCCGGCCTTCGAACGCGCGTATCCAGCTGGGCCGACGATGGCCTGTACATCTGCGCTCCCCTGTCCGAAGCCGCCCGGGTAGGCGTGGACGAAACGCCGCTCCACGCCCTCGAGGTCGAAGAGAGCTCCCAGCAGCAGCTCGCGGCTTCCAGCTGGACGGCCTCGGTCGTCTTCGCCCTCGCCAGGGCGGCCCGGGGTCGCCGACTTGGAGTGCTCGCCTTCGACGTCTCGGATCGAGACATCGAGCCCCACCTGTGGCGCTTGGGCGTCGACGCATTGTCCTCGGCGGTCGCGACTCATGAGTCAGGCCCGGCGGCCGATGGGAGTTGAGGGACCGTGGCCGCCAACGAATCCGGAGCAAACCGGCGGGATTTCTCTCCCGCCACAGAGGCCGACCGTCTCGGCCAACTGGCCAGCATTCTCGGCGGCGCGACCGAGGAACTCCAGAGCACGATCCTCGCCCTTAGCGACTCCGCCATGCAGCAGCGGGCCGAGATGCATCGCCTCATCGAGGCCAAGGACGGCGAAGAAGGCCAACTGGATTTCCGCCGCTTCCTCGACGACACCGCGAGCTTCATGCAGACCTTCGGGGACCTAATCCTGCACTTCAGCACTCACTCCATCGAGGTCGCCTACAAGGTCGACGACATGGTGAAGAACCTCGATGCGATCTTCGAGGTGCTGCAGCGCATCGACGGGATCTCGAGCGATTCTCACGTGCTGGCCGTCAACGCCGCCATCGAGGCCGCCCGGGCCGGAGCCGAGGGCCGGGCCTTCCAGCTCGTGGCGGAGAACATCAAGCGGGTCGCGCGAGAGGCCGGGGTCCTCAAGGACGAAATCTCGGACCACACCGCCGACGCCAAGGCGAGCATCGCCTCGGTGCAAGAGCTTCTGTCGGCCATGGCCTCTCACGACATGTCGGAGGCGATCCAGGTGCAGAAGAGCGTGGGCTCGATGGTCACCCTCCTGGAAGACGCGTCTCAGCGCCTCCAGACCGCGCGTGCCCACGCGGATCACTACACGGCCCAGGTCGAGAAGGGTGCTTCCGACGCGATCCGGCTCCTTCAGTTCGAGGACATGTGTCGCCAGCTCATCGACCAGGTCCGGGGCGCCCTCGATCGCCTGGAAGGCGAGCTCCAACGAGGGCCCGTCCTGCTCGAACGGGGCGAGGTCCAGGGCAGCCGTTCCCCAGTCGAGCAATGGAACCTAGACGAAGGAACGGTCGACTTATTTTAAGGAATACAAAATGAAACTGCGCACCCGATCCGTTGGCGGATCCAAGATGTACATCGCGGTCTTGGGCCGCTTCGACTTCTCGCTGCACCAAGAGTTCCGGGCGGCCATGGAGTCGATGGAGCAGGCCGAGTCCTGCCACATCGACCTGCGGGAGGTGCCCTACATGGACTCATCGGCCCTCGGCATGCTCAGCTTGGCCCGCCGCCGCTTCCAAAGACTCGAGATCACGGGCACGAACCAACAGATCCGCGACATGCTCAGGGTGGCCGGCTTCTCGGAGGTAGAGGAGGCAGAGTGAACGCCCTGTTGGTCGAAGCCGACCCGCTCCAGGCCAAGATTTTGTCCGGCTTTCTTCGGGAAGGCGGCTTCTCGGTCGAAGTCCATGCCACCCTCCCGGCCGCACCGGAGCGCTTCGACTTGGTGGTCATGGAGCAAGCGTCGAGCGAGGCCTTCCTCATCAGCAACGCTCGCCGTCCGCCTCGGGAGCGCCTTCCCGTGATCCTCCTCGTCGACGACGCCGCCCAAGCAGACGTCATCCAAGGTCTGGAGTCCGGGCACTACACCGCGGGCAAACCCGTGGGCCGAGCGCTCCTGCTCGCAGTGGCGGAGCGAGCCATTCGCTCTCGCAATCGACTTCGCGACCTGAGCGACGAGCTCGCCCGGGACCGCGAGAGCCTGCGCCATCTCGTCGAAGCTCGTTTCGAGTTTCGAACCCGTGAAGAGGCCTGCGCCATCGCCGGCACGCTCAGCCAGGCCTTCCCGCCCTCCAACTTGCTCTCGGTCGGCATCATGGAGCTCCTGGTCAACGCCATCGAGCACGGCAACCTCGAGATCGGCGGCCTGCGAAAGCAGGCGCTCCTCGAGTCCGGCCGCCTGGACGATGAGATCGTGCGCCGGCTCCGAGATCCTCGGCTGGGCAGCCGCTACGCCACGGCACAGCTCCGGCGCTTCCCGGATCGACTTCGGCTCGTAGTGGAGGATCAGGGACCGGGCTTCGATCCGTCCGCTCTTTCCTACGACCCCCGTGCCCACCATGGACGCGGGCTACAGCTGGCGCGGGCCGTAGGCTTCGACTCGCTGGAGCACGAGCCCCCCGGAAACCGGGTGGTGGCCGTGATGCGGCTGAACGTCGAAGGCGAGCAGCCGCACACCCTTCTGTCCCGTCAGGCTTTGGCCCTGGTCGACTGACGCTCCGAAAAGCCCGACAGCAGCGCCTCCGCCATCCGGTCGAGGGGAAGGATGTGCTGCGCCGCGCCGAGCTTTGCCGCCTCCCGAGGCATGCCGTAGACGATCGAGCTCGCTTCGTCCTGGGCGATGGTCTGTCCGCCCGCGCGACGCACCCGGAGTAGACCCGCCGCACCATCGGCGCCCATGCCGGTCAAGATGGCACACACGGCGTTCTTGCCGACCTCCTTGGCGATGGAATCGAACATCACGTCCACCGAGGGCTTGTGCAAGTTCACCGGCGGACCGTCGTCGAGACGGATGTGATAGCGGGCCCCGGACCGAACGACGCGCAGGTGTTTGTCGCCCGGGGCGACATAGGCAAAGCCGGTCTTGATCTCTTCACCCCCGACAGCCTCCTGCACCCGCATGGCCGAAGACTGATCGAGGGTGCGGGCGAAGGGCCCGCTGAAGGCCCGTGGGATATGCTGCGTGATCACCACCCCGGGCGCATCGGCCGGTAGGCGCTCCATCACGCTGCGGATCGCCTCCGTCCCTCCCGTCGAACCCCCCAGACCGATCAGGCCGTAGGTGGTGGTGATCGAGGTGAGGACCGGCTTGCCGACGCTCCGCTCGATCCGCTCGACGTGGGCGCTGGCGGCGGCCCGCAGCTTTGTCAGGACTTCCTCCTTGTAAAGCGGCAACGAGCGCGCGAGGTCCTCCTTCGGCTTGGACACGTAGTCCACTGCCCCCAGCTCCAGAGCCCTCAGCGTGACCTCGGCCGACTTGTCGGTCAGCGACGACACCATGATGACCGGCATCGGCCGCAGACGCATCAAGTTGGACAGGAAAGTCACCCCGTCCATTCGCGGCATTTCGACGTCGAGGGTGAGGACGTCGGGATTGGTGCGCTTGATCATCTCACGAGCCTCGTAGGGGTCACGAGCCGTCCCTGCCACCGCGAAATCGGGTGCGCCGTCGATGATCTCGGTGAGCAGCTTTCGAACCAAGGCAGAGTCGTCGACGATCAAGACCCGCTTCATTTCACTCTCCGGTAAGCAGTCTGTCCCAGCGACTCGATGGGGGCGTCGACGCCGGACGCCGACTCGGAGTGCCCAAGGAACAGGAGCCCGCCCGGTCGAAGACGCTCCACGAAGCGGCGAATGAGCTCCGCCTTCTCCGCGGCGTCGAAGTAGATGAGGACATTGCGGCAAAAGATGACGTCGAATTGCCTCCGAAAAGGCCACTCCGCCATCAGGTTGAGGTGGTTGATGGTGACGGGGGCGCGGGTGGCGGGCGCCAGCTTCGCCTTGCCCGCCATGCCTCCCGTCCCCCGCACGAAGTGCCGTCGAAGCCTCTCCACCGGGATCCCGGCCAAGGCATCCATCTCGTAGACGCCAGCTCGTGCAATGGCGACCGCCTTGGAGTCGACGTCGGTGCCCAGGATCTTCAGCGAACCGACCCCCGCATCGAGGAGCGTCATGCTCGCGCTGTAGGACTCCATGCCGAGGGAGCAGCCGGCGCTCCAGAGCCGAATCCCTCCCTGCCCCTCGGCCCGGGCAAACTCGCCCAGCAGGTCGAAGTGGTGGGGCTCCCGAAAGAAGCTGGTGACGTTGGTCGTCAGAGCGTCGATGAAGGCCTGCTCCAACTCCCGGCTCTTTACGGCGGAGCGCAGCGTCTCGAAGGACAGAGCGTAGCGCCGGAGCACCGGTGCCAGACGGCTGTAGACCAAGTCGCGCTTGTCATCGACGATGTGGACCCCGAACACCGACTTCGCAGTGGATTGAACCCACCGGAAGTCGGCATCCGAGAACGGGAACTCCCGCGCTCGAGCTTCCATGGCGCTACGCCCACGCGCCCGCGACTAGAACTCCTGCCATTCGTCCGACTCCTGGGCCTTAGCCGCCGCCACGGGGGCCGGCACAGAGATCGGAGACTGGGGCCGCGAGGCCTTGGGAGCCGGGGCCGCACTCGCCGGCTCCTCGGCCACGAGTTCCTGCCCGTCGTCGCCGAGCTTGAAGAAAGCCATCATCTGGCGCATCTGCTGAGCCTCGCGATTGACGGACATGCTGGCCGCTGCCGCCTCTTCGACCAGACCCGCGTTCTGCTGGGTGTTCTGATCCATCTGACCCACGGTGGTGTTGACCTGCTCGATGGCCGTCGCCTGCTCGGTGCTGGCGGCGGAGATCTCCGCAATGATGTCACTCACCCGGGTCACGTTCTTGATGATGTCGTTGAGCGTCTCGCCGGACTGGTCCACCAATCGCGAGCCCTCTTCGACCTTCTCGACGCTGTCGTTGATGAGGCCCTTTATCTCTTTGGCCGCCTCGGCGCTGCGCTGGGCGAGGTTGCGCACCTCGCCGGCGACGACCGCGAAGCCACGCCCTTGCTCGCCGGCCCGGGCCGCTTCCACAGCGGCGTTGAGGGCGAGCAGGTTCGTCTGAAAGGCGATCTCGTCGATGACGCCAATGATGTCGGCGATGCGCTTGCTCGACTTGTTGATTTCTTGCATGGCGCCGACGGCGCTGCCGACCACCTTGCCCCCGTTCTCCGCCGCAGAGCGCGCGTGAACGGCGAGCTGGGTGGCCTCGCCGGCGTTGGTGGCGTTCTGCTTCACGGTGCCGGTCAGCTCCTCCACCGTGGCCGCCGTCTCTTCGATGGCCGCCGCCTGCTGCTGGGTCCGCGAGCTGAGGTCGTTGTTGCCAGCGCTGATCTGGGACACCCCGTCTCCGATTCCCGCCGCCGCCTGCATAATCTTGCTCACCGTGTCCTGAAGCTTCGTGACGGTGTGGTTGTAGGAGCTGGCCATCTCACCGAACTGGCCCGTGTAGCTGCTCGACATCTCGAAGTCGAGGAAGCCCGTGCTCAGTCGGCCCAGGCCTTCCTGGACCTCGGACAGGGGCTTCACCACCTCGTCGAGAAGACCATTGATGCCCTGACCGACCTTTCCCAGGAAGCCTTCCCAGCTGCTCGCGTCCAGTCGCCCGTCTAGCTCCCCTTCAGCGGCCCGCCGGATGAGGTTTGCGATCTGGGTCTCGGCGTCCATCTGGGTGGTGACGTCTTCGAGCTCCATCGAGCAGCCGATGTACTCACCGTTGGAGTCGATGATCGCGGCGACGTTGATGAAGAACTGGAGATGACCTATCGAAATCTGGTGGCGGATGGGGAGCTTGCTCGGATCGTCGAGCAGATTCCGCTGATGCGCGGGATCCTTGTGGAAGAAGTCCACGCTCGAGCCCATGATCTTGTTTACGTCGAAGCTCGGCCAGCGCTCACGGAAGGTGGCGGTGTGCTTTTCGAGAAGCCGCCGGCTCGCCTGATTCATGAAGCGCACCTTCATGTCGCGGTCCACCACCATGAAGAAGCGCTGTCCGTTGTCGATCGCGGTCTCGAGCATGTCGGCACGACTCACCAGCTGGGTCATCTCTTCCGACGACCGAATGCGGGTCAGGGCCGCGGACAGAACCTCGGCCAGGTCGCGCAGGCAGTCCTGACGATGCTTCGAGACCGCCTCGTAGCGAGTCATGAAGAAGTCCATGGTGGCGACGACCTGGCCGCCGACCTTGATGGGGAGGCAGACGCCGCTCCGGACGCCGGCCGCCTGGGCCGACTCTCGACGGCAGCAGTCGGTCAACTCGCCCAGATCTTCGACCGCCACCACGTCGCCCTTCGACCAGGTACGGCCGCTGAGGCCCACACCCTTGGGAAAGGCGGCGGAGTGGGTCACCTGCTGGAACACTGAAGAGACGCTGCCCGCCTCTCCGGAGAACACCAAGGCCTCCTTGGCGCCGTCCACAACCCAGTAGGACCCGTAGTCCCAGCCGAAAGCGCTCCGGAAGGTCGACAGCGCGGCGTCGATGACCTCCTCCTCGGTGCTCGCCTGCTGGATGGCCTTGGTCGCCTTTCGCACCGCCTCGCCGTTGGCGACCCGATCCTGGGCGTCCTGCATCCGCATGACCGAGGCCAGGCTACCGGCACAGCCAGCCAGGTAGTCGGCTACCTTCTTCTGGGCAGCGGCGGTGCTCTTACTCGTCGTCGGCTGCAACACTTCGACCACGCAGCAAACTTCGCTTTGCCACACGACCGGATAGGCGACCGAGCGAAGCCCACGCCGCGCTACGACCTCGCCCCGTCGGCCGAGACCGGCCTCGGACCCGACAGGCACGCGCTGGGCCGAGGCGCGGACGACGTGATCCGGTTCCCGCCGGTCAAGGGTGCAGGGGTAGTCGAGCTCGCCGACGTGCTCCGGGCCATCACCGGCGAGGAGCACGAGCCCCTCGTCCAAGCCCCACACGCATACGGCGGGCGCCTTCAGGTCTTGGGCCAAGGCGTCGGCAAAGGCGCCGAGGGCGTCCCGGGCGGTACCGGGCATGGAGAGGGCGTCGGCTGCCTTGAACTTCGGTTGGGCCTTGGGCCTGGAGGACTGGGCCTTTCGGGCCCGGGATGCTGGGGTTTGGGTCTTGGTCGCCATTTTTGGGTTCTTCCTTCACATGCTCCGGCCGAGCATCTCGTCGACGTCGATGACGATGAGCATGTCTTCGGCCTGCTTCACCATGCCCTTCACGAAATCGAGTCCACCTGGGACGCCGATGTCGGGGCAGTCGTGAATCTGTTCTTGGTTGGTGGTGAACACGTCGAGGACAGCGTCGACGACGACGCCCACGACCTTCTCCTTGGATCCTTGCTGGACCCGGACGATCACGATGACCGTGGTCGGGAGGTAGCTCGCCTCGCATCCGAAGCGGAAGCGAAGGTCGATGACGGGGACGATGGCGCCGCGGAGGTTGATCACGCCCCGGACCTCTTCCGGCGCGTGCGGGAGTTTCGTGCACTGCTCCCAGCGCCGGATCTCCTGCACCCGCAGAATGTCGAGGGCGTACTTCTGCTCGCCTACTCGGAAGGAGAAGAGCTGAGTCGCTCCCTGGGCTTCGGGGCCATGGGATTCGAGATTTAGAGTCGTTGCTTCAGCCGTCATGCTGCCACCTCGTTGGACACGGCCCTCGGACCGCCCAGTTCACTGACTTCGAGAATGAGGGCGACCTTTCCGTCGCCGAGGATCGTCGCGCCCGACACGCCGTGAACGCGCTGAAAGTTTTCTTCCAGGCTCTTGACCACCACCTGCTGCTGACCGAGAAGCTCGTCCACGCCCAGGGCCAGGCAGCGCCCGCCGTCTTCCACGATCACGAAGGTCCGGGCCTCGTCGCTTCGTTTGGCGAAGCGCAGCCCGAGGGTCTCGCCGCCGTCTACCACCGGGACCTGCACGCCTCGGAACTCGGTCACGAAGCGCCCGTTGGGGAGCATGGTGAAGTCGGCACGACGGCGCTGCACCGACTCCACGATGGAGAGCACCGGGACCACGAAGGTCTCGCCAGCGAGCCGCACCAGCTGGCCGTCGGTGATGGCGAGGGTGAGGGGCAGCTTCAGGGTGAAGGTCGTACCAACACCGAGCTGAGAGTCGATCTCGAGCGCGCCGCCGATGGCCTGAACGTTTCGGCGAACCACATCCAGTCCCACCCCTCGACCCGAGAGGTCGCTGACCTTGTCCGCGGTCGAGAAGCCGGGCTCGAAGAGGAGCTGAAGGATCGACTCCCGCGGGAGCTCCTGGTCCGTCTCCATCAAGCCCTTCTCGATCGCCTTGACCCGAACCTTCTCGTGGTCGATGCCTTTGCCGTCGTCCTTCACCTCGACGATCATCTTGTCGCCTTGCTGGAAGGCCCGAAGGCTGATTCGGCCCTCGGGATTCTTGCCGGCCGCGCCCCGGTCAGCCGTTGTCTCCAGACCGTGGTCGATGGCGTTGCGAACCAGGTGGACGAGGGGGTCCGACATCTGCTCGACCAGAGTCCTATCCAGCTCGTTGGTCTCACCCTGGATGACGAGCTTCACCTTCTTGTCCAGCTGAATGGCGAGGTCTCGCACCATCCGAGGGAAGCGGCTGAACAAGAAGCTCATCGGCACCATCCGGATGCCCATCACCGACTCCTGCAGATCCCGGGTGCTTCGCTGGAGCTGCGACAGCCCTTGGAGCCATCGCTCCGAGCTGCGCTCCTCTTCGGAGGCGGCGAGCTGGCTCAGCATCGACTGAGTGATGACGAGCTCGCCGACGAGGTTCATCAGGCGGTCGACCTTGCTGAGCTGGACCCGGATCGACGACGCGGTGGCCGGCGTCGCGCTCGCCGCCCCGGCGGCGGACGCGCTCGCCCGCTCTTTGCTCTCGGCCGGCACCGGGCCGATCTCGATCTCTGCCAGGTCGTCGATCCAAGAGAAGATCTCTTCGACCTCGCCGGCCTCGATGGGCGCCTTGGTGTCCAGCTCCCAGCTCAGGTAGAGCTCGGTCGGATCCATGGCCTCCAGCTTTGGGAGCGCACCGTCGTCGACCCGAACGTCGAACCCGACCATCTCGTCCAGCTCACGCAGGAGGCGGTGGGGGTCGTTGCCCGAGTCCATCAGACCCGGCTTCGGCTTCAGCCTCACCCGCAGCCGTTGCTTGCCGGAGCTGGCCTCGTCCTCCGGTCGAGCGGGCCGCGCCGCGCCGTCGCCTAGCTCTTCGGCAAGAGCGAGGCCGGCTGCCTCATCCCCTTCTTGGCCGGTCTTGGCGGCCTGGATCAGTACCCCCAGCTCGTCGAGGATGCGAAGGAGTCGGCTTCGGTCTTCGTCCCCCACCTCGAGTTCCCCATCACGGGCCTTATCGAGGAAGCTCTCTGCGGCGTGGGCTACCCGGACCACGCGGTTCAAGCCGATGGTACCGGCCCCACCCTTGATCGAGTGCATGACCCGGAACATCGATGCGATGTCTTCGGGGGCCAGAGGCTGGCCGTCGGTGGCCTCGACGAGGATGGACTCCATGCGTGCCAGCCCTTCCTCGGACTCCTCGAAGAAGACCTCGCGAAGCTGCTGAAGGAGGGCGTCGTTGCCGAAGTCCTCCACGTCAGGCCTTCTCCAACCCGAGACCGAGGACGCGACCGCCCTCGATGACGGATTCGCCGGGGCGGCTGAGCTTCAGGAGGACCCCGCTCGCGGAGCAGGCCCGCCGTACAGCATAGATGAGCTGAAGGCCGGTCGCGTCGACGTCGGTCACCTGAGAAGCGTCCAGCTCCAGAACGTCGTCGGCTGCGAGCTCCTGGAGTGCCGCGACGCAGGCGTCGCGGAGCTCCGAAGTCGCATCGACCCTGAATTTGGCCGGGAGTTGTACGCTGCGCTCGGCCATCTTTCAGATCACACGGCTGATCGTGGAGAGCAGCTTGTTGGGGTTGAAGGGCTTGGTGAGCCAGCCGGTTGCACCAGCGGCGCGGCCTTTCTGCTTTTGCTCGTCGCTCACCTCGGTGGTCAGGATGAGGATAGGCGTGCGCTTGTAGGCCTCGAGCTTGCGAAGCTCCGACGTGAGGGTGATGCCGTCCATGTTCGGCATGTTCACGTCGGCGAGGACGAGGTCGTAGCTGTCGCCCTGCGCCTTCTGCAGCGCTTGGACGCCGTCTGCGGCCTGCTCGACCTCGTGACCTGCGTCGGAGAGGGTCACGTTGACCAGCGTCCGCATGGACGGCGAGTCGTCGACGGCGAGGATGCGTGCCACGGAGAGCAGAATCGGTCGGGGTGCGCTCGACTTGAGAATGGGAGGCGTTCGAGCTCAAGCGCCCTGCAGCCAGCCGACTGTTTGCTTCATGATGGCGCAGGCGGGCGAGCCGCTGGACGTGGAGCTGCTAGCCCGATCTTCGATTCGGATTCAGCCGGGCGAGTACGCCCTGAGCCGTCACGAGCCCCTGTACACCCTGCTCGGTTCCTGTGTATCGGCCTGCCTCATGGACCCCGAGCTCCGCGGGGGCGGCATGAACCACTTCCTGCTCCCCGAGGGCTCGGGCGCCACCCCCGGCGACGCGGCTCGTTTCGGCGCCTTTGCGATGGAGCGACTGATCAACGAGCTGATCCGAAAAGGTGCACGCAGAGATCGCCTCGTGGCCAAGATCACGGGCGGCGCACGGATGTTCACCGGCGGTCTGGACATCGGTCAGCGCAACATCGCCTTCGTCCGACAGTTCCTTCGAGCGGAAGGGATCAAGGTGGGCGCCGAGGACGTGGGCGGCACCCAAGCCCGCCGCGTCGTCTTCAAGCCCGACACCGGGCAGCTCTTCATCCGAGCCGTCACCACCGCCCAGGCCACCACCATCCACGAGGAAGAAAAGCGCCTGTCCCAAGCCTCCGCCGCAGTCGAAGGCACCATCGACTTGTTCTGAGCACACCCCGAGCCCTAGCGGAACATGGACTCGAAGAGTTGGTAGTGGTCTCCGTCCATGCCGAGGCGGGCGTAGACCTTCTGGGCGAGGGCGTTGGAGTGGTCGACGTACAGGCGTAGGCCGGCGGCGGATCCGGCGCGGGCCTCTCGTTCGACATGGCCATAGAGGCGACGAAAGACGCCCTGCCGCCGGTGGTTCGGCCAGACATAGACCGATTGGATCCACCACACGTTGGCCGCCCGCCAGTCGCTCCACTCGTAGGTGACGAGGAGCTGGCCTCGAACCCGACCCGCGACTTCGTCGAGCCAGTAGCGGCCCCGGGAAGGTTCGTCGAAGACGGCCTTCACGCCACTTCGGAGCTGCTCCAGGTCGAGCTCGAGCGCTTCGGTCTCCTGGGCCATGGCCCGGTTCCCCTCGACCAGGGTGTCCACGTCGTCGGGGCGGGCTTCGCGGACCGGCACCGGCGGTACGCTGTCGCGTTTCGACGGACGGGTCCAGGGGACCATGGTAGCCTCTCTCCGGTGACGCCCTATGAGACCATGGGCGGAGAGCAGGCGCTCCGTCCGCTCATCGACGAGTTCGTGCTTCGGATCCGCCAGGACCCCATGATCGGCTTCCACTTCTGGAACGTGGACCCGGTGATCCTCGCCCGCCGAGAGTTCGAGTTCACGGCTCGCTTCCTCGGGGCCGACGTCGACTACAGCGGCCGCGGGATGCGCCACGCCCACATGCGCCACCGGATCATGGGGGGCCACTTCGACCGCCGCCGTCAGATCTTGGTCGAGCTCATGGATGAGCGAAACGTGCCTCCGGCGGTGCGTAAAGAATGGCTCGCCCACATCGACAAGCTTCGCCACACCGTCACCCAAGACGCGCCCGGCGAGTGCACGCCCCCAGATCGAGAGGGACCCGGCCCGTCGAGCAGCGGACGGCTTCGGCTCATCGAGTAGCCTTGGGTCCAGGATACACCGTCCACAGGGGGACCCCGTCCAGCTCGTAGGTGAAGAGCGGATCCACGTCCCGTAGCTTCGCCAGCTCGGAAGGGTAGCCTGGAAAGCGGCGCTCGTGGGTGAGCACGATCAGCTGAGCGCTCGAAGGGCGAGCGCTCGCCCGGACGTCGCCCCGCAGGCTCTCTTCCCGGTGGGCCCAGCGGAAGGTGCGGGCGTACTCCTTGTGGTTGGGGACGAAGTGCACCCGTGCCTTCGGCGGGGCGTGCTCGTTCAGCCAGTCGAGCTGCGCCCTCGATAGGACGTCGTAGTACTGGCGCTCCATTCCCGCCGCCGTCGCCCCCCGCAGGCCGCCGGCCAGGCCAGCGTAGGCGCTCAGCCCATCCTGGCCGAATCGGGCCTGAAGAGCGGCCGCCGCCACCAGACCTGCCGCCGCCACGCCGCCTACCGCGCCGTGGACGAGGCGACTTCGGTCCGAGAGCATCTCGATGCTCGGCAGTCGCTCGGCCAGGCGCACGACGCCGTAACCGGCCAGAAGGCAAAAGAAGGGGAAGAAAGGCAGAAAGAGCTTCACGCCGCCGTACTTGGATCCAGCCAGGAAGGCGACGACGCCGATCGTCGCTGCCGCGTTCAGCAGAAGAAAAAGCGCGAAGTCGCCCTCCGGCCGGTCCGGGTCGTCGCGCTCGTCCCGCCGAAGGATCCGCCGCAGCCCCGAGACCCCAGCCTCGAGGCTCCCGTAGAGCCCGGCCGCGACCACGGCGACCGGCGTAGTCCACAGCGCGAGGACGAAGGGTGCGTGCCAGGGCGGAAAGGGCCCGGCATCGTAGATCCGGCCGAAATACAGCAAGTAGATCGGGTAGTGGTTCAGGTGAAAGGCCACGTAGGCCTGCACCCGGTCGAGGGTGTCGGACCACAGCCAGGGCCACAGCCCCCAGAAGACCAGGGGACCGAGCAGAGCCATCGACAGGACGGTGACCGGAAGCGGCGGCAGGCTCAGGCCCGAGCGCCGCTCGTCGCCCCGGCGCGGGCGCCGGGTCAGCCCCCAAAAGACCAGCATCGGCGCGAAGAGAAAGGGGCCGTTGAGCTTGGTGGCCGCCGCGAGCCCGAACAGGGGCCCCGCCCAGAAGGCCGCCTTGGCCGAGCGCTCTCCCCACAGCGCGAAACTGCCGGCGAGCAGATAGACCGCGGCTACCGGGACGTCCAGCGTCCCTACACGGGAGTGGAAGGCAAAGCGGGGCAGGCTCAACAGAAACAGGACCGCAAGACCACCTGCGACTTCGCCCCGCCCCGGACCCAGGTGACTGCGGGCCAGGACGAGCATCAGCAGCGCCGTCAGGATCGACCACAGGACGGTCGCCACCCGGGGCCCGTCGACCGGCCCCAACCACGGCCCGAAGACGAGGCCGCACAGCCCGAGGGCGTACTTCGCGACCGGCGGGTGCTCGTGGTTCGGCCCAAAGGCGGCGTCGATGCCCTTTGAGGACCAGGCCTCGGAGGAGAAGGTGGCGGCGTCGACCAGCCACGCTGCGTAGCTCTCCCCCGCCGGCAAGTAGAAGTCGTCGTCGTCGGTGAGGCCGGTGTCCGGCAGCAGCGCGAACAACACGACGGCGTACAGGACCATCACGCCGACGGCGAAGGTCCGGCTCATGAGCCGCCGGCCTCCATCCTCGGCTGGGTCCGGGCGTCGATGCACAGGTGGCGCATGCCGTCGTGCTTGGTCTGGATCCGGATCTCGACCGGCGCGCCGGGCTCGATCGGGAGCGTCTTCTCTCGCCAGCCCCGGCGGTTGGGCACCCGGAGCCGGCCCAGCCTTTCGCCCTGCCGAAGCTCGAGCTCGACCGGGGCTCCGCCGGCCATGGTCGTCGCGCCGTCGGACAGGCCTGCTCCCAGCCGAAGCTGGCTCGGCTCGGTCGGCGCGGGCAGCTCGAAGACCAGGGTGAGGCCCTGTCGGGGATGGGCCCACACGCAGTCCTTGGGCGCGCCTCGGATCGTGACCTCGGTGGGCGCGGCGTAGACCCACTCTGGCTGCCCGGGGCAAGCGAAGCCCCCCTGACTCCGCGGGACCCGGCAACGCGTGACCACCTCGCCCCTCGCGTCCTCCAGCCGAAGCGTGTCGGCCCGGAGGTCCCGGCGAAGATCGAAGCCCGGTCCGCCTTCGACCGCGCTCGACTCGACCAACCTCAGCAGCACGTCCCCGAAACGGGTGCGCGCCCGCTCCTGGCCGGGGACGAACATCGGCTGGCGGGCGTCGTCGAGCACCCACTGCCGTCCCCGCCGGGCCGGGGCGGGCGAAACCTCCTCGTCCAGAAACCCGAGTAGCGCCGGCTCGAACAGGGGGCTGTGCACGACGACGTCCGCCGGCCTGCGCTCGGACTGCAGCTTCTGCAATGCTGCCTGCAAATTGGCCGGGTGGACGGGCGGCGGCGCAGGCCGGAGCCCGACCCAGGCGTCGACGAAGGCGCCGCTCAGCATGGCGAAGAACGCCGCGACGGCCAGGGTCCTCACGCCCCCTCCGGACCCCAGCGGTCCCACCACAGCTGAAAGGCGAGGAGCGTCCAAAGCGGTTTGCCGTGGTTGGCCCGGCCTCGCTGGTGGGCGTTCCACAGAGCCTGGACCATCGCTGGGTCGAGCAGCCCTTGACGACGCAGCCGGTCCGGGGCGAGCAGATCACCGGCGCGCTCCCGGAGCGGTCCCCGCAGCCAGTCCGCGATCGGGATCGCGAAGCCCTGCTTGCGTCGATCAAGGATCCCCGGCGGCAGCCAGGGACGGGCGACCTCCTTGAGCAGGTGCTTGAGCCGTCCCCCCGGGATCTTGAGCTCGCTCGGAAGCCCCCGCACGAGCTCCACGAGCCGGTGGTCGAGGAGGGGCGAGCGCACTTCGAGCCCGTGTCGCATCGAGGCCCGGTCCACCTTCACCAGCACGTCGGACGCCAAGTACAGCCGGGCGTAGTGATCGGTCAGGTCCGCAAAGGTATCGACCGAGCGGGGCGACTCCCCGTGAACGAGCTCCAGCGGGAAGACCGCCGCGTCCGGGCGGCTCAGCAGGGCCGGCAGCTCTTCGGGGAGGAAGGAGCTCATCCAACGAACGTGTCGATCCCGGGCGCCCCATCCCAGGCCCCGGGCGAAGCGTTTGAGCTTGAAGTCGAGGCTGAAGTAGCCCCGGCCGGCCGGCAGCTGCTCGACGGCCCGCCGGACGAGGGGAGCGGCGGCCCGAGCGAGCCACCCTTCGGTCATGGCCCCCAATCCACGCAGCCCGTACTCGGCGGTGAAGGTCGGATAGCCGAGGAACAGCTCGTCGCCCCCATCGCCGCCAAGGGCGACGGTGACGTGCTCCCGGGCGAAGGCCGACAACAGGTAGGTCGGAATGATCGAGGCGTCGCCGAGGGGCTCGTCCATGAGCTCGGCTACTGGGTCGAGCACCTCCAGCATCTGCCTCGGCGACACTACCCGCACCTGGTGCCGGGTCCCGAGGTGGCGGGCGACGGCCTCTGCGTGGCTGCGCTCGTCGAAGCTCTTCTCTTCGAAGCCGATGGCGAAAGTCTGGATCTGGGAGGCAGGGACGGTCTGGGCCATCGCCGCGGTGACGAGAGAGGAGTCGACGCCGCCGCTCAAGAAGACGCCGAGGGGCACGTCGGCGACCAGGCGCGCCGAAGTGGCGCGCACGACCTCTTCTCGCACCCGAGCGACCGCCTCGTCGAAGTCTCGGACCCGCGGTGGCGGGACGTCCGGGGCGCCCAGCGTCCAGTAAGGCCGGCGCCGGGCCTCGGCCCGGTCGGCGTCGTAGACCAGCAGCTCTCCCGGCCCGAGCTTCGAGAGCCCCGCGTAGATGCAGGCCGGCTCGGGCACCGACTCGAAGACCAAGTAGGCGGCGAGGGCGTCGGGGTTGATGGTCCGCTCCGCCTCCGGGTGGGCGAGGGCCGCCTTGGGCTCGGAGGCGAAGACGAAGCTGCCCCCTGACCAGCGCCCGAAATACAGGGGCTTTTGCCCCATTCGGTCCCGGGCCAAGAGCAACCTGCCTTTCGGCGCATCCCAGATCGCGAGGGCGAACATGCCTTCCAGCCGCTCGACCACCCCTTCCCCCCACTGGGCGTAGCCGTGGGCGATGACCTCGTTGTCGGAGCGGCTGCGGAAGCGGTGCCCGGCCCCCTCCAGCTCCTGGCGCAGGGCCCGGAAGTTGTAGATCTCGCCGTTGGCCACCGACCATATCGTCTGCTCCGCGGCAGCGAATGGTTGCTGTCCCCCTTCGAGGTCGATGATCGAGAGGCGCCGGTGTCCCAGAGCGCAGCGCCCATCGGCGAAGAAGCCCTCGTCGTCGGGGCCGCGGTGGCGCAGTCGATCCGTCATCGCTCGCAGGACGTCCTGCGAAGGCGTCGCGCCGGGACGCGCAACCCAGCCGGTGATCCCGCACATCAGACGGTGGAGAGACGACGCCGGCGGCTGCTCGGCGCTGCGTTGCGGAGCTCGCGCACCATGTAGATCGGTCGGGATTGACTCTCGTGGTAGGTGCGAATCGAGATCTCGGCCAGCAGCCCGAGGAATAAGCTCTGGATCCCGGTCAGGCCCAAGAAGATCGCGATGAGCAAGAATGGGTTTCGGTGGGCGTAGATGCCGTAGACGAACTTATGGATCAGGACGAGGCCGCCGCTGGCGACGGCGCCCCCGAAGAGCACGAAGCCAAGGCCTCCGAAGAAGTAGATGGGCTTGGTGCCGTACGAGCCCAGGAACTTCACCACCAGCAGGTCCAGCAGGACCTTGAAGGTCCGCATGATGCCGTACTTGGACTGCCCGTACTTGCGAGCCCGGTGGTTGACCACGACCTCGGTGACTTTGGCTCCGGACCAAGAGGCGTAGATGGGGATGAAGCGATGCATTTCGCCGTACAGCTCCACCGGCTCCAGGACCTCCCGGCGGTAGGCCTTGAGGGTGCAGCCGTAGTCGTGCAGGCGCACGCCGCTGACCCACGAGATGATGCCGTTGGCGATCTGGGAGGGGAGCCGGCGGGACAAGAAGGTGTCCCGCCGATCTTTTCGCCAGCCCGACACCACGTCGTAGCCCTCCCGAACCTTTTCCATCAGCTTGGGGATGGAGCGGGGGTCGTTCTGGAGGTCGGCGTCGAGGGGGATCATCACCGCGCCGACTGCGTGATCCATGCCCGCCACCATGGCCGCCGTTTGCCCGAAGTTGCGGCGAAAGCGGACGAGCTTGAGCCGCGGGTCGCGGTCCGCGTGGCCCTCTAGCTTGGCCCACGTCCCATCGCTGGACCCGTCGTCCACGATGACCACCTCCGCGTCGTAGCCTTCGTCGTCGATGACCGAGAAGACCTCGGCCACCAGCTCGTCGACGCTCTCCTCCTCGTTCAAGCAGGGGATGATGAGCGAGAGCTCGGGGCCGGACTCAGGGGCCTCTCGGTGTGGGGCGGGGTCGGTCATTGTTCTCGCTGCCGGACCGGGGCAGGCCAGCGCGCACCTGCAGCTCCTGCCGAAGACGTTCCACGCTCCGCAGGGTGCCGTCGGGGCCCTGACGCTCGGCGCCGGGGCCGTAGAGGGTCCGCAGCAGCTCCTTCACCTCGGATGTGCACGATGGGTCCTCGTCTGCCAAGCCTCGGTGTCGGCGCTCTCGGCGAATGTCCTGCTGTAAGGTCTGCAGCTCGACCATCGCCAGGGCCCAGGCGCTCCGCAGCTCTCGAGCGCTCGACCGCGCCCGCAGCTCGGCCAGTGCGTGGCGCTCGTCGGGGGCGAGGAGGCAGAGGCTGGTTTCGAGGAGCGCTCGGGGCGTCGGACCGAAAGGGGCCGGATCCTCGGCCCCAGCCGGCGGCCCAGCCCCCGCCGGCTGGGGCCGAGACTCGGATTCGGGCCGGGCTGGACCGAGAGAAGCCAGCTCGGCCGCCATCTCGGTGACCGAGACGTCCTCCTCCTCCTCGGGCTCCGGTGGCGGCGGGTTCTCCTCGGCCCTGGCGCGAAAGCGGGCCTCCTCGGCGGCGCGGAGCTTCGACAGCCGCTCTCGAAAGGCGACCTCTCGGCGGTCCTGCTCGGCCTGGAGGACCTCCTCTCGGGCCTCGCGCCGATCCAGCTCGCCGGCCGCCTCCGCCGCCTCCGCCGCCTCCAGGCAATCCGCACCCTCACACGCAGCGGACGGCTCGGGCGCCTCCGCGGCCTGGGGCCCGGCGCAGGCGCCGAGGAGCACGAAGATGCAAGAGGCCATCCGCACACCGCAACCCTAGCCAAGGCCAGGGGTGGGATACCACCCGCCTCGGCGCTCGCCGCAGGACGGGGACTGTGGCAATCGGGAGTTCATGGCCTCCCCCGCTCGCGGCCCCGGTCGACGCGCCAAGATCGTCTGCACGCTCGGCCCCGCCGTCGACGGACCCGACGCCACCTTGGCGCTCGTCAAGAGCGGGATGGACGCCGCCCGGATCAACATGAGCTTTGGAACGCCGGAGGAGCACGTCCGTCGGATCCAGGAGGTCCGGTCCTTGATGGGGCCGACGCAGCGGCCGGTGGCGGTGATTGCCGACCTCCCGGGCCGGAAGATCCGGGTCGGCAAGCTGCCGGGCGGCAGCGTCCAGCTCGAGACCGGGGACACGGCGCGTTTCATCGTCGACGAAGGCCAAGAGGGCGACGCTCGGCACCTTCCGGTGCAGGCGGAGTTCTTTCACGACAACATGTCCCGGGGGGACCCGATCTTGCTGTCCGACGGGGTGGTCGAGCTCGAGGTCATCGAGATCAAGCGGCAAGAGGTCGAGGCCGAGGTCATCTACGGCGGCCACGTCGGTGAGCGGACCGGCGTGCACTGTCAGGGCGTGCCCACTCATGGCCCACCGATCACCGAGCAGGACGAGCCGCTACTGAAGCTGGCGATCGAGGAGCGGGCCGACTACGTCGCGCTGAGCTGGGTGACCGACGACCGCGACCTCCTCGTGGCTCGAGAGCGCATGGGGGAGCTCGGCCGCCAGATCCCGATCATCGCCAAGATCGAGCGCCCCGAGGCCTTCGCGCGGCTGGACGGCATCCTTCGCCGGGCCGACGCGGTGATGATCCGGCGCGGCGACCTCGGCGCGCAGATGGAGATCACCCGGGTCCCTTCGGTGCAAAAGGAAATCTTGCGCCTCGCCAATCGCGCCGGCGTGCCGGTGATCATCGCCACCCAGATGCTGGGCTCGATGATGAACGCGCCGCGGCCTACCCGGGCCGAAGCCTCGGACGTCTCCAACGCCATCGCTGACGGAGCCGACGGCGTATTGCTCAGCGCCGAGACCGCTATTGGTGACTACCCCGTCGACTCGGTGGCGATGATGGCGCGCATCGTGCGTGAGACCGAGCTGGAGGGCGTCGACCGGCTGCAGATCCCGGCCCTGAAGGAGGGCGCCTCCTTTGCCGAGACCACGGCGTCGATCGCGGTCGAAGCTGCCGACCGGGTCGGCGCCAAGATGATCGTTTGCTTTACCGAGTCCGGCCGGACGGCGGAGCTCGTCGCCCGGAGCCGCCCCCGCATGCCCATCCTGGCCTTCTGTCGCGCCAACCGAACGCGCCGGAGACTCGCCCTACCCTGGGGGGTTCGGACCGATCGGATGGTCGGCGCCGAAGACGTCGAGTCCCTGGTCGACCAGGTCGAGGACCGGGTCGTGAGTCGAGGTCTAGCCAGCGCTGGCGACCGGCTGGTCCTGGTCTTTGGCTCCCCGATGGGGGCCTCGGGCCGCACCAACACGGTTCGGCTGCATCGGGTGTCGAGCGGATCTGCTGGCGGGCGCTGAAGGCCCGTGCTAGGCCGCCCCATGGCCCGAGTTACCGTCGAAGACTGCCTCGAGAACGTCCACAACCGCTTTGCGCTGGTTCTCCTCGCTACCCGGCGAACCCGCCAGCTTTTGAAGGGCGCCACGCCGCTGGTCGACAACGCCAAGAACAAGGCCCCCGTCGTCGCCCTGCGCGAGATCGCGGCCGACCGAGTGCGCTTCGACAAGAATCTCACGGAGATCATGGCCAGCACCCCCGAGCAGTTGAAGGAGAAATACGGGGAGCCGATGAAGGACCCCCTGGATCGCCCTCAGGGCCCGGTGTCCGGAACCCCGCGCTTCTTCTGAGCCCGTTTCAGGGTCGAACAGCCCGGTCGTGACCGGGCCCTGACGTCCGAATCGGACCTTCGTGAAGGTCCGTCCACTCCTAGGCCTCGCCCTCGGGCTGGTGCTGCTGGCGGCGTGCGGGCCCGCGGACGACCCTGCTCCTGCCACACCCCGGCGCATTGGGCTGGCCATGGACCTCGGCTGGCCGCCGCCTGGCGCCCAAGGCGATGCCGGCCTCCCCGCTGACGGCGGGAACGAGACCAGCCCCGACGGCGGAGCCGACCCAGAGGACATGGGCCTCGACGGCGGCGTCTCGGACGCCGGCGTCGACTTCGGCGAGGTCGACATCCCGGACAGCGACGGCGACCGGATCAGCGACGTTCACGAGGGTCGCGGCAACGTCGACACCGATGGAGACGGGACCACCGACGAGCTGGACCTGGACTCGGACGACGATGGCCTCCTCGATTCGGTCGAGGCCGGCGACGAGCGCCTGACCACCCCCCCCTTCGACACCGACCGGGACCGGATCCCGGACTATAGAGACCTGGACAGCGACGGCGACGGCATCGCCGACAGCGTCGAGACGTCGCTGGACTTCGACGGCGACGGGATCGCCAACTTCCGCGACTTCGACAGCGACGACGATGGCATCGAAGACCGGATCGAAGGTGATTCGGATCCGGACGGCGACGGCGTTCCGAACTATTTGGACTTGGACAGCGACGGCGACGGCATCGCCGACGCCCTCGAGGGCGAGGCGGACCCCGAGCCGGACGGCATCCCTGCCTTCCTCGACCTCGACAGCGACGGCGACGGGATCGACGACGGCATCGAAGGCTTGGACGACCGTGACCGGGACGGGGTGCCGGCCTTTCTGGACCTCGACAGCGACGGCGACAGCCTCCTCGACGCCGAAGAGGGCGTCGGCGACCAGGACGGCGACGGGCTCGGGAACTGGCGGGACCTGGACGCCGACGGCGACGGGATCGGCGACGTCTTCGAGGGCGGCTTGGACGACGACGCCGACGGGACCCCGAACTTCTTGGACCTGGACGCCGACGGCGACGGGATCGACGACGCCGTCGAAGCTGGTGTCCTGTCCATCGACGAGGCCCCGAGGGACACCGACGCCGACGGCCTGCCCGACTTCTTGGACGTGGACGCCGACGCGGACTTCATCTTGGACGCGGTCGAGGGCTTGAACGACGCGGACGGCGACGGCCTATTCGATTTCCGAGACCTGGACTCGGACGCCGACGGGCTCTTGGATCGAGAAGAGTCCGGCGACGAAGACTTGGCGACGGCGCCCATCGACAGCGACGGCGATGGCCTTCCCGACTATCTCGACCTCGATTCCGACGGCGACGCCATCCTCGACCTGGAGGAAGGGCGGGCCGACAGCGACCAGGACGGCATCCCCGATCGCCTGGAGCTCGACGCCGACGACGACGGCTTCTCCGACACGCTGGAGGCCGGCGACACCGACCTCGGCACCTCGCCCATCGACACCGACGGCGACAGCGTACCCGACTACCGCGACACCGATTCCGACGACGACGGCTTGCTCGACATCGATGAGCCAGGGTGTCCGGCCGGACCCGACCGGCGGCTGGTGGACAGCGACGGCGACAGCTTTCAAGACGCGGCGGAGCGGGGCGTGGGCAGCGACCCCTGCGACGCCGGGAGCGGCATCGAGGCCTTCTACTTCGTCCTCCCCGCCAGCGGGGCGCAGGACTCGGACGTGCTCGTCTTCGACGACACCGAGGTCGACGACGCCGACATCGTCCTCAACGTGGACACCACCGGCTCGATGGGCGGCGAGATCACGAACCTGCGAAACTCCCTCTCCACGATCATCGTCCCCGGCGTGGAGGCGGTCGTTCCCAACCCCGGCTTCTCGGTCTCGACCTTCCAGGACTTTCCGATCACGCCCTACGGCGCCAACGCCGACGGCGACCGGCCCTTCTCGCTCGAGCAGCGGGTCACGACCGACAGCGCCGCCGTGCAGGCCGCCCTCAACGGGCTGTCCACGCGGAACGGTCAGGACACCCGGGAGTCGGGGCTGGAGGCTCTAGGGCAGGTCGCGAACGGGACGGGAACGACCTGGGTCGGCGGCTCGGTGTCCGCCTTCAATCCGTCGCAGAATCGCATCGTCGGCGTGGCCGATGGAACCGGCGGTGGCGTCGGTCTGCGCTCCGGCGCGCTTCCGATCGTCGTCCACGTCTCGGATGCGCCTTCTCACCTCGGCGCCGACTATCCGGGCCTGATCAGCGCTGCCAGCGCCCAGAGCGTTCGACAGTCCCTGGTCGACCAGAGCCTCCGCGTCCTCACCATCACCGGTCAAAATCAGCCTCGGCCGTGGAACGAGACCCAGTTCAGAGACCGCTTCGCAGACTGGTGCCAGGGCTTCGATGAGCCGACCCTGGCCGAGATCGAAGATCCTCAAGGAACGGACCCAGACTGGTTCGAGCTCGTCGGGGCGAGCGCCGGCGACACGGTCCAAGTGACGGCCACCGCCTTCGCCACCGGCTCGGCGCTGGATCCGATGGTCGGCATCTACGACGGCAACGGTCATCAGCTGGCCATGAACGACGACCGAGCCACCGGCGATCCCGACGCCAGCGTATCGGTGGTGTTGAGCGGTACGGGACCCTTCTACGTGGCGGTGTCCGCCTTCAACGACACCGACTTCAACGGCAGCGGCGCGGTGAGCGCGGGCCACTACTTCCTGGGCGTCGAAGTAGATGGCGACGACTTCTCGCCTTCGAGCCTGCTCTGCTCCAGCGCCGACGAAGGCGACTGGCGCTTCGACGCCACCCCCTGGATGCTGCGCTCCAGCGCCACCCCGAGCTCGAACGTGGTCGGCTGCGAGGACACTTGCTTCGATCGGGTGGCCGACGAAGAGCTGCGGGTGCCCTACGGCATTGCTCGGGCGACAGGGGCTCAGGTCCCGGCTTGCGCCTGGGACGAGTTCGGCACTGCCCGGCCGGTCGGCTGCGGCGCCAACGAATGCTGCACCGGCCTCGGCGGCGCCGGGGTCTCCGTGGACGCCAACGGCAGCTGCCCTCTGAGCTTCGAGATCAGCGACACCGGTTCGGGCATCGACCAGGCTTTGGTCACCGGGATCGAAGCCCTGACCAACTTTTCCGAGCTCGAGATCACGACCCGGGTCCGTCCCGATCCCACCGAGCTGCCGGCCGTGGACACGGCGTGCTTCATCCAGCGCGTCACTCCCGAGCTGGGCACTGCCCCCAACGGCTGCGCCCCCGCCCCCATCGCGGTGGACGGCAGCACCGTCACCGTCGGCCTCGACACCTTCGAGCGCGTCGTACCCGGCGCCACCCTCGAGTTCGAGGTCGTGGCCGCCAACATCGCCCCCAGCGGCCAGCCCTGCGTGCCCGCCAGCCAAAACTTCCAGGTCTTCCGTGCCTTCATCGACGTGATCGGCGACGACGTCACCCAGCTCGCCACCCGCGACGTCGTCATCGTCGTCCCCCCCGGCCAAGCCCCCAGCGGCAACTGATCAGAGACGCCTCCCTC
>CAYZFR010000006.1:0-6957 GCA_964477875.1 uncultured Myxococcales bacterium
GCTCGCCGCGGGTCGCCTTCATCTACAAGCCGACCCCCAAGCAAGCCATCCGCCTCACCGCCGGGACCGCCTTTCGGGTGCCCACCCTGGCCGAGTCCTACATCTCGCTGGAGGCGCTCACTCCGAATCCAGGTGCGGCGATTCGACTCGTGGGCGGCCGCGTAGACGGACGGGACATCGACGAGGAGCGGATCGCTTCCATCGACCTGGGCTATCGCTTCATCAATGACTTCATCGACGTGGAGGCGGTCGGCTTCTTCAACCGGGTCACGAACCTGATCGTCCAGACGCCGCTCGAGCCCTCCGGTCCGGTGGCGGCCCTGGATCCAACCCTGGACGCCTTCGTGGTGGCCGAGAGCTTCTACGTGAACAGCGCCCGAGACTTCCTTGCTCTCGGGTCCGAGCTCGCCACCCGCTGGTATCCCGTGGACGGCCTCGACCTGGGATTGACCTATTCCTTCCAGTATATCTTCGACGAAGAGACGGGGGAGCGCTTCACCGATTCACCGGTGCACAAGGGAAGCCTGTGGGGCCAGTACCGGCTGCCGGCCGGGCTCGATCTGGGCCTGTCGGCCTCCTATACGTCGAGTCAGCGATGGGAAGAGCCTCGCTTCGACCCCGAAGACCCGAGCGGCTTCGATCGCACCCCGCTGCCGGTTGACGGCTCGGTGGTCATGCTGGGCCGAGTCGGTTACCGGCTCTTCGACGGAGATCTCGAGCTGGGGGTGACGGGGACGAACCTGCTCGACGTCGGCGATAATCGAGAGCGGGAGCATCCCTTTGCCAATCGCCGTGAGATCCGCGTGGCCGGCGAGCTGATCGGGAGGTTTTGATGAAGCGTCGTTCGCCGCTCCTGCTCGCCCCTTTCCTCTTCGCCTGCGGCGATGTGGGGGTAGAAGAGATCCAGCCCAACCTCGGCCTGATCACGGGCCAGATCCTGATCCAGGAGGACGGGGGCCCGAATCTGGATCCGGTCTGCAGCCGGCCCGCCCTCGGGGGCGACGTCGTCCTGACGGCCTTCTCGACTTCGGATCCACCCCCGCCCGGCGGAACCGGGGCGCCGGTGGTGTTTCGGGTCGTGCCCGAAGAGGCGTGGCTTCGCGGTCCGGGGCCGGTGTTCACCGCCGACTTCAGCCTCCCCTCGCTCCCGAGCGACGACTACCTGATCAGCGGCTTCGTGGACGTGGATGGTAACTTCAGCCCCGGCCTCGGCCTGCTCGCCCAGCCGAGCGCTGGCGATCTGGCCGGAGGCTTCGTCGATGCTGCCTCGAAGCTTCGCGCCGTCACCGCCACCGCGGCCGAAGAGACCGCGGGCGTGGTCGTCACATTCGGCCGTCGGATCCCCCGGGAGCCTCCCGCCTTCAGCTTCATGCCGGCTCAGGCCATGGTCCCCACCTCCAGCGCTACCGCCGTCGTCCTCACCGCTAGCCCCCAAATGCGGGGCCCGATCAGCCACCGGCCCGAGTGCGCCGGTTTTCTGGTTCAGCAGACGACCGAGGATCGGAACATGGACGGCCGGCCGGATCCTCTTCCCCGAATCCTCCTGCGCAACTTAGGACCAGAGGAGGGCGTGACCATCGAGGCCTTCATCGACACCTCGAGCTTCGACGAGCGCTTGAACGCGATGGGCCTCGTGGTGGTTCCCCAGCTGCGGGTCCGCATCCCGCCCATCGCGTTTCGGGTCGACGAGAGCGGGAACGTCCAGCTGGTCGCTCCCGTGCCACCCGGCCCCTACGGCATCAGCGTCATCACCGGTACTTCCCAAAACTGGACCGTCCCCAACGTCCTCGACACCCTCGACCCTCCGGCCGGCGGTCCAAGCCCCCAAGCCACCCCGATCATCCTCCAGTGAGGGAGCAGGTGAGCCAGTAGTCTCAAAAGCCGGGAGTGCAGGCTTGTCGACCGGTGATATAGTCGTCCACCAGGTCGATGTCGCACTGGCCGGGACCAGTGAAGGTGATGTCGGCCAGGCGCCAGAAGTCGGAGTTGCTGGTACAGGTGCCGGAGGCGGCGCCGGCGAGGGGCCGAGAGCGGCGGTCGAGGTCGGGGGTGGACTGGTTGCCGCAGTAGACCTGAACCCGGGCCTGGCGGCCGGCACCGTTTTCGAAGTTGTGGACCGCCACCCGGTAGCTCTGTCCGACCACGGGCTGATCGATGCGAATGTTCTCGGGCCCGTCGGCCACCGCCTCGTCGTTGTCGAGCCCCGGGCTCGCCCAGGCAGGGTTCTTGTTCTGAAAGAAGCAGTCGTCGGTTCCGTCGAACCAAGTCGACCCGTTGTCTCTCAGGACGTGCAGGTCCAGGTCGCCGCTTCCATCCCAGGTCAAGGTGATCTGAAATTCCCGGGGTCGGACCTCGACCTCGACCTCGCAGCTCCGAGAGCGGCCCTCGGCGTCGTCGACCTGGGCCTCCAGGACGTAGGTCCCAACGATCTTCGGCTTGAAGAGGATGACAGCCGTCGCCGGCGGGTCGGGGTCGAAGATGTCGTCGGCGTTTTCTCCGCCCGGAGGGGCGGACACGATGCGCCATCGTCGGGCCACGACCTCGGCGGTGGCGTTTTCGAAGACACCCAGTCTCGCGTTTTCGCCCACCGGGAGCGCGAGGTCGCTGCTGCACTGAATGCCGAGGCCTTCGCCTCCCGTCCCCTCGATGGGGATCACGATGTTCGGACGCTCCTCACTGTTGATCTGCATTCGGAGGGTCGCCTCGAAGTCACCCATGTCACGAGGCCGGAACGAGACCCGAATGATCGTCGTCCCGCTGGGCGGCAGGACGACGGAGGGGATCGGCGCGTCGGGCAGCGTGTAGGTCCCAGCCGGAACCCCCTCCGCTTCTTCCAGACGGACGTCGAAGAGGAGGCAGCTGTTCATCCCGATGTTTCGGACCGTCACTCGCTCGATCTCTTCCTCCAAGCTGGGGAGCCGAGGAAAGTCGATGGCCTGGGGGTCGACCGAGTACTGGCAGGGCGGAAGGTCGACCCCTATCCCTTTCAGGAGGACCTGGATGAGCGGCTTTTCGGGATCGTCACTTTCGATGTTGAGCAGAGCGGAGTAACTCCGCTCCTCCTGGGGCTCGAAGCGAAGGTCCCGGCGTTCGCTCTCTCCGGGCCCGAGCACGAGCGGATAGTCCCCTTCGAAGACGAAGGCCTCCGGCGCCTCTTCGATCTCGACCGACGTGATGCGCACCGGCTCCGAGCCCCGATTCGAGAGCACGAAGGTAACGGGCGCCGATCGGCCGAGAGGTACTCGAGGGAAGGTGAGGGAGTCTTCGGGCGAGACGAAGAGGTCGGGCCCGATGTTGGCCCCGATCCCCTCTAGCCGAGCCAGCTCTTGACACGAGGGGTCGTCGCAAAAGCCGATCCGCCAGATCGCCTCCTCCTTGGACCCGGCGCCCTCGGGGGGGGCGGTGTAGCTGAAGGCGAGCTCGGTCGCCTCCCGAGGCTGAAGCCGCGTCCACACGCCTTGCTCGTCCACCGGCGGCAAGCCTTGAAAATCGCCGGCCGCCAACGAGAAGCGCGCCTCACCTCCGGCGCGGTCCAGGCTGTAGACGTCCTGGGCCCGGGGGGAGGCGTTGCGGACGGTCAGCGTACCCTCGATCGTCGCTCCGAAAGCCACCGGCCCCAGGACGAGGGGATTGGGCTCGATGGCGAGGCCGCTCCGGGATATCCGATAGCTCCAGCCGATCTCCAGCGTCTGAAGCGGCGTTCCCGACAAGGACTCGACGAGGACCGGCAGCGTGCCAGAGCGGCTTCGCTCCTGGGCTTCGGCCGGGACCTCGAGCCGGAAGTCGAGCTCGACCGAGACCCAGGGGTCCAAAACGCCGCTGGGCGTGACCGCGCGCAGCTCTAGGCCGTCCTCCATTCTCGGGTTGGGGGCCATGAGACGGAAGCCGACCTGGCTGTCGCCTTCGTTACGGAGCGTCACCTGACGCGATGCCGTCTCGCCGGCGAGGACGGTGCCGAAGTCCAGGCTTCCGTCCAGCACCGGCGCGACGTCGAGCTCGACCGGCGACAGGCCCCCCAGGCCTTCCGGTGCCTGGCTGCATCCGCCGGCGAAGAGCCACAGCGCAGCCCCTAGGGGTGTGCGGGGTCGCATGGCGCGCAGAATGTCACGTGGGCTCGGTTTCTCGATGGTTAAAAATACGAGGTCAGGGGATGGCGTAGAGCACGGCGGCCTGCACGTGCAGGGTCGAGCCGGCGAGGACGAACACGTGCCAAATGGCGTGATGAAAGTAAAAGCCTCGCCACAGGTAGAAGATCACGCCAAAGGTGTAGGCCAAGCCGCCCCACAGCAGCAGCATGAGACCTTCGGGAGGGAGCTGCTGGGCGAGGGCGGGCGCCACCGTCAGGCCCATCCAGCCCATCCCCAGGTACAGACCCATCGAGGTCCCTAGCCGGCGGGGGCTCTTCGATAGCTCGACCAGCATGCCGAGCAGGGCGAGCGCCCACACGATGCTGAAGAAGATCCACCCGACCGGTCCCCGCAAGGGCCCGATGAGGAAGGGCGTGTAGGTCCCGGCGATCAGGGCGTAGATACCCGTGTAGTCGAGGAGCTCGAAAGCCCGCTTTCTGGGGCCCGAGGGGAGCGCGTGGCAAAAGGTCGACGCCGCGTACAGGTTGACGAGGGTGAGACCGAAGACGGCGACGGCGGCGACGTGACCGAAGTCGCCGCGAAGCAGCGCCTCGTCGACCATCCACCAAGTGGACAGGATGGCCCCTACGAGACCGATCCCATGGGTCAGAGCGTTGGCGATCTCTTCGCCGGCGCTGAACTCGGGAGATGGTCGGGGCACGGGCATAAGCTAAACCGAATCCTCGCGCTCACTCCAGGACCACCGTCAGTCCAGGACCAGGACCTGGTTGGCAGGCACGTTGCGGGCCACGAGCTGGCGACCGTCGGGCCACAGCGCCGCCACCCAGTCAGCCCCCGTCCATGCTCCGAGACCGAAGCGGACGCCGGTGGCGCTTTGGGAGGCGCGGCTGGAGCCGCCGTTGACGTCCTTGAACTGGAGCCGGTCCCCGGTCTTGACGACGATGCGGGCGCTCACCCCGCCCACCGCGCCCGTTCGAGGCGTGCGCCCGACCCGCACGTGGAGCCAGTTGTGCCCGCCGAGCTCGGTCTCGTTTCGGAACAGGTTGATGCGCGAGCCGTCCGTGGTGGCGGTGACCACGTCCACGCGCCCGTCGTGGTCGTAGTCGGCGAAAGCCACGGCGACGTTGTGGGCCCCGCTCGGAAAGACTTCGGCGTGGGGCCAGCCGGAGCGGACGAACCGCGGCGGAAGCTCGCCGCCGTGGGTGAAGCTGAGGTAGTCCCGATTGTCTTCCTGGGCCACGAACATGTCCCACCAGCCGTTGGCGTCGAAATCCTCGAAGCCCAGGCCCCAGCCGTAATCGCCTTGGGCGCCGGTCTCACGGCTGACCTCGACGAAGCTTCCGTCGGGTTGGCCGAGGTATAGGGGTGTCCCTCCGATGTCCGAGATGAAGTAATCCAGGCGACCGTCGTCGTCGATGTCGGCCGCGTCGATGCCCATCGGGTTTCCGATGTTCTGGGTGATGCCGGCTTCGGCCGTGACGTCGACCAAGCGGCCCCCGTCATTGCGAAGCAGGACCCGATTCTCGGTCGCGCGGCCCCGGTCGTTCCAGATCCAGAGATCCTGGTCTCCGTCGTTGTCGTAGTCGGACCACATGACGGCGCACGGATTCCCGGTTGGAGCGGCGAAGACGCCGCTCTCTTCGGTGACGTCTTCGAAGCTTCCGTCCCCTCGATTTCGGAGAAGGTAGGCGCGAGGCGGGTGGTCCTCGAAGGCGGAGGATGCCACCACGACGTCCATCCAGCCATCCCCGTCCCAGTCGCCCCAGGAGGCGATCTTGCTACGCCCGTCTCGGGCTCGGAACTCCGAGGAGGGCGGGCCTCCGGCCCCGGCGTCTTCGGCTACGTCGATGAAGCGCCCGGCCCCGTCGTTTCGGAGGAGGAAGTCTCGGGGATGGGCGCCGACGTAGAGGTCGAAGTCGCCGTCGCCGTCATAGTCGGCCGCCGCCACCGAATACGTGTCGGTGTCGCCGACCACGGACGCGATCCCCGAGGCGCGGGTGATGTTGGCGAAGCTGCCGTCCTGCCGGTTGAGCCAGAGGGTCGAGGCGTAGCGCTCAAAGCCGAGCCCGTTGGCGACGTAGATGTCCTCCCAGCCGTCGCCGTTGACGTCGACGAAGCCGATCCCCACCCCGTGCTGGTTCCCGCCGCCGATGGCCTCGCCGAGGCCGGCCTCGACGCCGAGCTCCCGCAGCCGGACCGGGCCCGCCGCCGCTGCGTCCGGGGCCCGCCGAACCTCGGCGCCGAGGTCCGGCGCGTCCTCGAGACCCAGGGGTGACCACAGGAACGGAGCCTCGAAACCCTCGACCGGGCCGCCGCCAGCCCCGGCATCGGGGCTGGGAGGGCCTGCGTCGAAGGGACGGCGGACCGGCGGTGAACCGAGGTCGATGCCGGGGCTGTCGGGGGCTGCAGGCACCCGGTCCGGGGGCTCGGCTCGGGTGCAGGCCGACGCGGCGAGGAGCGCCGCCGGTCCGATGCGGGCCCACGGGCTCAAAGGCGGGGCTCGGGCGGGCGAAGCTCCAGGCCCTGCGCCACCAGCGCACCCTCCAGCACCGGCGCCTCGATCTTGCGGGGCGCCTCGTCGGTCCCGGCGACCCGGTCGTCCTCGTAGTGCTGGGCTTTTTCCACCGAAAGCTCCTTCACCTCGAACCGACCTTCGACCGTCGCCGCCATGCCGGGCGAATCCTTGGGAACGAAGAAGCCGTAGTCGAAGGCGGTCACCCGGATGGGAGGCCCCGCCTCGTCGCCCTCCAGGGACATCCAACAACCCTTGGCCGAGCAGGCCTTCTTCACCGTCCCCTCGATCTTGACGGTCTTCCCGGTGAGCTCGCCGGCCTTCGCATAGGCCTGGGCCACCGTGAGCGTGTCCTGA
>CAYZFR010000006.1:7057-41066 GCA_964477875.1 uncultured Myxococcales bacterium
CCCGGTGAGCTCGCCGGCCTTCGCATAGGCCTGGGCCACCGTGAGCGTGTCCTGATTACTCAGGGTTTTTCCTCGACGAACCACCCCATCCGGGTCCACCTGATTTCGGGTGGCAGGCGTCGACCCCTTGCCGGCGGGCTTCGAGGCCTCGCCGGTGGAGGGCGCGTCGCCGGCCGAGGCGGTCGCGGGTGGTTCAGTGCAAGCGGCCAGAGCGACCAGGGCGAGAGCGAATCGCTGCATCGCCTCGGATCAAAGCCTTCGAGGACGCCGCACGACAAGACCATTGCGGTCGAACGCCTCGCACATTTTCGCGGAGGACCGGCTTTGTCGTTGTGTTCGAGTCCACCCGTGCGTAGGCCCACCAGGATGCTGGTCGTCACGGGCCCGCCCCGGAGTGGGACTTCTCTGGTCTGCAACCTCCTGCAGCAGATCGGCTGCGACTTCGGCGACGAGGAGCTCTTGATCGCGGGCAACCAGTGGAACGAGCTGGGCTACTTCGAGAACACCGAGGTCGTCTCCGTGAACCAGAGGCTGATCATCGGCTCGTGGCTCGACGCCGAGCCTTGGACGGTTTCGGTGTGGCCGGAGGGGCGCATCGAGCGGCTGCGCCGGCTCCTCGTACTCCTCGTCGGTCGAGCGACCATGACCAGCCACAGCATCCTGCGCCGCTCGAAGAAGATGGAAGCGGAGATGGAGGCGCTCAAGGCCAAGTACGCCCGCTGCACCATCAAAGACCCGCGTTTCTGCTTCACGCTCCCCGCCTGGGGGCGAAGTGTCGATCGCGTCCTCTACTGCGTTCGCAATCCTCGGGAGGTCGCCCACTCGATGGCCAAGCAGTCGGGCTTCGCGCCCGCCATCGGCTACTACGCTTGGCACCGCTGGCAGCGCTGGTTCTGGCGGCACCCGCACCCGTACCCGGTCCACTTCGTCGACTACAACCGCCTGGTCAGCGAGGAAGGGTTCGAGGAAGAGTTCCGCCGACTGCTCGCCTTCGCCCAGCTGCCTTTCGACGAGTCCCGGGCCGAAGAGATCCGCAAGCGCGTGGTGCGCAGCGACCTCCACCACAACCGCGCCACCAACAAACCGCTGCCGCCCATCATTCAGGGCGCCTACGACGAGCTCATCGGCCGGCACCGCCGCGCCGTCCCGCCCGAGGCGCCTCGCCGCGCCGCCGTCCAGTAGGGAGAGCTCAGCGTTGGATGCCTTCGCGCTCCCGGTACAGTCCCAGGAGCAGGCTCACCATCATGACGAGAAGCATGACGCAGACCGGAAGCCCGATACTGATCGTGGCTGCTTGAAGGGCTTCGAGGGCCTGCTTGCCCCCGAAATAAAGGAGGACGGCGGCCGTCGCGCCTTCGGCCGAAGCCCAGAACACCCGCTGCCAGATAGGGGGATCCGGGTGGCCGCCGGAGGTCAGCATGTCGACCACGAAGCTGGCCGAGTCGGAGGAGGTCACGAAGAACACCGAGACCACCGCCGCAGCGAGGAACGAGGTGATGCCAGCGAGAGGCAGCTCCGCAAGGACGACGTAGATGGCGGTCGACACGTCGGCTTGTACGGCGGTGGCGATGCCGCCCGGTCCGAATCGCTCCAGGTAGAGCGCGGTGTCGCCGAAGACCGAGAACCACACGATGGTGACGGCGGTGGGGGCGAGGAGCACGCCGAGCACGAACTCCCGAATCGTGCGCCCGCGGCTGATCCGGGCCACGAACATGCCGACGAAGGGCGACCACGCGATCCACCAGCCCCAGTAGAAGAGGGTCCAGGATCGAACCCATTTCGCCTCGCCTTCGTAGAAGCTCCCGTGGCGAAGGGTGCGCTGCAGCATGACCTTCAGGTAGTTGCCGACGTCCTCCAGGCCCGAGTCGACGATGAACAGGGTCGGTCCGGCGAGGAACACGAAGACCATCAGGAGGGCGGAGAGGATCAGGTTGAGCTCGCTCAGGCGGCGGATCCCATTCTCGACGCCGGTGACGAGGGAGGCGGTGGCGCACAGCGTAATGACGCCGATCAGGATGAGCTGGGTCTGGGTGGTGTGGGGGATCTGGAACAGATGCTCGAGCCCGGCGCTCACCTGCATGGCGCCGAGACCGAGGGAGGTGGCGAGCCCGAACAGGGTGCCGAAGACACAGATGATGTCGATCAGGTGGCCGGGCCAACCGTGGATCCGGTCGCCGAGCAGAGGGTAGAAGCAGGAGCGAATCGCCAGGGGCAGCTTACGTCGATACGAGAAGTAGGCGATGCACAGGGCCATGAGCACATAGATGGCCCAGGCATGGATGCCCCAGTGAAACAGGCTCAAAGGGATCGCCTTTTCCGCCGCCAGCGCGGTGCTGCCCTCGCCGATCGGGGGCGAGGCGTAGTGCATCATCGGTTCGGCGACCCCGTAGAAGACCAAGCCGATCCCCATGCCGGCGCTGAACAACATCGAAAACCAGGTCAGGAGGGAGAAGTCGGGCCGCGAGTCGTCGTCTCCCAGCCGGAGCTTCGCGAAGGGACTCACCAGCAGGTAGAGGCAAAATCCGATGAACAGCGCGACGGAGAGGACGTAGAGCCACCCGAAGTGCTTCGACACGCTCTCCAGGACGGCGGGGAAGACTGCGGCCGCAAGTTCGGTCTGCGTGACGCCGAAGATGAGGAAGGCGATGAGCAAGAGGCCCGAGGTGATGAAGACCGGTGGATTGATGGTCGTCCGGGGCGCGTCCACCCGCCGAGCCTAGCAGCCCGCACACGGGACGCGAAGCCGACTGCGAGAAACATCGAGCGGCGCAGAAACCACGCCCATGATTGCCAGCGAGGGTCCGAACGGGTGTGTACCCGGCATGAGCCTGGGCCAGAATCGTTTCCTCAGCCGCGAGAACGCCGAGACCGACGGGGTGGTCGGCCGGTGGAGCGGTGACAACGAGCAATGGTGGGACTGGTACATGTCTTTGGCCGTGAACGAGCAGCCGCTTCGCGCCCTGCAGGACGGCCCCGCGCTCCCCGAGCTCTCGATCCCCGACTGGCCGGACGTCGACCGCCTGCTCGACGAGGAGGTCGTGGTCGACGAGGCGCTGGTGCAGGCCTTCCGCGAGCGAGGCTGGGTGCGCCTGCGAGAGCTTTGTCCACCGGAGGCGGCGATGGGCCTTCGACAGGCCTTCGTGCTCGCCCTGGGGCAGGCCGAGCTCCCGGCCATGGGCTTTCCCAGTCTGGAGATGCTGTGGACGAAAGAGCCCTGGAGCCGGAGCTTCGTCACCTCCCGTCGCTTCGCTTCGGTAGCCGGCCAGCTCCTCGGCGTCGACGCGGTGCGGCTCTACCACGACAACGCCCTCTGCAAGAGCCCGGGATGTGGACGCACGCCCTGGCACTACGACGCCCACCACTACCCGATCGCCTCCGAGAACGTGGTGACCTTGTGGATGCCCCTGCAGGCCACGCCGGCGGCGATGGGCCCCCTCGAGTTTTCTTGCCGGCGAGACTTCCGCCGCCTGATCGAGGACGCGGACTTCGACAAGTTCGGGACCGGCTACGACGCCGGGATCATCGAGCTCTTGGAGGCCGAAAAGGTGCCGCTGGAGCTCGTCGAGTACGACCTCGGCGACGTGACCTTCCACCACGCCGACGCGCTGCACTCGGCGGGGCCGAATCAGACAGGCCTCGACCGCTGGGCCCTGGCCACCACCTACTTCGAGGACGGCGCCCGGCTCGTCGATTCTCCGACCATGATCGCCGGAGACTACGAAAAGTTCATGCCCGGTGTACGGCCGGGAGGCCTGATCGACAGCGCGCTCAATCCGGTGCTGTGGCGGAGCTCGAACGGTGGGTGAAAAAGACACTTTCGAGCGATCGATGGATCACTGGTCCGAGGCCGGCCGGGCGGAGATGGAGGCCTTTTATGCCATCGCGACCCAGGATTATCGAGAGCTGGCCGAGTCGCGGAACTGGTCGTCATGGATCGGCGCTCGGACCCGCATCCTCGACGTCGCCTGTGGGAGCGGCAAGTTTCCCCTCGCCCTCGCGAAGTACGCCCAGCTCTCCTCCCTCCCGCTCACCTTGGACCTGCTCGACCCAAGCCCCTTCTCGGTCGAAGAAGCGGCCCGCAATCTGCACCCGCCGTTTCAGCGGGGGGAAGACTTCGTCTGCACCCTTCAGGCGCTACCCGACCACGCCGGGCCGTGGCCCGGGGTGTGGGCGACCCACGCCCTCTACGCCATCCCGCCCGGCGAGCTCGACGCCGCCCTGGGTCGATTCGCGGCCGCGATCGCCCCTGGCGGGGTTGGCTTCATCGCCCACGCCCGGGCCGATAGCTTCTACATGCGCTTCCACCGGGCCTACCTGGAAGGACGTCTTGCAGGCCGAGGGACGCCGTTCAGCACGGCCGAAGACCTGCTGGCGGCCTTCGAGCGCCTAGCGGTGCCGGTGCGGGTCCAAGACATCGAGTACGCCGGCCAGACCTCCGACCGCGCCACGGCCGAGGGCTTCTTGCAGCGCTGCCTCTTCGACGAGACCGTGACCCTGCCCGAGATGGAAGCCGACCCCGAGATGTCCGCCGTGCTGGAGGAAGCCCGGGCCGGGGCGGAGGGCTTCCGCTTTCCCCAGCGGGTCGCCCTCATCGACCTGGCGCGCTGAGCCCTTGCCCGAGGACCCGGGCCGCTTCGCCCTCGATCACGAAGACGTCGGCCGGGTGAGGGACGGTGATCCGGCCGTCGCTTTCGACCCGGCTCATGGCCCGCAGCGCCCCGTCGATTTTGGATCGGAGGAGGGGGCTCATGCGGGTCGTCTCGGCCTGGACCACGAAGTCCCGGATCGCGTCCCCTTCGCTCCGTCCGTCGAGGCAGGCGGTGACATCCAGTCGGCCGTCGATGCGGTGGGCGACGTGGTCGACGCCTCGGGCCTCGAGGTGGCTCCGGACGGCTTCGCTGAACCATAGCTCTTCCGCCTCCGCCTGCCAGAAGAGACCGGCGAGCCGGTTGAGCGCCTCGAGCGGGGCGGCGACGAGGACGAGCTTGCCGTCCGGGGTGAGGCGGCGAGCGACCTGCGCCAGGCCTTCGGGGACGTCGCGGAAGTAGTAGTGGGTATGGACCAACCACACGAGGTCGAAGCGGCCCTCCCCTCTGAAGTCTTCCAAGGTCGAGGCGACGACCTCGGCCTCGACGTCGACGCCGTCGAGGGCCTCACGCAGCGCGTCACACTGCAGGGCATTGGGCTCCAGACCGAGGTAGCGGTGACCCCGCCCTGCCCATGCGGAAAGAATAGGTGCGTCCAGAATTCCGCTCCCGCAGCCCACCGACCAGATGGAGGCGCCTTCGGCGGGTCGGTGATCGAGGAGAAAAGCCCGGATTTGGGCCTGCTGATCGCTGGAGGTCTCGAAAGCGACGTGGCTTTCCAGGAAACGATCGTCGCTGAGGGGCTGGGCGGCGAAGGCCGCAGACTGCAATTCCGTGCTCAATGGATACCCGATGTGACGCGCTAAGCCATCCGTGAGGTATGGGCCAGGTGAATCCACCACATTGAAGCGGTTTGCTCGCAGGACCTGCGGGAAAACCGAGGGGCGGAGAAAGTTTCATCGACGAATGGCGCACTCGGCGACATGTTTCGAGCGTGCGTAAGAGCTCATTTTTTCTCGCGGTGCTCGCCGGGGCCTGTGGCGCAGCAGAGGAGGACGCCGTGCAATTCGACCCTACCGACTGGGAACGGACCTGCGGGAACGGCGAACTGAACGAAGGGGAAGAGTGCGACGGCGTCGAGCTGAATGGCCTCAGCTGCGTGCAGTGGGACCCGGCCCGTCCCCTCGGCGACATCACCTGCACGGAGCGCTGCCGCTACGACTTCACCGACTGCGTGGCCTTCAAGGACAGTGATGGGGACGGGGTGCGGGACGAGCGAGACGTCGACCCCGACGACGAGTTTGCTTGCCGCGATGGCGACGGGGACGGCTGCGACGACTGCAGCCTGAACGGTGAGCCGACCCCGAACGACGACGGCTTCGACGACGACGGCGACGGCTTCTGTGAGCAGCCACCCCCTAACGCCGACGCCGACTGCCTGACCGGCCGCAACGCAGAGAGCGACCCCTATCGCCGCTTGGCCTGCGAGATGTTCCAGATGATCAACGAGGATCGTCTACTGTTTCGGGACACCGAGAGCGCGGGCGCTCAACCCCTGGCGTGGAACGAAGACATCTGGGAGGTCGCGGTCGAACACTCTCGCGACATGTGCGAGCGCGGCTTCTTCGCCCACGTGAACCCGGAGGGCCAAAGCCCTAGTGACCGGGCTCGGCAGGCGGGGCTCGACTACGGCTTGGGGGAGAACATCGTCATCAACTTCACCCCTGCCCAAGGCCAGTACGCCTTCATGAACGAGCCCACCTGCACCGGTCACCGGCGCAACATCCTCGAGGCGCGCTACACCGAGGCCGCCGTCGGCTACATCGTCTGCGAGGATGGCCGCCACTTCGGCACCCAGAACTTCCGGCTAGGCGCGCCGGGCAATGACTTCTGCAACGACCCCCGGAACGTCTGCAACCTCCCGCCGGAGCCAGTGAGCGCCGCGTCCATGCGGGAGGGATGCCGAAACTGCTCCCGAATCGACTTCGACCACCCTCAGTTCGTGCGCTACTGCCCGAACGGTTGAGCAGGCCGCGGCAGCTTCAGCTGCGCGCCACGCGGTGACTAAAAGCCTGCCAGGCTCGATAGACCTGGTCTTCCAGGACCTCTACCTCTTGATGAAGCCGACCGCGGTGCGCCCGTACCCACTGTTCGAGGTCTTCGCGAAGTTCGTCGTCCCGGGGGCTCGCGATCTGCTCCGGATGTCCCCGACCCAGCTGAAAGCCGATGGCGTACAAGAGCTCCACGAAGGCCTCTGGTGACGCCATGTCGGCCTCGACGTCCAGCTCCCGATAGGCCCGGTCCCAGCCGTGGATCCAAAAAGCCCGGTCCCCCATCCGGGCGTGGCCCAGAAAAGGCTCGGCCTCGGCCGCGATGCGAGACCGGACGGCGAGGACCCGAATGGGATCGATGCGCTCTGGGCCGTCGACGCAGTTCACTTCCGAGAGATCCTCGATCTCTTTGACCTCCAAGATCACGTCGTCGAGGGGATCGGGGCTCGGACCTTCGATCCGAACCAAATACTTGTCGGACAAGGCAGAGCCGATGCCGAGGCCGAAGCCGCCCAGCTTCTTGATGGCGAAGAAGCCCGGCCCGGGGTCGAGGTGGCGACGGGCGAGGCGCGCCATCGCGGGCTGGAGCGTCTCGCGCATGGCCTTCTCCTTCTCGGCAGCGAGCGGCTCCATGAGCTGGGTCGAGGTCTCGAGAAAGTCCCGCTGAGAACGCTGACCCTTCTCTTCCAGCACGTGGGCGAGGGCCGGCACCGGGGGCAGATCGTCGGGGTGCTCGAGGGCGGCGGCGTAGCCGTCCAGCACCGCTTCGTAGAAGGCGGCCCGGTGCTCGGACCAGCCCTTCTCCCGGGCTGCAAGGTGGATCGACACGCCGAGCCGAACCAGGTCGAGAACAGGGGGCCCGGTGGTCGCGTCGTCGAAGTCGACCAGGCCCTGGTAGTGGCTGGTGACCGCGTACTGCTCGAGGTGGGGGTCGCCGTGCAAGTTCACGGTGGGCATGGAAGCGATGTGCTCCCGGAAACGGCGGCAGACCGCTCGGGCGAAGCGGCGGTTGATGAAGCGGAAGTAGCCGTGGGGGCTCTCGAGGATGCGGTCGAGCAAGCCTGGGTTGTCGGAGAAGTCGTGCTGGGCCGGGTCGGCCCAAAGGGCGTTGCTCGTCGGGTAGCTCAGCTCCAGGGCGGCGGCCTGGACGGTGACCCGTTCGGCCGGCGGGGCGGCGGGAGCGCTAGCGCAGCCGAGCGTCGAGGTGAGGAGCAAAACGCGCTTCACCTCTCGAACCTACTGCAGTGTGGCCCCCCGCGCCCAGCCCCCGATCGCGATCGAGCGGGCTCGAGCCTCATGTCATGGGGTATCGACGGAGGCCCCTGTCCATCACCAAGCCCATCGCCTTCATCAGCCCTCCATGGTCCAGGTGACCAGGGTGCTGCTGCCGTTGGGCTCGAGGTCAAAGCGTCCGAGCCGCCGGGCCGCCGAGTGCCGGCCGAGGCGCAGAATTCGCCTTGGCGTGCCGGGAGGGGGGCGATAGCACCGGCCGACATGGCGCTTCACCCCTACCTCGACGCCGACGGGCCGATCGCGCTGGCCCACCGCGGCGGCGCCGAAGCGGCAACCGAGAACAGCATGGAGGCCTTCGAGGACGCGGTCCAGCTCGGCTACCGCTATGTCGAGACCGACTGCCACGCCACCGCGGACGGCGTGCTGGTCGCCTTCCACGACGCCGAGCTCGAGCGGGTCACCGACCACGCGGGGGCGATCGCCGAGATGGAGTGGCCCCAGCTGGAGCGAGTGAAGATGAAGGGAGGCGAGCGGATCGTGCGCCTCGACGAGCTGCTGGGGACCTGGAACCACGTGCGCTTCAACATCGACCCGAAGAGCGACGAGGCGGCGGCGCTTCTTCCGGAGTGCCTGCGCCGGACGGGGATCGGCATCGAGCGGGTTTGCTTCGGCTCCTTCTCGAACTCCCGGCTCGCCTACCTCCGCCGGGCCATCCCCGGCGTCTGCACGTCGATGGGGCCCCGAGAGGTGGCCCGGCTCCGGGCCCAGTCTTGGGGTGTACCCAAGATCTTGGGGCCTTTCGAGGCTGACTGCGCCCAGGTCCCGCTGAAGCAAGGCCCGCTCCCGGTCGCTGACGCGCGCTTCATCGCCAAGGCCCGAGACCTCGGACTGCCGGTCCACGTATGGACCATCAACGACGCCTTCGAGATGCGCCGACTGCTCGACCAGGGCGCGAGCGGAATCGTCACCGACCGTCCCCGCCTTCTGAAGAGCCTCCTTCAGGAGCGGCACCAGTGGCCGTGAGGTCTCCGGTCGAGATGAAGCGTGAACGATGCTACTCCAGCCCCATGCGCAGCTCCGCCTTTGCCACCTGCTTTCTCGTCATGGCCGCCTGCGAGCACGCGCAGGCGGCGGGGCCTTCGGAGGCCGCCCCTGTTCGGGGCATCCAGACCACCGGCGTCGGCACCTTCGAGGCCGAACCGGACATGGCCATCCTCATGTTGGGGGTGTCGGTGAAGCGGGCCAATTCGGCGGGGGCGGCGCGGACCGAGGCGGCGGAGGCGATGACGGCCTTGGTCGAGAAGCTGAAGAGCCTCGGGATTCCGGGCCGAGACATTCGGACCACGTCGATTCGGATCGATGCCGACTACCGCTTCGAAGATCAGGAGCGAAAGCTGGTCGGCTATCGGGCCGACGAGCGGATCGAGGTGAAAGTGCGGGAGCTCGACCGGGTGGGCGAGTTCATCGATCGGTCCATGGCTTCGGTCGGGGACCGAGGGCGTTTGGACGGCCTGCGCTTCGAGCTCTCGGATCCAGCGGCGGTCCAGTCCAAGGCCCGGGCGGCGGCGGTGGACGCGGCCGAAGCGAGCGCGAAGGAGCTGGCCGCGGCGCTGGGTCTGATGTTGGGTCCGGCGGTGGAGGTGGTCGAGCTCTCGGAGGCGGCCGGGCCTTCGCCCGAGTTTTCAGGGGGCCCCCAGGTCCGCGCCATGGCCGAGTCGTCGACGCCGGTGTCGGCAGGCACCCTGAGCGTCGAGGTCGCAGTTCGGGTCCGCTGGACCCTGGCAAATTGAGACCACGCCTCAGATGTTCGAGATCAGATCTCGAGGTCGGACCCGCATCGGGCGCCCGGCGCCCTCCCGGCGTCTGGCATCCGGACACACCGCGCAAACCCGGGGGACACAGGACGCATCTACGCGCTGCGTAATCGGGTCCTGTGGCCCCTGAATTCGAGGACCGCGAGCTTGTGTCCACGATGATTCGCGCCGACGGTGGAGGGCGTGCCGGACGACGACGATCTGCCCGAACATCTTCGACCGGTCGTCGGCGAAGGCACCTCGGAGCGAGCGCGGCGGGCCATCGGCAAGGTCACCGGTGGGACGCTGGACAAGCTGTCGACGGGCCGGCTCGGCCGAGCGGCGAAGCTCGGCAAGCTGGCCTGGGCCGGCGGTCGGGCCGTCCTCGGCGACAAAGTCCGCTCCGCCATGGGGGGCAACACCACCGGCAGCGGCCAGGCCCTGGCCACCGAGATGCTCCAGACCTTCTCCGAGATGAGGGGCATCTCGATGAAGCTCGGCCAGATGCTCAGCTACCTGGACGACGGGCTTCCGCCCGAAGCCCAGCGGGTCCTGGCGGTGCTGCAGCGGGACGTGCAGCCGATGCCTTGGCCGAAGATGCAGCCTGTCCTCGAGGAGGGGCTCGGCCGGCCCTACGAAGAGATCTTCGCCGAGGTCGACGCGACGCCCATCGCCGCCGCCTCCATCGGCCAGGTCCACCGGGGGCGCCTGCACGACGGGACCGCAGTCGCGGTCAAGCTTCAGTACCCGGGCATGGCCGAGGCCATGAAGGCCGATCTGAAGAACGCCAAGGTCTTGAACATCATTCAAAAGACCCTGTCCTTTTCCACCGACACCGCCGCCATCACCGCTGAGCTCGAGCAGCGCTTCCTCGACGAGTGCGACTACGAAAAAGAGGCCGCCTACCAGAACGCCTATCAGCGCCGCTTCGCCGGCCATCCGACCATCGTGGTCCCGGACGTCTTCGAGGAATTGTCATCAGGGCGGGTGCTGGTCACCCGCTTCGAGCGAGGCAGGGGGTACTACGAGTGGCTGGCCGATGCGTCCCCGACCGCGCGCGAGCACGCAGCCCGGACTTTCTACCGCTTCTATCTGGGGGCCTTCTACCTGGACGGGCTCTTCAACTGCGACCCGCACCCAGGCAATTACCTGTTCCGGGACGACGGCAAGATCGTCTTCTTGGACTACGGCTGCTGCCGCCGCTTCGAACCTCCACGGCTGGAGCAGTGGATCGCCTTCTGCAAAGTGATCTGCCAGGACGACGAAGACGGAATCGACCGAACGGGTCGGGAGCTAGGTTTCGTGAAGGGGCCCGGCACCTACGACCGCGAGGCCTTCCACGACCTCATCCGCTACCTCTACACACCCTACCTGGCCGACGCGCCCTTCCGATTTCGGGATTACCGGCCGCAAGAGACCTTTCGGCGGATGTTCACCGAGAACAAGAACCTCTTCAAGCTCGACATGCCGCCCGACACCGTGTTTCTAAACCGAATCAACTTCGGGCTCGTGTCGCTGCTCGCCGAGATGGACGCCGTGATCAACGTGCGGTCTACGGTCGATGCCTACTTCGAAGGCATCGACCCCGACTGGCCCGAGGATCCCTTCCGAGGCCAGCGCTACGCCGCCTGAGCTGCGGCTCTCATGAAGCTCCTCCGACCCCACACGCTGCCCTCGGTCGTGGACGCCAGAGTGGACGCGATCGCTCGCCAGCGAGTCGGAGGGCGGATCGAAGAGGTCTTCTTCGTTCCCGGTGAGAGCGCAGAGGGGCTGGACCACCAAGGACTCCTGAAAGCGGTCGGCCAAGGTCTGGGACCGGACTTCGAAGCGAGCTTCGAGCGCCCCGAGGCGCTCAGCTTCAGCAAGCAAGGGGGCCTGCTTCGTCCCTGCGAGGTGGTGGGGCTCGAGGTGGAGCACTTCGGATCGGAAGGCGCTCGCGTCCAGCTGGTCTACAAGGCGAAGCGCCTGGAGCAGTGGCTGAACATCGGGTCACTTGGCTTCACGGCCATCGTCTTTGGGACCCTGTGCTTCTCGGGCCTCAGCCCGGTGCAGGTGGTAGCCGCCCTCGGCCTCGGCGTGACGACCTTTCTCGGCGCGGCCGCTACCGGTCCCATCCTGGACCGGACGATCGGCCGTGCCATCGGTGAGCGCAGGCTGGCCGATCTTCGGGCGAGCCTGCTCGGCCGGCTCGGTTCGACCGGTGGGCGCGCCCGTCCCGGCGAGGCTTCGGCGCTTCGCCGTACGGCTCTTCGCACCAGGACCGGTTTTTCGACCGCGTCCCGGGTCCACATCGACCCGGCGACGGCCGAGCGCTTCGACCCCCGGCGAGTCCGGGCGCTCATGGGTCGGCTGCTGCCGGGGGCCGTGGTGGACGAGGCGGTCGAATCCGACCGGGTCGCCGTGACCGCGAGACGGTACCCATTCCAGGTCCCCGACCACCTGGAGGTGAAGCTCCACCGAGACGATGACGATGCGGCGCTCGAGACCCGCCAGCGAACCCGCTGGCAGGATGCCGCTCTGACGGCGCTGCTGCCGCTGTTCTTGATGCTCGTCCTCATGGGCGTCGCCACCGAGGGGTTCATCCTGGTCATCCTCGCCATGGAGATCCCGGTCGTCTCGTACCTCTCTCTGCGCTGGGCTCAGCGAATGCGTGAGCGCCGCTTGGAGGCCTTCGAGCAGGCCCTCCTGGAGGACCTGCTGCGGCCCGAGCCGGAAGAGGCCGGGTGACAGTTCGCGGCTCTCGTCCTATGGACCCATCGTGCCCAGCTGGTTGCGCGCGAGCCTCGGCCTGAGCACGGGGGCCCTGTCCTTCGTTTATTTGGTCGGGATCCTGAATCCCATCCAGATGCTGAGCGTCCTCGTACGGCCCTTTTCGAAGCGCGCCTTTCGCACCATCAATCGCTGGTGTGCCCGCTCGGTGTGGGGGCTGTGGGTCGTGATGGCCGAGCGCCAAAACGGCATCGTCTTTCGCTTCACCGGCGACGCGCTGCCCCGAGAAGAAAACTCGATGCTCCTGCCAAACCACCAGTCGATGGCCGACGTCCTCGTGGTCCTCGCCCACGGATGGCGCATGGCCCGGCTCGGCGACATGAAGTGGTTCGTCAAAGACGTGGTGAAGTGGGTGCCCGGACCGGGCTGGGGCATGAAGTTCCTCGACTGCATCTTTCTGAAGAGGAACTGGGATCAGGACCGGACCGAGATCGAGCGCTTGTTCGGCAAGTTCAAGGAAGAGGACATCCCGATCTGCCTCGTCTCCTTCTTGGAAGGGACCCGCAAGACCCCCGAGAAGCACGCCGAGTCCCGAGCTTTCGCCGAGTCCCGAGGCATGTACGTTCCCGAGCACACCATGGTGCCCCGGACCAAGGGCTTCGTGGCGACCATGATCGGCTTGCGCGCCGCCCTCGACTCCGTCCAGGACCTGATCATCGCCTATCCGGAAGGCGTGCCGAGCTTGCTCGACTGCTTTGTCGGTCGGCCTCGCCGCATCGACATCCACGTCCGTCGCTACCCCGTCGAGTCCCTCCCCAGCGACGAGGCCGGCCTCACCGAGTGGGTGCGGGCGCGCTTCCGCGAAAAGGATGCCCTCCTGGCCGAGCACGCCGAGAAGGGGGTGTTTCCGGGCGCCCCCACCTCCGGCCCCGTCCAGGCGCTCGACTGGTTCCGCGCCGAGTCGGTCCGCCGTTGCCCGGTCTGAGCCGACCTCACATCTGTTCGTTCGCGTCGCTTCCTCGGAGCAGCCATGCGCGGCGGCGGCTCTTTGTGTCCCGAGCCCGGACCGGGTATTCTGTGCGACAACCGTCGATTTTTCCCCGGCAGGCCGGCGCCATGATTCCACCAACCCGCGAATACTGGACCTGTCCCGGGTGCCAGCTGGTCCAGGACGAGGCCAGTCCCGGGGTCCGCTGTCCGGTATGTGACCGGGTACTCGTACCGCGCCAGGTCCTGGATCAGCACGCGGGGGACGAGGCCCTCGGCACGCTGGTGGGCAACAAGTACGCCGTGGTCGGCGTGTTGGGAACCGGGGGCTTCGGCACCGTCTACCGCGCGATACAGGAGCCCGTCGGGCGGCCGGTCGCGGTCAAGATCGTCCACAAGCAGCACGCCAAGGACCCAGCGCTCCGGGCTCGCTTCTTTCGCGAAGCTCGGGTGGTCGCCCAGCTGTCGGACCCCGTGGTCGTCACCCTTTACGACTACGGCGACGACCCCGAGGTCGGCCTCTACACCGTCTTCGAGTTCGTTGACGGCATGACGCTCGCCACGCGAATCGCGGACGGGCCCCAGTCGCCGGTCTGGGTCAGCTACGTCTTGCTGCAGCTGCTGAAGGGCCTGGCCGAGGCCCACGCCATGGGCATGGTCCACCGAGACATCAAGCCCGCCAACATCATGATCGTGAAGCGACCCGACGGCGACGAGGTGGTGCGCTTGCTCGACTTCGGGATCGCCAAGGTTTTGACGAAGGAACATCGCGAGGCGACCGTCGAGACCCAGCAGGGCGTCGTGGTGGGGACGCCCGAGTTCATGTCGCCGGAGCAGGCCCGGGCCAACCGAGAGCTGGATGCCCGGAGCGACATCTACTCTCTCGGCGTAGTCGGCTACACGCTGCTCGCCGGCAGAAATCCATTCAAACGAGGATCGATCATCGACACCATCATGGCCCAGTGCGCGGTGCAGCCTCCGCCATTCGACCCCGAGCTCGAGGTCCCGTCCTTGCTCGAAGAGGCCGTCCTGAAGGCTCTCGCCAAAGAGCCCGACGACCGTCATCAGGACGCGCCCGCGATGGGCGCCGCTCTGCGGGCGGTGTTCCCGCCCAACACCGTGCCGGCCGGTCTCACGCCGAACCCCTCCTACTCGAGCATGCTCGCTTCGGTGGACCGGCAGGCGCCGCGCTCGGGCTCGGCCGCCCAGCCCCTCTCGGGGGCCGAGTCGCCCTCGATGGCGCCCGAGGCCGCCTTCGACATGGGGAGCGGCCACACCGTGGGCGACCACATCTCTGGCCTGGAACGACCCTCGTCGAATCGCCGAGGGCTCTGGGTGGCGCTGCTTCTCGTGTTCCTGCTCGGTGGGGCCGGGCTGGCGGTCTACGAGATGGGCGGCACTTCGGACGCGGAGCCGATCCGCGTCGACGGCCAATCGTCCGGGACGCCATCCAACACGGAGCCGCCTCGCGCCGAGGCCGCCGTCGAAGCCGCGCCCGAAGCAGAGGCAGCTGCCGAGGCGAGCCCCGACACCGAGCCCGACGCGAAGGCCGAGCCCGCCACCGAGGCCGATCCCGAGGAGGCGGCAGCGCCGGAGCCCGCACCCAGGAAGGTCGAGCCGAAGCCGGTCCGGCGCCGGCCGACGCGCCGGGTGCGCAGCCGACCCAAGCCGGTCGAGCGGGCCCCCGAGCCCAAGCCGACCCCAAAGGCGGAGCCGCCGCCTCGAGAGCCCGACTCCATCGATGTCCCCGAGTTCTGAAGATGAAGAGCCTCATACCGACGCCCCTCCTTCTCTGTTCGCTGCTCCTTCTCGCTGCGCCGGCTCGGGCTGGGCAGCCCAGCGTGGCCGACGCCCAAAATCGGGTGAACGCGGCCGCCAAGCTGTTCGGAGGCGGTGACTACGAGGGCGCACTCCGAGAGCTCCGGGCGGCCGAAGCCATCGCGGCTCAGGTCGACCGGGACGCGCTGCCCGGCATTCGTTTCAACATCGCGCGCTGCCTGGAGGAGCTCGGTCGCTACGAAGAGGCCATCGACGCTTACAAGGCCTACAACAAGCTCCCCGACGTTTCCCACCGCAAGCAGCGGGCCTTCGAGGCTACGCAAAGGCTCCGAAAGAAGGTCTTCGGCACCCTCGCCGTCGCCTGCGACCCTGCGGGCTCGGCGGTGGAGATCAGAGGCGTCACCCAGGGTACGCCGAGCTGCCCCTGGCGCAGCGAAACGGTGCCGCCGGGCTCTTATGCCCTGAAGGTCACCCATCCCGGCTACCTGGAGGAAGTGCGGTTGGTGGAGGTCGAGTCGGGCAAGGCCCAGTCGGTTCAAGTCGCCCTTAAGCGGGACCCCGAGGCCGCCCCCCTCGCCATCAGCGGCGCGGCGCCTCGAGAGCCCTTCCGGCTTCAGGCCGGGCCCACCATCCTGACGCTGGTCGGGGTGGGGGCGGTCGCGGCCGGGGTGGGCTTCAACGTCTCCGCCGCCAACAATCGGGACGCGGCCGAAGACCCGCTGAACTTTCTGGAGCGGAACGAGCTCAGCGACGCCTTCGAGCGAGACCGCGCGCTGGCCATCACGAGCTACGCAGTGGGCGGGGCTGCGCTGCTGGCGGGCGTGGTGTGGTTCATCGCGGGGGGCAGCAAGGACAAGGACCAGCGCGCGCGGCGGATCATCCCCAGCGCCAGCGGGCTGGCGGTGAGGTTCTGATGAAGACATCCCTCGTCTCTTCGACGTGCCTTCTCGCGGCCGCCCTGGTGGGCGTCGGCTCCCTGGGCACCGGCTGTCTGGGTGCGCCCGTCGTCCCCGAGTGCGGTGACGTGCCCTTCGAGGTCTCGGCGCCCGAGTGCGGGACCGCCTGCGACATCTACTGCGACCTCGCCCTCGCCCAGTGCCCCGGAGCCTTCGATAGCCGGCCGAGCTGCATTGACCAGTGCCAAACCGAGCCCGTCGCCGAGCAGCGTCAGGGGGCTTTCGACGACCTCACCGGCAACACCGTCGGTTGCCGCATCAACGCGCTTCGCGCAGGGGGGGAGGACGCCTGTCGCGAAGCCTCCTTCCTCCAGACCGAGACCTGCATCGATACCTCCTGCAACGAGTATTGCGACCTAATGCTCGAGGGACCCTGCGCCGCGGCCTACGTCAACAGGGCCGACTGTATGACCACCTGCGGCCTCATTCCGAGCGGCAGCCCTTCCGACGGCGAGAACACCATCGAGTGCCGGCTTCGCTACGCCCGAGAGGCGGTCCAGAACATGAACCGACAGCAGTGCCACTCCGCATCGAGGACGGGCGGAGGCACCTGCGGCACCATCTGTGGAAGCTACTGCAACTTCGTGATGGCGAACTGTACGGAGAGCAACGCCGTCTACGCCTCGCGACGCGCGTGCGAGCAAGTTTGCGCATTCATGGACGTGGAAGAAGGCAGTTTCGCCGACTTCCGAAGCCAAGAAGACACCGTGGACTGCCGGGCTTATCACGCCAGTCAGCCTGCCGCCGACAATCCTCGCCTTCACTGCCCCCACACCCAAGTCTACAACTCCATGCACTGCCCGAATCGGACGGCGGCCGAGCCGGTCGATTGGATCTGCTCGCCGTTCTGCCACGCCGCCGTGGAAGTGTGTGGCGCCTTCATGTCCGATGAAGGGCGCTGCGAGAGCTTTTGCCGGGGACTGCAGCAGGTCCGGAACATCGGCAATGCGACGACCGTCGACCTCTTTCCCCAGTCCACCCAAACCTGCCCTTCGCAGTGAGGGGTTGACCGGCGCTCGACGTCCGGCGAGCGCCGCGGCCTATTTCCAGTCCTCGAGCGTGGCCACGAAGCGGGTGAGGAAACGGTTGGTGTGGAAGGCGTCGAGCACCCGGTGGTCGATGGTGAGGGTCACGTACATCATTGGGCGGACCTCGACCGCATCGCCTTCACCGGCGACCGGGCGCTTTTCGAGCTTGCCGATCCCGAGGATCGCCGACTCGGGCTGATTGATGATGATGGGAGAGGCGATGAGGCTCCCCATCACGCCGTGATTCGAGATGGTGAAGGTGCTGCCCTTCATCTCCTCGGTACCGAGCTTCCCCGAGCGGGCCTTCTCGGTGAGGGCGGTCAACGCCTTGGCGGTGCCGAGCAAGTCCAGATCCTGGACGTTCTTCAGCACCGGAACCACCAGGCCCTTGTCCTCCAGGGCCGTCCCCACGCCGACGTGGACGTGCTCGAAGATTTCGAGCGCGTCGTCGTGCCAGCGGCTGTTGATCTCGGGAACCTCGCGGATGCCCGCCAGCGTGGCCTGCAGAAAGTAGGCGCTGAAGGTCAGATTCGCGCCTTCGTCGGCGAACCGGGCCTTGTTCGCCGCGCGGTGGGCGATGACGGCGCTCATGTCGCAAGAGAAGACGGCGGTGACGTGGGGCGCGGTTTGGAGGCTGGCCGCCATGTTTCGGGCGATGCTCTTTCGCATCGGGCCGTGCTTCACCCTTCGACTCGGCCCCTCGATGGGCGGCCCCTCGGGGCGAGGCGGGGCAGGGGGCTGATGGAGCGGTGGGCCCGGGGCTCGGCCTCTGGCGCGCCGCACGTCGCCGGCGGTCACCCGGCCGTCGCGGCCGCTCCCGTTCAGCCCGTCGACGTCGACGTCGAGGCGGGCGGCCAGCCGAAGCACCGCGGGGTGGGGGACCGGGCGATCGGTCCGAACGCTGCCGGGGCGCCGGGTCGGAGGGGGCGCCAGCTCCTCGGCGCCGGCGGTCGAGGGCCCGCTGCCCAGGTCTCGGGTCGGCGCCTCGCCGACCGCGATCCGGCCGAGGACGGCCTCGAAGTCGAGGCTGCTCGCGGACTCGACCAAGATCTCCTTCAAGACCCCGCTCGCTGGCGAGGGGATCTCGACCACCGCCTTGTCGGTCACCAGCTCCGCTACCGGCTCGTCCTTGTCCACTGGCTCGCCGATCTTCTTGAGCCATGTGCCCATCTCGAGCTCGGTGCCCTCTTTTTGTTCGTCGGGGATCAAAATGTCGACGAGGTCCTTGCTCATGGCGTCACGCGAACTCGATCAGCTCCTGCATCTTCGTCGTCAGCTCTTGCACCGAGGGCAAGACGGACTGCAGGAGAATGGGGTTGTAGGGCAGGGGGACGTCCCGGACCGCCAGCCGGTCCACCGGCGCCTTCAGCGACAAGAAGCACTCGCTCGCCACCCGGGCCGCGACCTCGGCTCCGAAGCCGGCCGTCATGACGTCCTCGTGGACGACCAGGCAGCGACCCGTTCGCTCCGCCGAGGACAGGATCGCTTCTTCGTCCCAGGGCACCAGGGTCCGAAGGTCCCAGACCTCGGCGTCGACGCCCGCGGCTTCGACCGCCTCCTCGACTCGAGCCACCATGGCGCCCCAGCACACCACCGTGAGCTGCTCGCCCGGTCGAAGCCGCTTCGCCCGGCCGAAGGGCAGGACGTATTCGTCGCCCGGGTAGGGGCGGCGGGCCGACTTGGCGTCGAGGAGGATCCGGTGCTCGAAGAACATCGTCGGGTCGTTGCCCCGCATGGCGCTTCGCAGCAGGCCCACCGCGTCCTCGGCGTTGCTCGGAAAGGCCACCCGCCAGCCTACGGCGTGGGTGAAGGCGGCCTCGTCGCACTTGGAGTGCCAGGGGTCGCCGCACTTGGCGAAGCCTCCCGGCATGCGGACGACGACCGGTGCCGCCCACTGGTTCTCGGTCCGCCAGCGGATCGTGCCGCAGTCGTTCAGCTGCTCCTGGGCCGGGTCGGCGTACTTGCGAAACTGGATCTCGGCCACCGGCATCAGACCGCCGTAGGCCAGGCCCACCGCTCGGCCGATGATCCCCTCCTCTGAGAGGCTGGTGTCGAACACCCGGTCGAAGCCGAAGCTCTCCTGGAGCCCGAAGGTCGCGCCGTGGACGCCGCCCTTGGGGCCGATGTCCTCGCCGAATAGGAGCATCCTCGGATTGTCGCGAAGCTCCGACTCCAGCGTCCGCCGGATTGCGGTGAGCATGTTGATCCGAGCGCCCTCGGGCCGAGGCGTCTCGCTGCTGGCGGGGAAGTCATGGCCGCTCGGCCACAGCCCGCCGACTTTCTGGAGGATGGGGCCGTCCTCGTTCCGCTCGGTGAACACGAAGCGGTGCACGCCCTCGGGGGGCGGCTCGGGTCTGGCCAGGGCCCGCTCCAAAGCGGCCTCGACCTCCCTCTCGACATCGGTCTGCAGCTTCGCCCACGCCTCGGCGCTCATCACCGAAGGAACGAGGGCTTTCTCGAGGCGGGGGAGGGGGTCTCGGGTCTGCTCTTCGGACACCAGAGCTTCGGGCTTGTAGGCTTGGGTGTCCTGGGCCGAGTGCCCGTTGAGGCGTGGGACCTGGAGCCGGCACAGCACCGGCCCCGCCCAGCGCCGGGTAGTCTTCACCGCTTCCGTGATCAGCTGGGCGGTCTCGACGGGGTCGGTGCCATCGCCGTCGATGATGTGTAGGCCCTCGAAGCTGCCTAGGTTCTTGGCGATGTTGCCGCCCGGCGTCTGAAAGACCGAAGGGACCGAGATCCCGAAGCCGTTGTCCTCGATGAACAGGAGTAGAGGTAGCTTCTGGGTCGTAGCCATGGTGAGCGCGGACCAAAAGCCGTTGGTGGCCACCGAGCCGTCGCCGCCCAGAGCCACGCCGATGCCGCCTTCCGCTCCGGCATCCTTCAGCACCCGGGCCCGGTAAGCGACCGACTGGGCCCAGCCTGCGACGGGCGTATATTGGGAGCCGACGCCCCCGGCCATGGGGAGCATCTTGACCTTGTCGAGCTGGGGAAAGTTGCAGACCACGCCGATGTCTCTTCCGCCCGAATAGCCACCGGAGCGACCGAGGGGCCCGGCCAGGGCGTCCTCGAAGTCCAGGCCCATGGCCAAGAGCGAAGGTCGAGAGCGGTAGTAGCCGGCCACCGCGTCATGAGGGTGGTCGAGCTGGAGCCCGAGGAGGGTCTGGGCCAGGTCGTGGCCACGGGCCGAGAACTGATAGAGCACCTGCTTGGACGGGACGAGCCGGGTCTCTTCGATGTGGTCCATCGTCCGGGAGGCGAGCACCAGGCGGGCGACGCGCTTCCAGTCGATGTGGGCGGGGAGGCTCGAGGTGCTCATAAGCCAGGCCGTCGGTTTGAACCACGCCCGTCGAGGTCAGGAAAGGAATTCCAAAGCCGGCCTGCGACGATTTGACGCGACAAGTCATTCCGCCGCCTGGCGCCGGCGCGCCGGCGGTGCTTCCTTAGGTCGCGATGAGCGATTCCATCGAGCTGAGGTCCGAGGGCGACGCCCGGATCATCACCCTGAACCGGCCCGACAGGCTGAACGCCTTCGATGAAGAAATGCACCTCGCCTTTCACCGGAGCCTCGACCGGGTCGCAGGCGACCCCGACTGCCGGGCGCTGCTCCTGACCGGCGCCGGGCGGGCCTTCAGCGTCGGCCAGGATCTCGGCGACGTGAACCCGGCCACGATGGACGGCCCGCCTCGGCTCGGCGAAACCATCGCGCGCTTGTACAACCCGATGGTCCGAAAGCTGCGGGCGATCGAGGTGCCGGTCGTGTGCGCCGTGAACGGCGTAGCTGCGGGGGCAGGGGCGAACATCGCCTTCGCTTGCGATCTGGTCTTGGCCGCCCGGTCGGCGAAGTTCATCCAGGCTTTTTCCAAGATCGGCCTCATCCCAGACTCGGGCGGGACCTGGTCGTTGGTTCGCCACCTCGGACCGGCGCGGGCGATGGGTCTGGCCCTGACCGGCGAGCCGCTGTCGGCCGAGAAGGCCGAGGCTTGGGGCCTGATCTGGAAGCTGGTCGACGACGAGGCCCTGGGCGAGACCAGTCTCGAGCTGGTGAAGAGCCTCGCCCAGGGACCGACCCACGGCCTGAAGCTGACCAAGCGCGCGCTTCGGGCGGCGGCTCACAACGAGCTCGATGCTCAGCTCGACCTGGAGCGTCGACTGCAGGACGAGGCCGGCCGCAGCCCCGACTACGCCGAGGGGATCGATGCCTTCATGAACAAGCGGGCTCCCCACTTCAGGGGCCGGTCCTGAGCGTGGGGGAGTCCCGGCGAGGCGACGGGCTGGTGGCGCAAGCGACCCTTCGGCACGTCTTGGGCGAGCGGCGGCGTCATCGTTCAGCGGCGGGACGAAGTGCTGGTGGACGTCCGGTCTTCGGGGCGCTTCGTAGATGTCTGAGCCCGCCTTTTTTCCCCGCTCCGGGGCAGGCGTGCTTCAATGGAGGGATGGAGGCGGCGACGTCCTCGACCGACCCGCTCGACGATCTGCTGCGTCACCTGCACGAACGGCGGCTTCGGGTATGGTCGATCGTCGTCACCTTCTTTGGAGACGCGGTCGTTCCACGGGGCGGTGAGGTCTGGCTCGGGGTCATCCGGGCGCTGTCCAGCCGGCTCAACGTCGAGGCCGGCACCCTGGGCGCGGCGATGTCCCGGCTCACCGCCGACGGATGGCTGGAGCGCCGCAAGGTGGGACGGCGGAGCTACTATCGCCTCGCCGCCACCGGGCGGCGGACCTTCGAAGAGGCGGCCCGCCGGATCTACGCCGGGCCGCTGGCCACGAACTGGGACGGTCGCTGGACCCTGGTGCTGGAGAGCAGCTCGGAGCCGGCCCGGGTCAGCGCCTTGAGCAACGCAGGTTTCGGGCGCTTGGACAGCCGGGTGTGGGCGCGACCCGGCGGAGGGGCCGAAGTCGAAGGGGGCGGGCTCGTCTTCGACTCCACGGTTCGCTCCGACGACGAGACCCTGAAGAAGGCGGTGCGGGAGGCCTGGGATCTGGATGCCGTGGCCAAGCGCTACGCGCGCTTCGTGCAGCGCTTCCGTCGATTGGCCGAGGGTGCCTCGCTTGCGCCCCTGGACGCGATGGCGGCCCGGACCCTGCTCGTTCACGACTACCGTCGCCTGGTGCTGCGGGATCCGCGCCTACCCCTGGATCTGCTCCCCGAGGCCTGGCCGGGCACCGAGGCCCACGAGGTGGCCGAGGGTGCCTATCGGGCGCTGCTTCCGGCCAGCGAAGCCTGGCTGGACGCCGAAGACCGCACCCCAGACGGACCGCTCCCGCCTCCCGGCGAAGCCTTCCACCGCCGCTTCGGTGGCCTCGGCCGTCCGGAAGACGTCTCGAGACCAGAGCCCACCGAGCATCCATGACGGTCCCGCCGGGGACGACCTCTTTACCAGCCGCCGGTGCCGGGGCCGCCCTTGATGGGCCCGGCGAGCTTGGACGTGACCCAGCCGCCGTAGAGGCCGCCGGGCTGGGCGCCGGCCTCTTCGTCGTCGATGAAGCAGCGGATGTGCTTGGGGTGGAAGGCCATCGTTTCGGCCACCGGCTCGAAGCCGGGCCAGGGCTCGGGGTAGCGCCAGGCGGCGCCGCGGATCAGGACGCCGCCGACCCGGACGTGGTAGACGTGGGCGACGCCCTTCCACTCGCACAGCGAGCTCGGCCCCTGATCTTCGAGCAGGTCCATCCGCACGTCGGCGAGGGGGAGATAGTAGGTCGGAGCGCTGGCGGTCTCGCAGATCCGCATCCCTTTTCGGGTCTCGGCCACGATGGTGTCGCCAGCCTGAACCCGCAGGACCGCATCCACCGCCTCCAGGCTCGGCGGGCGGGGGTAGTCCCAGACCGATTCCTGCCCGGGTCCGGGCGGCTCGGCGAAGTCGGGTCGAGCCTGCCCGCGCCACTTCCAGGCGGCCCGGGAGCTCGAGAAGTCTTCGTACTTCGGCATGTCGCGCATGGTCAGCTCACCTCTTCTTGGCGCGCGCCGATGAGGCGGCGCAGCCGGGCGATGTGGCTCGGGCCCACTTCGCAGCAGCCGCCGATCACCCGAGCTCCGGCGTCGAGCCATCCGGCCGCGCGGGCCGCGTACTGCTCGGGATCGAGGTCGGCTCGGGCGTCGGGCACATCCTTGCCGTCAGCGACCTCGTAGTCTCTCGGAATGGGCTGAAAGCCGTTGGCGTAGGCCCCGAAGGGCACGCGGGCGATGGCGGCCAGGGCGGGCAGCGCGGCCTCGACGCTCTCCGGCGTCGAGCAGTTCAGGAGGAGCGCCGCCGCGTCGCCGAGCTGGCCGGCGGCGTCCTGCACCGTCTCGCCGCTCCGGAGTCGGCCGCTGCCATCGTCGGCCACCGTCCACGACACCCACACCGGCTTGTCGGTCGCCGCCGCCCCTCGGCACGCCGCCAGCGCCTCCGAGGCGGTGGACATGGTCTCGCACAAGAAGCCGTCGACGTAGGGCGCCAGCACCTCGGCCTGCTCCCGGTACAAAGGCTCGAGCTCGTCCAGAGCGCCGGCCCGGTCCGGCCGGTAGCTCCCGTGGATCGGCGGCAGCGAGCCCACGATGGCCACGTCCCGACCCGCCGCGTCCCGGGCCTGAACGGCGAGGGCGCCCGCGGCCTGGTTGAGGCGCGCGAAGCCGTCCCCCTGGCCCCCGGCTTCGAGCCGCCGCCGGGTCGTGGCGTAGCTGTTGGTCGTGATCACGTCGGCCCCTGCCTCGATGTAGTCTCGATGAACGGCCACCACGACGTCCGGCTGGTCGACCAGCGCCTGCGCCGACCACAGCCCATTCGACGCCGTGTCGATCCCTCTCTTGGCCAGCTCCTGGCCCATCCCGCCGTCCAAGAGCAGGGGCGCGCCGCCTGAAGCATCGAGTCTGCTCACGCAAGGGACGCCACCCGCCCACGCGCTGCAGGGCAACCCGGAAGCGCCCGTCGTTCAGCCCCGCAGCAGATGGGGAACCGAAACGCCGGTCCCGAAGCGCGGATCGCCGAAACGCTCGAGCTCGACCCCGAAACCTCGCGCGATCGTGAGAAGGAGATCGTTGTAGGGGACCCAGCGATTGGTCCGCAGCACCTGCCCGGTCTGGAAGCGGTCCCCTCCCGACCCGAAGAAGACGATGGGCAGCTGGGAGCGGTCCCAGTGATCGCCTTCTTCCATCTCCTGCATCCACAGCACGAGGGTGTTGTCGAAGACGGTGCGTCCGTCGACGTCGGGGATGCTTTTCAGCCGGTCGAGGAAGCGCGCGATCATCTCGGCGTGCTGAAGACTCAAGGCGCGCCATTGAGCCCGTCGGCTTTCGACCAGGGCCCTGGCCTCGGCCTCGTCGATGCCCTCGGGGAGATCGAGGGCGGCGCTCTGGTGCGCTAGTCCGTGGGCACCGACGATGTCGAAGCCTTCGAGCCAGTCGACCTGCACGCTGTCCGCTCCGCTCATTGCGAACTGATGACAGGCGACCCGAGTCAGGTCGCAGGCAAAGCTGCTCGCGATGAGCTCCAGGTGGGCCTCGTTCGTCGCTACATAGCCCGACTCGGGTGTCGGCGCGCCGGGCACGCAGGCGGCTTTGGCCTCCGAGAGCCGCTCGAGGCTCGCCTCCAGGCGACGCACGCTGCCGAAGTGGGCCTCCAGCTTGGGCCGTTGGGCGACCGGTAGGCGGGCGTGCAACGTCGAGATCTCCTTGGCCACGTGGTCGAGCACACTGCGACGTCGCGCCAAGGTTTGGAGGACTGGGGCCCCGCCGGTCCATTCACCGAACATGAACTGATGGGCGTCGATGGGGTCGACCAGCGCCGGTACCGGCGCCCCCGGGCCATCGAAGCTCAGGTAGCCCCGCCGATTCGGGAAATAGGAGGTTCCGGACGAGACCAGGGACTGGCGCAGGGTCTGGGTCCCGATGGCCTGAGCGACGACCTGGTCCAAGGAAGGCCCGTCGCCGAGATCGTGCGCCAGAGGGAGGCGTCCCGTGAGGAGGATGTAGTTTTTGTGGTCGGTGATGTCGAGGGACCGGTAGGCATCTGTGTCGACGAGGTCGGCGTGCGCCGTGCCGTCGGGGAAAGAACCTTCGACGAACTGGTCTGGCGGCAGCCCGGGACCCCAGATGATCGTGGTGTCGGGCTTGTGCGCGGCCATGGGAGCCATCAGGGGACCCAGTTCGAAGTCGGTCCACGCGCGGGGCGAGGCCGGGACCTCGACGAGGCCCTCGTCGGGCCGGGAGAACGAGCCGCGCGGCCAGAACTCGTTTCGCAGCGTTCCATTCGGCGTGAAGAGAATGACGAGGCGTCGAGGTGCGCCGACCTCTTCGGCCCGAACGGCCCGATGGAGGAGCCCGCCCCCCAGAAGACCGGCCGCGCCGGCCAGGAGGCTTCTTCTATCGAAGCGAAGGCTCACGGGCTTCGCGCCCCTTGGAGCGGGTGGGTCATCATCTGGGCGACGAGCGCGTCGATGCCGGCCCCCTCGGCGACCTGGTTGGCCCAGGCGTCCAGCAGTGGGGCCTCTATCGGCCGAGGATCGCGGCGCACGAACCAGCGAAACACTTGGCGCACCAGGCAGCGCTGCGCGGAGGGCGACGCGGCGAGCGCGGTGGCGAGCTCGACCGCGCCCTCCACCGGCGTCTCGCTCTTCGCGGTCACGAGGGCGCCCGAGGCGTCGATAGGCACGCCGTTGTCTTCGGTGCGCCAACGGCCCACTTGATCGAAGCCCTCGAGCGCGAAGCCCATGGGATCGAAGCGTGCATGACAGCTGCGGCAGAGTGGGTCGGTCGCGTGGGCCTCGAAGCGGGCCCGGGTGGTGAGGCCGGCGGCGGGCGGCGGGAGGCTCATGTCGACCTCTCCGGGCAGCGGCGCGCCGAGCTCCTCGCACAACAGCCGCTCCATGATGGCCAGGCCCCGCCGCGTGGGAGAGGTCGCTTCGGCGTTCGCGAAGGCGGCTAGAAACGCGGGGTGGGTCAGGATCCCAGCCCGCGGCCCGTCCTCGGGGAGGTCCCAGTCACCCAGCAAGAGCGCCTGCAGGCTCGGCTGAAGGGCCCACGTCCCGAGCCAGGCCCGCGCATCGTCGGCGAGCCGAGCCCGGCTGTAGTCGGGGTGGCGCGCCGGGTCGCGGACGGCCTGGGCCAACCTGTCCAGCCCCAGCCACTCCCAGGCGAAGCGCACGAGCTGGGCCCGATAGCGCGGGTCGGCCTGAAGCCTCAGCACCTCGGAGCTCGGGTCGAGCTCGCTTCGGTCTGCGGCTCCGGCCAACACCGCGTCGGGCGGCTCCGCCCACAGGCCGTAGGCGAGCATGGCGGCCCGCGCGTGGTCGTCCAAACGTCCGTCGCCCGCAGGCAGCTCGACGTGGAACAGAAAATGAGGCGACTGGAAGAGCGCCCCGAAGACCGCCTCGGGCCCTCCCGAGAGGTTCATCGACGAAAGAGCCTCGACTTCGGTCGGTCGCAGCGGGCGTCGAAAAGCCCGGCGCCCATGCTGGCGGATGCAGGCGGCGTCGCAGACCGGCGGCGCCACGGCCTGGGCCAGGATGCGTGCCCGCTTCTCGAGGGCGACGGCTTCGGATTCTCCGACCGAGGCCCGTCCCATGCCGGTGGAGAAGCCGGTGTCGGTCGGCTCCTTGGGCAGCGCCGGCCAGTCGGCGGGCAGCGGGTCGAGCCAGCGGCGGGCGGGCGCGTCGAGCTCCTGTCGGGTCAGCCGGCCGATGCGGGCCGGCGGAGGCGGAATGGGCCGGTCGACCCCGGCCCCGCGGCGAAGCTCGACCGGTGAGCTCGGGTTGGACCCTGACCTCTTGGCCCGATCGGGCGCCAAATCGGCGCTGCAGGCGGCCAGCAGGCCTGTGAGCGCGACCCAACGCACCTGGGAAACGTGGATTCTCGCGCCTAGCGAAGCAAGCCTTGGGGTTCGGATTACGAAGTACGCTTGATTTTTCTGTGTTTGTAACTCTTTATAGGGGCATGTACGCGCAGGGGCTGATCGGCGCCGACGGCAAGACCCACGAGGACGAGGCTTTTCTGGAGGCCTTTCAGCGGCGCATCGACGCGGAAGAGAAGATCGAGCCGAAGGACCCCATGCCCGCCGGCTACCGGAAGACGCTAGTCCGGCAGATCGCCCAGCACGCTCACTCCGAGATCGTGGGCATGCTGCCCGAGGGCAACTGGATCTCCCGGGCCCCGACCCTTCGGCGCAAGATCGCGCTCCTGGCCAAGGTCCAGGACGAGGGCGGCCACGGCCTCTATCTGTACGCCGCCGCCGAGACGCTGGGTGTGAGCCGAGAAAAGCTGGTCGACCAGCTCCTCGACGGCACCGCCAAGTACAGCTCCATCTTCAACTACCCGGCCCTCACTTGGGCCGACATCGGCGCGATTGGCTGGCTCGTGGACGGGGCTGCGATCATGAACCAGATCCCGCTGTGCCGCTGCTCCTATGGCCCCTACAGCCGGGCCATGATTCGGGTCTGCAAGGAAGAGAGCTTTCATCAGCGCCAGGGCTACGAGATCATGTGCACCCTCGCGAAGGGGACACCAGAGCAACGGCGCATGGCCCAGGACGCGCTGAACCGCTACTGGTGGCCGTCCCTCATGATGTTTGGGCCCCACGACAGCGACAGTCAGAACACCGACAAGTCGATGAAGTGGCGGATCAAGCGCTTCACCAACGACGAGCTCCGCCAGAAGTTCGTCGACGCCACCGTGCCCCAGGCCGACTATCTGGGCCTGAAGGTGCCCGACCCCGAGCTGCGGTGGAACGAAGAGAAGAACGGCTACGACTTCGGCGAGATCGACTGGGACGAGTTCTGGAACGTGGTCAAGGGCCGGGGACCCGAGAACCGTCGCCGTATGCGGCAGCGCAACAAGGCCCACGCCGAAGGCGCCTGGGTCCGTGAGGCGGCAGCCGCCTTCGCCGCCAGACGGCAGCGCAAGGCCGAAGCCGCTGCGGGCGAAAGCAAGGTGGCCTGACGTGAGCACCCCCGACTCGCCTCTGTGGGAGGTCTTCATCCGGGCTCGCAATGGCGTCGCCCACAAGCACTTCGGCTCGCTGCACGCGCCCGACGCCGAGATGGCCATTCAGGCGGCCCGGGACGTCTATACCCGCCGCAACGAAGGCGTCAGCATCTGGGTCGTCAAGGCCAAGGACATCGTCGCCTCGGACCCCCACGACAAGGGCGAGCTCTTCGATCCCAGCGAATCCAAGGTCTATCGCCACCCGACCTTCTACGAGGTGCCCGACGAAGTGGGGCACATGTGATGGCGGCCGAGGCCGACTATCTGCTGCGCATCGCCGACGACCACCTCATCCTCGGGCAGCGGGTGTCCGAGTGGTGCAGCCGCTCCCCGACCCTGGAAGAGGAGCTGAGCTTTGCCAACGTGGCCCTCGACCTGCTCGGTCAGTCCCGAACCCTCTTCGCCCGGGTGGCCGAGGTGCGGGGCGACACCAACGAGGACGAGATCGCCCTCGCGCGCTACGAGCACGAGTACCTCAACGTGAAGCTCGTCGAGCAGCCCAACGAAGACTTTGCCCACGCGATGGTGCGGCAGCTGCTGTTCTCTGGCTTCATGCTGCCTTTTTGGCGGGCCGCCCAGCAGAGCAAGGACGAGACGCTGGCCGGCGCGGCGGGACAGGCGGTCAAGGAGTCGGCCTACCACGTGCGCCACGCCCGTGAGTGGGTGCTCCGTCTCGGCGACGGGACCGAAGAGTCTCACCAGCGGGCTCAGGACGCGGTGGACACGCTGTGGCCCTATCGAGGCGAGCTGTTCGAGGTCGATGAGCTCGTGGCGCGCATGATCGAAGCCGGCGTTGCTCCCGACCCCCGAGCGCTGCGAGACGAGTACGACAGGCTCTTGGCCAGCACCCTCGAGGAGGCCACGCTGAAGGCTCCCGAGAAGGACTGGGCCCAGACCGGCGGGCGCAGGGGCGTCCACTCCGAAAACCTCGGGCATCTGTTGACCGACCTGCAGTACATGCAGCGCACCTACCCGAACATGACCTGGTGATGCCGATGGCGACCGTCCTCGACATGGAGCTGGAGCGCGCGCGCCGGGTAGTCGAAGAAGTCCCGGATCCCGAGCTGCCCATGCTGACCATCGGTGAGCTCGGCATGGTCCGGGGGGTGGAGCGGACCGACGACGGTCTCCGCGTGAACCTGACTCCGACCTATTCGGGCTGCCCGGCCACCGAGTTCATACATCAGAACGTCGAAAAGGCCCTCGCCGGCGCGGGGCTGGAGGCGGCCTTCGCGGTCTTCGTGCGCTCGCCGCCCTGGACCACCGACTGGATCACCGAAGAGGGCCGACGCAAGCTGAAGGCGGCCGGGATCGCCCCGCCGGTCCGCGCCGCCGGCGACTCCGGCCTCCCCGTCCTGCAAATGTTCGAGGAGCGCATCGTCGCCTGTCCGCTGTGTGACTCCACCGAAACCGAGCGAATCAGCGAGCACGGCTCTACCCCGTGCAAGGCCCTGTACCGCTGCACGGCGTGCAAGGAACCTTTCGACCATTTCAAGTGCCACTGAGACCCATGAGCAAGTTCGAAGAGCTGAAGGTGGTCGACGTTCGACCCGAGACCCACAACGCGGTGTCCATCTCGCTGGCCGCGCCCGACGACGAGGCCTGGCGCTTCTCACCGGGCCAGTATCTGACCCTGCGCGCCAACATCGATGGCCAGGACGTTCGCCGGCCCTATTCGATCTGCGCCGGCCTCGACGAGGGCTTGCTCCGGGTCGGCATCAAGAAGGTGCCCGACGGCGTATTCTCGACCTACGCCTGCGAGCAGATCCGGGTCGGGCAGACGCTCCAGGTCATGCCACCCCAGGGAAAGTTCAGCTGGTTCACGCCCGAAACCGAAGGCGTCCACCACGTCGGCTTTGCGGCCGGGAGCGGCATCACCCCCATCCTCTCGATCGCCAAGTCGGTTCTGAGCCGGCGGGCCGACGACCGCTTTACGCTCTTCTACGGCAACAAGATGACGGCCGAGGTCATGTTTTTGGAGGAGCTGGCCGATCTGAAGGACCGGTACATGGAGCGGTTTCGGACCCTGCATCTGTTCAGCCGAGAGACGACCGATGTCGAGCTCACGCAGGGCCGCCTCGACGCCGGCAAGGTGAAGGCCTTGGCCGCGCAGAACCACTTTCGGCCGGAGTCGGTCGACGTGGCCTACGTCTGTGGCCCCGGCGACATGATCGACGCGGTGGAGAGAGGGCTGACCGAGCTCGGCGTCGACGCCGACAGGGTTCGCGCCGAGCGCTTCACGCCGGCCTCTAGCTCCGAGCCCAGGCCGAAGGCATCCCAGGCCGAAGGACAGGGACGGACCGTCGAGGCCATCCTCGACGGAACGCACCGAGTGCTCACCGTCCTCCCCGAGGAGGACGTCGTCTCTGCCGCGGCGCGCCAAGGCGTCGATGTGCCCTACTCCTGCGCCGGCGGCATGTGCTGCACCTGTCGCTGCCGGCTGGTCGAGGGAGAGGTCGACATGGCCACCAATTACAGCTTGGAAGCCTGGGAGCTGGAGGCGGGGTTCGTCCTGGCCTGTCAGTCTCGCCCCATCACCGACCGCGTCGTCCTGGACTTCGACGCTCAATGACGTTTCAACCTCTGCATGCGCACGCTGCAGAGCTACCTCGGCGGACGATGGGTCACCGGTACCGGTGAACCCCGCGTTCTCAAAGACGCCACCACCGACGAGGACGTCGCGACCCTTCCCGGCCTGAGGCACGACTTCGGCGAAGTCCTCCACTTCGCCCGAAGCGTCGGTGGACCCAATCTGCGCAAGCACACTTTCCACGAAAGGGCCTTGATGCTGAAGCACCTCGCCCTCCACCTGACCGAGAAGAAGGCCGACCTGTACGCGTTGTCGAGTGCTACTGGCTGCACCAAGACCGACTCCTGGATCGACATCGACGGCGGACTCGGTGTCCTCTTCACCTACGGTTCCAAGGGTCGGCGCGAGCTGCCGAACGCCCGCTTCCTGGTCGACGGGCCGCCCGAGTCCTTCTCCAAGGACGGCAGCTTCCGAGGCTTTCACATCCAGGTTCCCCGACATGGGGTGGCGCTCCACATCAACGCCTTCAATTTTCCGGTGTGGGGCATGCTCGAGAAGCTGGCGCCCTCCATCCTGGCCGGGGTTCCGGTCGTCACCAAGCCGGCCACCCCGACCGCGTTCCTGGCCGAGGCCTGCGTGCGCGAGATCGTGGCCGCCGACATTCTGCCCGAGGGGGCGCTTCAGCTCATCTGCGGCAGCGTCGGCGACATCATGGACCACATGGACGGCCAGGACATGGTGGGCTTCACAGGCTCGGCCTGGACGGCGGCGAAGCTCCGGGCTCACCCCTGCGTCACCGAGCGCTCGGTCCACTTCACGGCCGAGGCCGACTCCTTGAACTCGTCGGTCCTCGCGCCGTCTTCGGCCCCCGGCACGCCGGAGTTCGATCTGTTCGTCAAAGAGGTGGCCCGAGAGATGTGCACCAAGGCGGGGCAGAAGTGCACCGCCATTCGCCGCGCCATCGTTCCCAGCTCCATGGTCGAAGACTTCGCCAAGGCTCTGCAGGCTCGCCTGCAGAAGGTGCCGGTCGGCAACCCCCGCTCCGAGGGGGTCAAGATGGGACCGCTCGCTTCGCGCGGCCAGACCGACGAGGTGCGGAAGGCCATCGAGGCCCTCCGAAGCGGGTCGAACATGCTGCTCGGTAGCTCCATGCCCGAGCTCGTCGACGCCAAACCCGACGTCGGTGCCTTCGTGGCCCCGACTCTGTTCGTGGTCGAAGGCGGGGCAGCCAAGAAGCCCGACGCCGCCGTCAACACGGTGGAGGCCTTCGGGCCGGTTAGCAGCATCGTGCCCTACGACGGCCTCGACGAGGCCATCGAGGTGGTCCGGATGGGCGGCGGCAGCCTGGTGTCGTCGGTCTTCGCTCGATCCAAGGACGAGGGCCGAGAGCTCGTCCTCGGTATGGCGGCCTACAACGGCCGAGTGCTGGTGGTGGACGAGGCCTGCGGCAAAAGCTCGACCGGGCACGGCTCGCCGCTGCCGCACCTGGTTCACGGCGGCCCCGGCCGAGCAGGCGGCGGGGAGGAGCTAGGCGGCATGCGGGGCGTGATGCACTACCTGCAGCGGACCGCCATTCAGGGCTCGCCGGACATGCTGACCGCGGTCAGCGGGACCTGGGTCGACGGCAGCGCCCGGCAGACCGACAAGGGCCACCCCTTCCGGTTGAAGTTCGATGATCTCGAGATCGGCGACTCGGTGGTGACCGAGCGTCGCACGATCACCCTCCAAGACATCGAGCGCTTCGCCGATCTGTCGGGCGACTACTTCTACGCCCACATGGACGAAGAGGCCGCCGCCGCGAACCCGCTCTTCGACGGGCGGGTGGCTCACGGCTACTTCATCGTGTCCATGGCGGCGGGGCTGTTCGTGCAGCCCGACCCGGGGCCGGTCTTGGCCAACTACGGCCTGGACCGCTGCCGCTTCACGACGCCGGTCTACCCGGGCGACGTCCTCCACGTGGAGTTCACCTGCAAACAGAAGTCGCTGCGCATCGACAAGGGCTACGGCGAGGTCATGTGGGATACCCAAGTCGTCCGGGAGGACGGTGAGGTCGTCGCGGCTTACGACGTGCTGACCCTGGTCGAGACCATCGAGCCGGCGAAGGACGCATGAGCTACGAGACGCTTCGCTTCACCCGGCAGGAGGCCGGCGAGCACGGCTTCTTGGGGATCATCACCCTCGACCGTCCTCATGTCCGCAACGCCATCGACGCGGCCATGGTGCGAGAGATGCACCAGGTCCTCGACGAGATGAACGAGATGCCCGATCTGCGGGCGCTGATCTTGGAGAGCAGCAGCGAGAAAGCCTTCGCCGCCGGCGCCGACATCTCGGAGCTTCGGGACCGGGGCGTGCAGGACGCCCTGAATCGCATCAACGCCGGACTCTTCCGCCGCCTGGAGGAGCATCGGCTCCCCTCGGTGGCCGCGGTCCGCGGCTACGCTCTCGGCGGCGGCTGTGAACTCGCCATGTGCTGCGATCTCAGGGTGGCAGGGGAGGGCGCCATCTTCGGCCAGCCCGAGGTGGGGCTCGGAATCCTTCCAGGCGCGGGCGCGATCCAGCGCCTCCCCAAGCTCGTCGGCCTGGGCCGGGCCAAGGAGCTGATCCTGACCGGCCGCCGCGTCGACGCGAAGGAGGCCCTCGCCATCGGACTCGTCAACCGCGTCGTGCCCGACGACCAGGTTGGAAGTACGGCGCGAGAGATCGCGAGCGGCATTGCCCAGCAGGGCCCTCTCGCCGTGCAGCTGAGCAAGATGGCCCTGAACGCCGCCGGTCGCAGCGACCCGAGCTTCGAGACGGTGGACGTGCTCGCTCAGGCGGTGGCCTTCGAGTCCCAAGACAAGGTGGATCGCATGACCCGCTTTTTGGAGCGAAAGGCGAAGAAGAAATCGTGAAGGACATGAAGGAGATCCTGGTCGTCGGAGCCGGCACCATGGGGGCCGGCATCGCCGAAGTCGCCGCCAAGACCGGCGCCTGCGTTCAGCTCAGCGACGTCGATGCCGTTCAGCTCGAGAAGGCAAGGGCCCTGATCGACCGTTCCCTCGCCAAGGCGGTCGAGAGGGGCAAGATCGCGTCCGAGGCCGCCGAGGAGGCCGAGGGCCGCATCACCTTCACGTCCGACCCAGCGGTGGAGAGGGTTCAGCTCATCGTCGAAGCCGTGCCCGAGAACCTACAGCTCAAGAAGAAGCTGTCCGCCGAGCTCGGCGCCCGGTCCCCGGACGCCATCTACGGCACCAACACCTCTTCTCTCTCGGTCACCGAGATCGCCGCTGCGACTCCACACCCGGAGCGGGTGCTGGGATTGCACTTCTTCAACCCGCCTCCGGTCATGAAGCTGCTGGAGGTCATACGGGCCGAGCAGACCAGCGAAGAGAGCCTGGCGGCGGCGACGGCTTGGGCCGAGTCG
>CAYZFR010000007.1:0-4249 GCA_964477875.1 uncultured Myxococcales bacterium
GCCGAGGAGCCACCTGGGTCTGGTCGGGGTCCAACCACCCGGCCCAGTCTCGGCGATCCAGGATGACCGGCATCCGATCGTGAAGAGGCTCGACGAGCGCGTTGGGCCGGGTCGTCAAGATCACGACCGAGCCCTTCTCGTGCAGGCCCCCGAAGGCCCACAGGCCACCCTCCTTGGGGCCGAAATGGAACGGCCGGCGGCTCCTCCCCTCCCGCCTCCACTCGTAGAAGCCGTCGGCCACGATCAGGCAGCGGTTGCTCCGCGGTCCGATCTTCTCCGAGCGGGCGTTGACCTGGAGACGGTCCTTCCGCTCGATGCCCCACCGAGCCCAGAAACCAGCGCCAGGTCCGAGCGTGAGGACGGGCTGGGTGGGCGCGACGTTGTAGCGCGGCAGCGGCATGGCTCCTCCCCGCAGGTCCGGCAAGGGGAAGTCCTGAAGCATCGCCTCCACGGCCTCGGGGGACAGGCTGAGGGCGTAGCGACCGCACATGGACAAGCTGTCAGCCCGGAGCCCGCAGCCTGTCAAAGTGACAGGCCAGCTCGAACGGTCTTGGGCCGGATCAGGGCCACGCACCCGATCGGCGGCTGCCCGCAGTTGGCACGGGGTATGCTCCCAACAGCATGAGGCATCGTGGTCGACGGCTACTTCAAGAACTACTTTTGGACCTTCATCCTCCTCGTCCTGTTCTTGGGTGCTCTGCTCCTCGCCCAGACCGCCAACGCGTTCATGGCGCGCTGGGTCAGGGTCCCGCCAAAGCAGCAGCTGGCGGCCCTGTCGGTGGAAGGTGACGCCGCCAGCGAGAAGACGAAAGCCCCGGTGGAAATGCGCGCCTTCCTCGAGCGGAACGTCATGAAAGCGATGCGAGAGGATCTGGCCGCCATCCAAGCCGAAGAGGCCCGGAAGGACGCGGAGCAGGCGGCCGAAGAGGAAGACCAGGACCCGGGCAGCTTCGACACCAACAGTTGCCAGGAGTCCCGCATCCCCGAGAAGCTGGTGGCGGTCTTCTACTCCACCATTCCCGAGGAGTCCGCGGTCGCCTTCTACGACGAGAGCAGCAAGGTCGCGACCCTGGTCCGGATCAACGAGCCCGTCGACGAAGCGGGAGAGGTCAAGCTGCGCCGGGTCGGCATCCGCACCGCCTACGTGGAAAAGGACAACCGCTGCGAGTATCTGTCCCTCGACGACGACGCCAAACGTCCCACCCGTCCGGTGGCGGTCGAGAAGGACGACGATAAAGACGATGAAGAGCTGGGCAAGAACGTTCAGAAGACCGGCGACGGCGAGTACGTAATCGCCCGAGAGGAGATCGACAACGTCCTCTCCAACCTGAACAAGCTCGCCACCCAGGCCCGCATCGTTCCGAGCTTCAAGGACGGCAAGGCGAACGGCTTCAAGCTCTTCTCCATCCGCCCCAATAGTCTCTACGCCAAGATCGGCATCAAGAACGGCGACGTCGTTCAGCAGATCAACGGCTATGAGCTCAACTCACCGGACAAGGCTCTCGAGATCTACAGCAAGCTCAAGGACGCCTCCTCGATTTCGGTCGACCTCCTCCGTCGCGGCAAGGCCAAGTCCTTGTCCTACTCGATTCGCTAGACCCCGACATGCGCCTCCTCATCCTGACTCTGTCCAGCCTCCTCCTGGTCGCCAACTCCTGGGCCCGCGCTCAGGAGCCAGAGGAAGAAGGGAAGAAAAAACGGGGCCGAAAGCCCCCGATCGAGCTCCAAGGAAGGCCGAACCTGCCGCTCGCCGTCCCCCAGGGCGAAGTTCAGTTCCGGTCCGAGAGCGAGCGTCCGCCCTCTCCAGTCCAGGTCGTGCCTCGGACCGAGGACCGACTGAAAGAGCTCCAGGAGAGGCGCCGCAAACGCTTGGAGGCAGCGGCCAAGAAGCGCGTACCGGCGGTGAGGGGAGACGAGGAAGAGAAGGCCGAGGAAGACGACGTTAAAGAGGACACCGAGGACGCGGTGTCCCGCCTGCGCCAGCAACTCGAAGACGAGAGCTGCACCCCCATGAAGGGCCGGCGCACCTTCAACTTTGGACCCGACGACGTCCAGAAGCTCGTCAAGACGATCAGCAAGATAACCTGCAAGAACTTCATCCTCACCCAGAAGATCCGAAGCCAGGATTTCGAGATTCTGACCAACTACCCAGTGAGCCGCAACGAGATCTGGCGGGCCTTCCTGTCGGCGCTGGAGGCGCAGGACATCACGGTGACGAAGGTCGGCTCCTACTACAAGCTCATTCAGGCCACCGCCGCCATCCGGCAGAACGCGGAGCTCTACGGCAGCGAAGAGAACTACCCCCTCGAGGACAAGATCATCACCAAGATCGTCCGGGTTCGCTACGGCGACGTGGCCAACGTGGTGAACAAGCTCAACCCATTCAAGAGCGCACCCGGGGGCCAGATCTATCCCCTGGAGGGGAGCGGCGCCGTCATCATCACCGACTTCGGTCCCATCGTGAAGAAGCTGGAGCGCATCCTCCAGGAGATCGACAAACCGGGGGCCCTGGAGCAGGTGCACGTGGTTCCGGTCCAGTATGCCTCGGCCTCTGAAGTAGCGGAGAAGCTCACCCAGATCTTCGAGCCCGACACCGCGACCACGAGGGCCCCGACGCCGCGCCGGACCAACGCCAGCGCCAAGCAGCAGGACCAAGAAGCTCAGCCCGCCGCCAGTGCCACGGAGGAGGGCCCGGCCACCGGCCCCCTTTCGGTGTCGAAGATCCTGTCCGACGACCGGACCAACAAGCTCATCATCATCGCCTCCGAGCAGGCCCTGAAGCAGATCCTCGCTTTGATGAGCGAGCTCGACGTGCCCGAGGACGGAACCCAGGGCCAGATCCACGTGGTGCGGCTACGCCACGCAGACGCGGAGGAGATCTCCTCCACCCTCGCTTCCTTGGCCCAGGGCACCGGTAACCAGGCCCAGGGCCAGACTCCGGCCCAACGCCGCCGGGCCGCCGCCAACAACGCCAACAACACAGGCGGTGGGAGCGCCGCTCTTTTTCAGGGCGAAGTTCGGGTGACCGCCGACAGCGCGACCAACAGTCTCGTCATCACCGCGTCCAAGAGCGACTTCGCCTCCATGCAGCGGGTCATTGCCCAGCTCGACGTGCCACGCTTCCAGGTCTTCGTGGAGGCCGTGATCATGGAGGTCTCGACCAGCAACGACCGCACCCTGGGCGTCAGCTGGTACGGCGGCGCCGCCCCGACCATCGGCGGCGAGCAGTCCCCGGTCCTCTTCGGGAGCAATCCTACCCAAGAGCTCAACGCCCTCGCCGCCTCCGCCAACCCTCTGACCTTGGCCACCCTACTCGGCGCGGCGGGCTCCATCCGGGGTCCGACCCTGGAAGGGACCGAGGACATCATTCAAGGCGGCATCCCGGCCTTGGGCGCGGTGATCAACGCGCTCCAGAGCGAGAACGACGTCAACGTCGTGTCCACGCCCCACCTGCTGACGGTCGACAACGAAGAGGCCGAGATCCAGGTCAACGAGCAGCGGCCCTTCCCCTCCGGCCTCACCTTGGGCGGCCTCGGCAACCTGGCAGGCGGCGCCGCGGGCGGCGCGGGCGGCCTCGGGGCAGCGGGTAACCTCGGTGGCCTCGGCCTGGGCTCGGTGAGCTTCAACCGCGAAGACATCGGACTGACCCTGAAGCTGCGCCCTCAGATCAACGACGAGGACTACGTCCGCTTGGAGATCGAGCAGGAGCTGTCGGACGTGGCGGGCATCGACCAGGTGACGGGCCAGGTCATCACCTCCAATCGCTCGGCCCAGACGGTGGTGGTGGTCCGCAACCAAGACAGCGTCGTGATCGGCGGCCTGGTCCGGGACCGAGAGACCCGAGACGAATCCAAGGTTCCCCTGTTCGGTGACATTCCGCTCCTCGGCTTTCTGTTCAAGCGGCAGCAGAAGACCGTCTCCAAGGTGAACCTGATCTTGATCCTGACGCCCTACATCATCCGGGGTCCGGACGACTTCCGGAAGATATTCGAGCGGAAGATGGAGGAGCGCGAAGAGTTCGTGAACCGCTTCTACGGAACCTCGTTGGAGTACCGGGCCGCCATCGACTGGGACCGAAAAGTCGGACCGCTGGCCGCCTACCGGCTTCAGATGCGGAGCGAGATGCGGAAGGCGGAAAACGATGGTCCAGGCCTGCCCACCGAGACCATCATCAAACCTGCTGCCGGCGGCGACGAGGACGAAGAAACGAAGCGCCCTACGGACGAAAAGACCGGCGTCGAAGCGCCGG